>NZ_OMPO01000003.1:0-300000 GCF_900292035.1 Blastococcus sp. Marseille-P5729 | reverse complement strand
CTCGCCGACCTTGCGGCGCGGGTTGAGCGACGAGTACGGGTTCTGCAGGACCAGCTGCGCCGACCGGCGCAGCTCGCGTGAGGCCTTACCGCGCAGAAAGTGGCCGTCGTGCCCACGCACGGTAGAGCCCGCGACGATGATCTCCCCCGCCGTGGCCGGGTGGAAGCCGAGGATCGCCCGCACCGCGCTCGTCTTGCCCGATCCCGACTCGCCGACGATGGCGTGCGTCGTGCCGTAGGGCACGGCCAGCGACAGGTCGTCGACTGCACGGAAGCCGTCGAAGTCCTGGACCAGCCCCCGCACCTCGATCGCGGTGCCTGCCTGCTCGCCGGACGGCGCACGCGCAGCTCGTTCGGCGAGCCGCCCGAGCGACCCGTGCAGCGCGGCGGCGCCGGCGACGAGGGCGCGCGTGTACTCGCTCGAGGGATCGGCCACCACCGCGGCGGTCGGCCCCTGCTCGACGACTCGCCCTCCGCGCATCACGACGATCCGGTCGGCGCGCTCGGCGGCTACGCCGAGGTCGTGAGTGACCATGAGCACCGACATCCCGCGCTCCTCGCGCAGCTCATCGATCAGGTCCAGGATGGTGCGTTGCACGGTCACGTCGAGGGCGCTGGTCGGCTCGTCGGCGATGATCAGCTCGGGCTCGAGCGCTATCGCGGAGGCGATCAGCACCCGCTGCTTCATCCCACCGGACAGCTCGTGCGGGTACTGCCGCGCCCGGCGCTCCGGCTCCGGGATCCCGACCTGCTCCAGCAGCTCGATCACTCGCTGCGCGATCGCCGGCTTGCTGCCCCAGCGATGGATCCTCAGCACTTCGGCGATCGAGTCGCCGATCCGCTTGAGTGGGTTGAGCGAGTTGTTGGGATCTTGCGGCACCAGGCCGATCCGGCGTCCGCGGACGTCGCGCAAGGCGCGCTCGCTCAGCCCGGTCAGCTCGGTGTCCCCCAGGGTCACGGTCCCGCTGTCGATGTGCCCGTTGGCGGCGAGCAGCCCGACAACCGCGTGCGCGGTGGTCGACTTCCCCGATCCGGACTCGCCGACCAGGGCCACGACCTCGCCGGGGGCGACCCCGAAGGTGACGTCGTGCACCACAGGGGTGCGCTCGCCGCGCGTGTCGTAGGAGACCGTCAGGCCGTCAATCGTCAGCAGGTCGCTCATCGGTCACCTCCATTGCCCAGCGACCGGCCGATCCGGTTCGCCGCCAGTACGGTCAGCACGATCACCAGGCCCGGGAGGGTCGTGAGCCACCATGCGACTCCGAGGTACGTGCGCCCCTCGGCCAGCAGCAGACCCCACTCTGGCGTCGGCGGGGGCGCACCGTACCCGAGGAAGCCCAGCGTCGAGATGGCGAGGATCGCGGTACCGAACTGCAGGGCCGCCAACGCCAGCACGGCGTTCAGGGAGTTGGGCAGGATGTGCCGCCGCAGCACCGTGAGGAAGGTGCCGCCGGAGCCGAAGGCGGCCTCGACGTAGTCGCTGCGCCGTACACGCACGACCTCCGACCGCGCGACGCGCGCGAAGACCGCGATGCTAGTGACACCAACGGCGATGGCGGCGTTGGTCGTCCCGAACCCCAGAAGGATGATGATGCTCAGCGCGAGCAGCAGCGCAGGAACCGCGAGCAGGACGTCGACGATACGCATCAGTGCGGAGTCGACGAACCGTCCTGCAGACCCTGCGAGAACGCCGATCAGCGTGCCGACAACGAGCCCCACGCCGACGGCGACGAGCGCACTGCCCAGCGAGTGGACCGCGCCGTGGACGACTCGGCTGAACAGGTCGCGGCCAGTCGCGTCGGTGCCGAACCAGTGCTCGGCACTCGGCGCGGTCAGGGCCGCAGAGGCCTGTCCGGCGATGGGGTCATGCGTGGCGAACAACGATGGAACGAACGCGAACGCCACCATGAGTGCGATGTAGACCCATGCGAGAGCGAGACCGGGAGAGCGCAGTGCCCCCCTCCGCCACGAGACGAGCTCGATGCGGCGTCGTTTCACGGGCGCCCAGATGGCCGTCAGGTCGGTCATGCGGTCGCTCCGATCGGTTCGCGAGCATCCGTCGTCCGCGCGCGCCGGCGATCCTTCAGCCGCGGGTCGATCAGCGGCGCGACGAGGTCGACCAGCAGGTTCGCGAGCACGAACACGACCGCGGCGAGCACGACGATCGCCTGCAAGACGGCGACGTCCTGGTTGGCGACCGCCTGCTCGGTGAGCCGGCCGATCCCTGCGCGCCCGAAGACGGTCTCGGTGACGACTGCGCCCGCGATCAGCTCCCCCAGCAGGATTCCGGCGATCGTCAGGGTAGGAAGGAGCGCGTTACGGGCAATATTGCGCCAGAGCACCCACCCCTCGCTCGCGCCCTTCGAGCGCACGACGGCCACGAACGGCTGGCGCTCGATGTCTTCCGCGGAGCGGATCAGCACCTGAGCGATGGGGGCGCTGATCGGCACGGCAAGGGTCAGCACAGGAAGGATCAACCCTTCGATCGGACCCGGCTGGACGACGCGGACCCAGCCCAGCTGGAAGGAGACCACCTGGATCAGCACCATGCCGAGCCAGAACACCGGCACCGACACGAACAGCGATGGCAGAGAGGAGAAGAAGCCCCGCAGCCAGCCGAACCTGGAGCGCATCGCCAGCACCGCGACGCTGAACGCGAGCAGCACCGCCACGACGAACGCCGCCGCGGCCAGCGCGAGCGTCGAGGGCAGTGCCTCGGCGATCAACTGGCGTACGGGCGTTCCCTGGATCGAGTACCCGAGGTCACCCTGCAGGAAGCCGGACGCCGTGTGCGCGAACTGCTGCCACAGCGGGACATCGGCGCCGTACGACTGGCGGATGTCCTCGATCTGCTGCGGCGACAGTCCTAGCTCGGGGTTCTCGAACTTGATCATCACCGCGTCTCCCGGGAGCGCCTGCAGCAGCAGGAACGCTCCTGTGAAGGCGATCGCGATGACCAGCGCGGCCTGCGCCAGCCTGCGCAGCACCGCCGTCCGGCTCATCGAGTGATCCAGGTGTTGGAGAAGTCCGGCCGGCCGACCGACTCGAACTCTACGCCGTGCGTGCTCGCCGCGATGCCGAACACCTGCGGCTCCTCGAACAGCGGGATCACATACGCCTGGTCGATCAAGTACTCCTGGACCTTCTGGTCGGCGGCGATCCGCGCCTTCGGATCGACCGTGGAGGCGACGTCCAGCAGCAGCTTCTCGAGCTCAGGATCGCTGATGCTGCCGTCGGGACCACGGTTGAGCAGCGTGTTGCGGTTGGTCGAGTAATACTGGCTCTTGATCACGTCGAGGTCCGCCCGGCCCACCATCGAGTGGTAGATCTGCACCTGGGTGGGATCCTTGATCGCCTGCGCGTAGGTGCCGGAGTCCGCGCGCAGGATCTGCAGGTCTACTCCGAGGTCCTTCTTCCACTGCTGCGCGATCAGCGTGTCGACGTCGAAGGACCGCGGCTGGGGCTTGGCCTCGTTGACGGTGAACGACAGCTTGACGCCGTCCTTCTCGCGGATCCCGTCCGCGCCGACCTTCCAGCCGGCGTCCTCGAGTAGCTTCACCGCCTGATCGACGTCATACGGCAGCTTGTCCGACAGGTCGACGTATCCGCCGGCCTCCGCGCTCAGCACCGAGGTGGCGAGGGGGTAGTTGTCGGTGAACAGCGTGTCCACGATCTCCTGTCGGTCGGTGCCGATCAGCAGCGCCTTGCGGACGTTGATGTCCGCGAGTGGCCCGGTGGAGAACCGCAGGCTGTAGCTGTTGTTGACACCACGGGTCTGTGGTGCCTCGATGCTGCCGCCAGCGTTGGTGACGAGCTTCTCGTCGGTGGCGTTGATCTGGCGTGCGACGTCCGCCTGCTTCGAGGCGAGCGATCCGACGCGCACCCCGCCCTCGGGCGTCACGGTGTAGGTGACGCTGTCGACGTACGGCCGCTTCGGATTCGCATCGGACTCCGGGCCCCACGCGTAGTCCTCGCGGGCCTTCAGCACGACCTCGCTGCCGAGCTTCTCGCTCTCGACGACGAACGGCCCGGAGCCGATGATCTTCGTGCCGTTGCCGGCCGCGAAGCTCTGGAAGTCGCCATCCAGTGTGGCGGGCGACAGGAGGCCGGAGTTGATGGTCGAGGTCGCCTGCAGGAAGCCCGGCGAGGGTGCGGTGAAGTAGAACTTGACCGTCAGCGGATCAATGACCTCGCTGCGGTCGTAGTTGTTGACGGCCTCCGAGACCTGCAGGCCACGCGCGGGATCGCCCTTACCGAAGAGATCGAAGTTCTTGGCCACGGCGGCGGCGTCCAGCTTGGTGCCGTCGGAGAAGGTGACGTCATCGCGCAGGTGGAAGGTGTACTCGGTGGCCGTGTCGTTGATCTCCCAGTCGGTGGCGATCCACGGCTCGAGCTCGAGGGTCTCCGGGTTCTGGTGGACCAGCCGGTCGGTGATGTTGTTGACGATGCCGCCGTTGGGATAGAAGCCGGCGGACGGAGGGTAGAGGTCGGTGTACGCCTGCGCCTCGAGGTACACCAGATCGCCGCCCTGCTTGGGCGTGCCCCCTCCGTCGTCCTTGCCGTTCGCTGCTCCACCGCAGGCTGCAGCGAGCAGGACGGCGGAGGTGGTGATCAGCGACAGGGCGGTACGGCGGAATGCGGAACGGGAGGACACGGGGGGCCTTTCGAGCTAGACGGATACCCGGGGCCAGGCAGCGGCGCCCGGCGCGGGGTGGGAAGTGAAGTCCGTATTGAGGCCGGCAGGTACGCAGAATGCGGTTACTGCTGGCATGACCCGACCAGTGGAGTGTCGATGGATGCACGCGAGCGTGCCCTACTAGCCATCAACCGAGGAAGTCGGTCGGGGCAGCGTCGGCGATGTGAGCCGACGGCCTCAGCGACCGGGACGACAACGCATGCAAGACATGCGACCGTAGTCGACGTGCCTGCGACGGGTTGCCGTGGAATGCATACCGACGATTAGACCCGCGTTCTGGCGAAGATGCAAATTTCAATCGCCCTTCGAGACCAGCATCACGACCTGCGGCACTTTCGGACTCGCTATCGAGTCCGAAGGTGCCGCGAGTGGGGTGTGCGACGAGGGTGCGCGGCTAGTCGACGGTGATGCCGGCCTCGGCGACGTAATCGGTCAGCTTGTCCCGCCCGAATGCCTCCATCGGGCCGATGGCACCTCGCCTCTCGACCTCGCCGCCGAGCAGCTTCTCGGCCACGAGAGCCATGAAGCGGGCCGTGAAGTCATAGCCGTTGACCCCGGAGACGCGCACCTGCGACAGGACGTCGCCGGCGTCGTTGGAGCCCTCGGCCAGGATCACCGCGTAGGTCTGCGCGCGGGTCTCGGCGTCCGGGCCGCCGGTCGAGCCTGGCAGCTTGGCCTCGGACTCGGCCATCAGCTTGGCCCGGGTCTGCTCGTCGGCGAGCATCGGCTCGAGGGCAGCAGCCTGCGCCTGCACCTTGTCAGGGTCGTTCCACCCCAGATACACATCGACATTCTTCAGCTGCGGGTACACGCGCGGGAGCGAGAATGCCTCCGACGATCCGACGCTGAAGCCGCGGGCGGGGACGCCGTCCTGCACCTCGCCGAAATCGTGCTTGCGTGTCGCGGTGCGCTCCTGCGTCAGCTCACCGTCGAGGTAGGCGTGCGACGGATAGAACATCGCGCCCGCACTGGAAGCCATCGTGCCGCCGGACATGCTGAACTTGGTCGCCTTGCCACCGTTGAAGTAACCGATCTTGACGGAGCTCACTTGATCGCCGCCCTGCTCGACGGCGAGCGCTCCGGCAAGGTTGCCGGGCGCCCAGTCATAGCCGAGCGCGGTCATCATAGTGACACCGTTCTTCTCGGCCAGCGGCCCGTATTTCTCGAATATGTCGCGGATGAAGGCAGCCTCACCGGTCGAGTCGATGTAGTGAGAGCTGTTGCGCACCGCGGCCTCTGCGGCGACGTTGCCCCAGCGCACGAACGGGCCGACCGTGGTGAGCAGGACGTCTCCCGGCTCGAGGACGGCGTCCAGCGCGGCAGGATCGTTGACGTCGGCCACCACAGTGGGCCAGTCCACGTCGAGCCGCTCCTTGAGTTCGGCGAGCTTCTGCTCGCTACGAGCAGCGAGGACGACGCCGCCTGTCCCGCGCTTCTGCAACGCCTCGGCGGTGAGCTCGCCGGTGTACCCGGTCGCTCCGAACAGCACGATCTTGCCCATGGGGTTCCCTTCGTTGAGTCGTCCCGCTACGCATTCGGACCATCTGCGGCTGCGGTGGGTGCAGTAACGCTACGCGCGGATGCGGTGGGTTACATCACGGTAATCGGCGTATAGCGGGGTAAATGCCACCGCAGCGGTTAATGGAGCTTGGTGAGGGCCTTCTTGAGCCCACGAATGCCCTGGCGGATCCGCGCCTCGTTCTCGATCAGTGCGAAGCGGACGTTGCCCTCGCCGCCCGGCCCGAACCCGACGCCCGGCGAGACGGCAACGTGGGCGTCCTTGACCAGCATCGAGGCAAACTCGACCGAGCCCATCTCCTTGTACGGCTCGGGGATCGGCGCCCAGAGGAACATCGTCCCCTTCGGAGCGGCCACCTTCCAGCCGATGTCATTGAGGCCCTTCACCAGCGCGTCGCGGCGCGACTGGTAGATCGGCTGGACCTCGCGCGGGAAGTCGGCCTGTTCCTGCAGGGTCACGGTGGCGGCGATCTGGATCGGCTGGAAGGTGCCGTAGTCGAGATAGGACTTGAGCTTCTGCAGCGCGCCCACGACCTCGCGATTGCCTGCCATGAAGGCCATCCGCCAACCGGCCATCGAAAACGACTTCGTCATCGAGTACAGCTCGACCGCGCACTCCTTCGCGCCGTCCGCCTGCAAGATGGACGGCGGGTCCCAGCCGTCGAAGCCAAGGTCGGCGTAGGCGTTGTCGTGGACGACGACGACCTCGCGCTCCCGGGCGAAGTCGACGACCTTCTGGAAGAACTCGAGGTCGACGGTCGCCGTCGTGGGATTGTGCGGGAAGGACAGCACGATCACCCGCGGCTTGGGCCACGAGTACTCGTAAGCCTCGACGATGTTGCCGAACAGGTCCTCCTCGGTGCCCATCCGGATCTCGCGGACGGCGGCCCCGGCGAACAGCGGGCCCCAGATGTGGATCGGGTAGGACGGCGCCGGCACCAGCGCGGCGTCACCCGGCTGCAGCAGCACCCACATCAGGTGGCTGAAGCCCTCCTTCGCCCCGATGGTGGAGATGACCTCGGTGTCGGGGTCAAGGTGTACGTCGAAGCGCTTCTTGTAGAGGTCCGCGAAGCCCTTGCGGAGGTTCGGTAGCCCTCGCGAGCTCGAGTAACGGTGGTTGCGGGAGTTGTGCGCGGCCTCGGCCAGCTTCTCCACCGCGATCTGGGGGGAGGGCAGGTCTGGGTTTCCGAAGCCGAGGTCGATGATGTCGATCCCGGCTCGGCGCGCTTCGATCTTGAGCGAGTCAATGATCGTGAACACGTACGGCGGCATGCCGGTGATGCGACGAAAATCCATCCCTCGATTCTAAGGGCGGCGCCCGTGTCGCCCACTGGCGGCCAACCGGTGACCTTGACCCTAGCCACGGGCCGCACAGGCCGCAGACGGACGTCGTCGCGTGGGGCACGATAAGGGCATGAAGAGGGTTCAGCTGACGGTGCATGGCCGGGTGCAGGGCGTCTACTACCGCGCCTCGACCGAGCAGCAGGCCCGCGCGCTCGGCGTGACCGGCTGGGTGCGCAACCTGCCCGACGGATCGGTGAAGGCAGAAATCCAGGGTGCGGTGCAGGACGTCGACGCGCTCACCCGATGGGCCCATGACGGCCCGGCCGCAGCACGCGTCGACCGGGTCGACGTGCGAGACATCGACCCGGTCGAGAACGATTCGCGGTTCGAGGTGCGTTGAGCCCAGCGGCTACCAGCTGCCGCCGGCACGCTCGTCGGGGCCACGGCCGTCGTCCCGGCGGCGCTGCCCGGTGAGGCCTTCGAGCTTGTTCAGGGCGCCGTCGATCTGCCCGGCGTACTTGCCCTTGGTGCGCTTGTTGACGAAACTGCCGGCCTTGTCAGCGAAGCCGTTGACCTTGTCGGGGTTGCGCTGTGCGTACTGCTGCGCCTTGCGCAGGATCCCGTCGAGCTTGCCCATCGTTCCTCCTCGAGTGAAGTGCTAGGCGTGTAACTACCCGATCCGGGCGGCTTGTTCCCTCGATCGGCAGCGAATCTCCCTGAACGACGAGAATGGAGCGGTGCACGACACTGAACATCACGAACGGCCTGACCGACGCGCCCGGCTGTTGGCCTGGCGGCGAGACTGGCTCCCGGGCCTGTCGTTCACCGGCACGGTGCTGGCGATCATCGCTTACGCGGCGTCGTTCACACCGTCGCTGCTGCCCCGGCCGTGGCAGCTGCAGGGCGTCATCACCGCGCTGAGCATGCTCAGCGTCTACTGGATCGGCGTCCTGCTCGCCTGGATCGCCCGCGCGGTAGCGCGATGGGCACACCTGGAGTACTCGGTGCGGGACGGCGCCCGCAAGGTTCTCACGACCCTGTGGGTGCTGGCGCTGGCTGCACTGGTCGTCGTGGTCCCGGCGGTCAGCGCGCGCTGGCAGACCCAGAATGCCCGCCGGGTGGGCATGCCGGCGCAGAGCTTCTGGGGCATCGTGGCCAGCGTCGCCACGACCGCCGTGATCCTGCTCCTGCTTTTCGCGCTGTACCGGCTGGTGGTCGGCCTCAACGACTGGCTCGCGGGCCTGGGGTGGCGCCGCCTTCCCCGGCCGGTCGCGAAGATCATGGCGGGGGCGATCATCGTCGTCGTGACGGCGCTGCTGGTCGACCAGCTCGTGCTGCGCCCCGTCGTCCGGCTCGTGCGCGACAACGCGGCATCGACCAACGCGCAAATCCCGCCCGGTGCCTCGGTGCCGAGCTCGCCGCTCCGTTCCGGCTCGGAGGAGTCGGCAGAGTCGTGGGAGTCGCTCGGGGCCGAGGGACGCACGTTCGTCGCAGCCGGCCCGGACGCCGACCTGCTCGAGCAGGTGAACGGCCAGCCGGCACTCGAGCCCATCCGGACCTACGCCGGGCTGGCCGGCGATCGCGAGCTGCCGGACGTGCGCGACGCGGTCGTGGCCGAGATGCACCGCACCGGCGCCTTCGAGCGCGCGGCCATCCTGATCTACACCACCACCGGCACGGGATGGGTGAACGAGTGGGTCGCGTCGTCGTTCGAGTACCTGATGAACGGTGACAGCGCGATCGCCGCGATGCAGTACTCGACGCTGCCCTCACCCATCGCGCTGCTGGCCGACACCAGCAGCCCGCGGGAAGCGGCCACGCTGATGTACGAGGCGGTGCGCGCCGAGATCGACGCGCTGCCGGAGAACGAACGGCCCAAGCTGTACCTGGCGGGCGAGTCGCTCGGGTCGTACGGCGCGAACTCGGCGTTCGAGTCGCCGTCCGACCTGCTCGACTCGGTCGACGGTGCCCTGTGGACCGGAACGCCGGGCTTCACGCCACTGCACCGTCAGCTCACCGAGGACCGCCAAGGCGGCTCGACCGAGATCAACCCCGTCATCGACAACGGGCGGCACTACCGGTTCGCCAGCAACCAGGACGAGCTCACCGCCGACGAGTACGGGCGAGCGCTGGGACCGTGGGAGGAGTCACGCGTGGTCTTCCTGCAGCACCCCGACGACCCGGTCGTGTGGTGGTCGATGGATCTCACGTTCACCCAGCCCGACTGGTTGGCGGAGGCGGGCGCGGACGACGACCGCGAGGTGCTGCTGACCTACTTCCCGTTGGTGACCTTCTGGCAGGTCACCGCCGACATGACGGTCGCCACCGACATCCCGTCCGGTCACGGGCACCAGTACCACGCCGAGGTGGTCCCCGCCTGGGCCGGCGTGCTCGGCCGCGATCCACAGGCGGACTACTCGGCGATCGTCGAGGCCATCGAGGCATCCTTCGAGTAGCGCCGTCGCCGGGCTAGCGTGAGGCGATGCAACGGTTCACGGTGTGCGGCGAGGCACTCATCGACCTCGTGCCTGAGCGCGACGTCGACTCCTTCCACAGCAGCTGGGCGGCGCTGTCCGCCGGCGGTCCGATGAATACCGCGATCGCGCTGGCCAGGCTGGGCAACGATGTGCAGTTCTGCGGCCGGCTGTCGCGGGACCGGTTCGGCCGGCAGCTGCAGCGGCATCTGGCGGGCAACGGCGTCCGGCTGGAGCGGGCGGTGGTGGTCGACGACCCGACCTCGCTGGCCGTCGTCAGTCTCGACGAGCGGGCTCAGGCGAGCTACACCTTCCACTTCGCCGGCACGGCGAACTTCACGTGGCGGCCCGAGGAGCTTGCGCAGACCTCCGCGGAGGACTGGCTGCACCTGGCCTCGCTCGCGCTCGTCGTGCCGCCCGGCGCGGCCGTGCTCGCCGACTGGGCGGCTGCCCATGGCGGCCCGATGTCGATCGACCTGAACGTGCGGCCAGCCGTGATCCCCGACCCACAGGCCTATTGGTCTGCGGCCTCGCGGTGGATCGAGATCGTCGGCGCCCGCGGAGGCGTCCTGAAGGCCTCCGACGAGGACGTCGCCTTCTTGGCCCGCGGCTCCGGAGACCGGGGTGAGGCCATCGACGTGCTCGGCCGGTGGGCGGCAGACGCCGGGTGCTCGCTGGCGGTCGTCACCCTAGGTGCTCAGGGGGCTGCGGCGAGCGCCCCCGACGGCACTCGGCACTCCGTTCCCGGACGCCGGGTCGAGGTGGTCGACACCGTGGGAGCCGGTGACACGTTCATGGCCGGCTTCCTGTCGGCGTACGCCACCGGGGCGGATGTCGACGACGCGCTGCGCCGAGGCGTGGACGCGGCAGCGTTCGTCTGCACCCGTCGAGGAGCTCAGCCGCCCTCCCGCGACGAGCTTCGGTCCTTCGCCGCGGGCTCACGCTCGTGATGGTGCATGGAGCGGCCCTCGGCGATCTCGTACTCGATCTCGGCGCGCTCGGCCACGACGGACGGCGGGTCGTACTCCGCGCCGGGGTCCCGAACCGACGTGAAGGCCTCCTCGTTGGAGAGGCTCGCGCGGTGCGGCGGAAGCATCGTCGCCACGGCCGTGCCGACAGCAGCCCCGATCGCCGAGACGATGAAGATCATCTGGAACGCGTGCGTGGTGGGCACGTCGCTGCCGCCGGTGTGGACGACGTCCGAGGAGAGCATCAGCGCCACCACCGCCGAGGACGACGAGGTGCCGATGCTGCGCAGGAGGGCGTTGAGCCCGTTCGACGACGCGGTCTCGGTCACCGGTACCGAACGCATGATCAGCGTCGGCATGGCGGCGTACGCCAGCGCGATGCCCGAGCCCATGACCGTCGAGCCCACGAGCAGGGCCACGAGAGAGCCGATCCACGGGATCATCACCAAGTAGCCGAGGACGACGAGGCAGCCACCGGTCAGCAGCGTCGTCTTCGCGCCATACCGGTTCGAGATGGCCGCGGACACCGGCGCCAGCAGCACCATGACGATGCCCGAGGGCAGCAGGAACAGCCCGGCCTGCAACGGCGAGAAGCCGTAGCCGGCACCGACCCCCTCGGGCAGGGTGAGCAACTGGGTGACGCCGAGCAGCTGCCCGAACATGCTGAAGCCGATGAGCACCGTCGCCACGTTGGTGAGCATGACCGGACGGCGGGCCATGGTCCGCAGGTCGACCAGCGGCTGTGTGCGGTGCAGCTCGTAGGGAATCCAGATCACGATGAGCACCACCGAGGCGGCGAACAGCCCGATCGTCAGTCCGCTGCCCCAGCCCCACACCGCGCCCTTGGAGATCGGCAGCAGCAACGCCAGTAAGGCGGCCGACAGCAGGATCGAGCCCACATAGTCGACACGGCCCGGCGAGCGAATCGTCGACTCGGAGACCACCAACGGCACGAGCACCAGCAGGATGAAGCCCACCGCCGCGCTCATCAGGAAGACCGCGCTCAGCCCCCACGTGCTGTAGATGAGCCCGCCCACCGGTAGACCGATCGCGCCACCGATGCCGAGGGTGGCGCTCATCAGCGCGACTGCCGCCCCGATGCGGTGGGCCGGCAGCAGATCGCGCATGACACTGATGCCGACCGGGACGATCGCAAAGCTGATCCCCTGAAGGGCGCGCCCGAGGAGGATCACTGCCAGCGAGCCGCCTACCGCGCCGATCAGTGAGCCGACGGTCACCAGGCCCAGGCACAGCAGCAGCATCTTGCGTTTGCCGAACATGTCGGCCAGCCGCGAGACGATCGGCATGGCGACCGCGCTGGTGAGCAGCGTGACGGTGACGATCCACGACACGTTCTCGGTAGTGGTGCCCAGCTCGTCGGGCAGATCGGCGAGCGCGCCGACCATAGACGTCTGCTGCAGCGAGACGGTCAGACCACACAGGCTCAGCACGAGAATGATCGTGCGGACGTTCGTCGTACGACGGAAGCGCGGCAACGCTGAAGTGGTGGGCACCGGTTCTCACTGAGCTCGAAGGATGAGGCGGAAAGATAGTTAGTGTATAGAACTACCTCGCGATCCCGCGGGCCACGCGGTCCTGCGCGACGAGGGCTCGTCCGGGGTGGCCGCCGTGCTGATCGGCGCGGCCTGCTACGCGGGAGTCTTCGACTGGTCGCAGGTTCTCGGCACCGCGTCGGTCATCGCAGCCGTCGTCCTGCTCGAGCTTCGGGGCCGGCGTGCTGCCGTCGTCGCCGCCGATGAGCGCCCCGGTGATGCTCTCTAGTACCCCGGGTTGCCGGGCTGCCGGGTGCTGGTGGGGACACGGAAGCCGTCGGCCACCGTCGCAGCCAGCTCCAGGTAGGCCCGCTCCGTGAGCGGGCTGATCTGCGACATGTCGATGCGGCCGCCGATCACCAGGTGCGGGTCGAACGGGATCTCGATCACCGACCGGCAGCGAGCGCCGAAGTGGTTGCGCAGCACGCCCATGTCGACGGAGTTCGACTTCTCCCGCACCGACGAGATGACCGCGACCGATCCGGCGACGAGATCGCCGTAGCCGTGCGCGACGAGCCAGTCCAGGGTCTTCGCCGCGCGTGACGAGCCGTCGACGCTCGGCGCGCCGACGACGACCAGCGAGTCGGCTTCTTCGAGCGTCCCGCGCATCGCCGAGTGCAGCATGCCGGTGCCGGAATCGGTGAGGATCACGTTGTAGTACTGCGCGAGCAGATCGGTGACGCGCTTGTACTGCTCGGCATCGAAGGCCTCGCTGACCTCTGCGTCCTGATCGGAGGCGAGCACCTGCAGCCGGCTGGCCAGGGACATGTAGCGCGAGATGTCGGTGAACGAGCGGATGCTGTCCAGGTTGTCGAGCATGTCGCGCACCGAGACGTCAGTGACGCCGGTGAGTCGCTCGGCAAGGGTTCCGGCATCCGGGTTGGCATCGAGCGCGACGACCCGGTCTCCGCGGTAGTGGGCGAGGGTCAGCCCGAGGCACGAGGTGGTCGTGGTCTTCCCGATACCGCCCTTGAGGCTGACGACGGCGATCTTATGGCAGCCACGGATGGGCGTGCGGATCCGCTCGATGAGTGCGTTCTTCTCAGCCTGCTCCCGCGAGATTCCCGGGTTGATGCCGCCGAAGGATGCCTTGTAGACCGCGCGCCGCCACCCGCCCTCCGGCGTCTCCGTGCGCTGCTTCACCAGTGCGGCGTCGCTCAGGTCGAGCGGCATGATCGAAGGCGAGGGGGCCTGCTGCCCGCCGAGCTGCGACGGAACACCTCCGTTGTGGCCTTGCTGCGGGACGGCGAACGCGCCGGTCTGCGGGGCCTGGGGCGCGTGGAAGCTACCGGACTCCGCGGACCGGAACGGGTCGGTCTGCGCGGGCGGGGAACCGCCGGGCGCGTGTTGCGCTGTCGCTCCACCGGGTTGTCCCTGATAGGCGCCACCGGGCTGTCCCTGATAGGCGGTCTGCGCGTCGCGGGCCGGCGGGGTCACCGGCCCCGCGGCGGCCGGCGCCTGCGGCGGGAATCCCGGCTGCTGATCGCGCCGCGCCGGCATCGACGGCAGGGTGGCGAACTGCTGGCCGGAACCCTGATGAGCCGGGGCGCCCTCCCATGCCTGGCGCAGCGGTGTCGACCCGGCGACCGCGGTCCACGGGTCCGAGCCGCCGTCCGGTGCTTTCAGCGGGGCCGGCTCGGCGGGCATGCGGGGCTCGGCCGACTCGGCGGGCTTGCTGGACTCGGCGGGCTCGGCAGGCCTGGTGGGCTCGGACGGTTCGGCGGGGTCGCCGTTCTCGGGCAGGGCGTGGCGCCCGCCGTGCGGCTCGGCCGGTTCCTGCGCCATGGTTGTCTCCGCGACCCGGCCCGAGTCGACACGAACCTGCTCCGGCGGCGCCGGAGGGTGCTGCTCGGGCTGGAGCCGCGGGATCTCGTAGCCGGGCTGCTGCAGCTGCTCGGCGTCCGCGCGCTCTGCTGGACGCGGAGCCCACGGGTCCTCGATGCGGGGGATGGGCATCGGCTCGCGCGGCCCCTGGACGATCGGCATCCCCGGATCCTCGCTGCGGGGCGCGGCGGTAGGCATCGGGGCCGGCGGAGGTGGCGTGTGCGGCGCCCACTGGCTGACCGGCTCGTCCGACGGGGGCGCGGGGGCCGGAGTGTCGTCCACGTGCGCCCACGGGTCGGCCGGGGTGGTGCTCTGGCGGTCCGCGAACGCTGGGGGCAGCTGGTCCGGGGCGGGAGCGGCAAACGGATCAGGCGCCTGCGGTGGCGCGCCACGGTCGATCGCGCCGGGCTGCGGACCGTCGAGCCAGGGATCGGGCGGCAACGAAGCACCGCTGATCGAGTGGAAGTCGTCGTCCTTGCTCGCGCGGATCTCCGCCAGCCACAGCTCGTCGTCGGTGTCGTCCTTCTTCTTGCCCACAGAGCCGTCCTTCGTTTCGGGTCCAGTTCGGCTGCGCTCCGGACACACTAACGCGGGTCCGTAGGGACCAGCGGTTGTTAGACAAACCGTGACCATTGGTTTGCCTGCCGTTGACCGGGGATGAGCCAGGCTCGACTGCTAGGCACCCGACGACGCATGCGCGCTGAGCGATCTGTCTCGGGCACCGGGGAGCGAACCGGCCGCTCGCTTCGTCCGAGACGAGCAGGCACCCTCTCCGGGGGCGTTCCACATGGCAGGATGTCAGGTGGCGTGTTGGCCCCGCGAACCGTGGATCCGGGCGCCGTCGCGTCACGAAGAACAGGTGTAGGGGTGATAATGCGCGTACTCGCGATCGACTTCGGTACCTCGAACACGGTCGCCGCCGTGTCGGTCGATGGTGCTGCGCCACGCCTGCTCACGATCGACGGCAGCCCGCTCGTCCCCAGCTCGATCTACCTGGCCGAGGACGGCACCATCGCGGTCGGTCGCGACGCCGACCGGCAGGCCCGCATCGATCCGAGCCGCTACGAACCCAACCCGAAGCGGCGGATCGACGACGGGGAGATGCTGCTCGGCAGCGACGTCATCCCTGTGCGGCAGGCGATCGCCGCCGTCCTGAAGCGGGTCCTGCAGGAGTTCCAGCTGCAGTTCGACGGCGCCAAACCGGACGTCGTCCGGCTCACTCATCCCGCGCGCTGGCGCAAGACCCGTCGCGACGTCCTGGTCGCGGCCTGCCGCGAGGCCGGGCTGTCGGACGATCCGATCCTCGTCCCCGAACCGGTCGGCGCCGCCACCCACTTCGTCACCCAGGGCGGGCACAACATGCAGCCCGGTCAGGCCCTGGCGGTGTACGACCTCGGCGGTGGCACGTTCGACGTCGCCATCGTGCAGAAGACCGATAACGGCTTCGAGGTCACCGCCGAGGCCGGGCTGCCCGACCTCGGCGGTCTGGACTTCGACCACGCCATCCTCGAGCACGTCGGCAAGAGCCAAGAGACAGTGAATCCGGAGGAGTGGGCACGCCTCAACCGCCCCACCGATACCGCGAGCCGGCGGGCGCAGCGCGCCCTCGCCGTCGACATCAAGGAAGGCAAGGAAGCGTTGTCGCGGCACCCGCACACCGACATCGCCTTCCCGGCGCCGTTCCACGACGTGCACATCACGCGCAGCGAGTTCGAGGAGCTGATCCGCCCCAACCTCGCCCGCTCGGTCGAGCTGCTCTCGACCACCATCAGCGATGCGAACCTGACGGCCGACAAGCTCGCCGGCGTGTACCTGGTCGGTGGGTCCTCGCGCGTGCCGCTGGTGGCGCGACTGATCCAGGAGGGCCTCGGAGTCACTCCGGCGACCCTCGACCAGCCCGAGGCGACGGTCGCCAGCGGCGCCCTCTACCTGAACGTGGGCAACCAGCGCGGCGCCCGCCCGGACCAGAACGCCACCCCCGTCATCCCGCAGCTCGGTGCTCCGCAAAGCCCGCCCCGAGGGCCGGCGGGCAATCAGCCCGGCCGCCCGGGAATGCCCGGCCCCCGGCCGGTTCCCGGCCCGGGCGGCTCGGGAATGGGTGACGCCACCCGCCGGGTGACTCCGGGCGAGCTGCCGCAGATCCGTACCGTCCGCCCGCAAGCGCCGACCGGCAACATTCGCCGGATCCCGCAGCCGGGTCAGCTGGGCCCGCAGCGTTCGCCGGGCGGTGGGGCGCATCCGGCCGCGCGCCCGATGAGCGGGCCGATGGCGGCCCCGTCGACCGGGCCCACCCTGCGGCCATCGCCGACGACCGGCCCGCAGCAGCGCCCCGCGCCCAGGTCACCAGCCAGCGGGCCGATATCGCAGCCGAATAACCCGCGGCCGTCCACCGGCGCGCAGCAGCGTCCGCCGACCGGCTCGATCTCTCGACCCGCGACCGGCCCGATCGCCCGCCCCGCGCAGCCAGCCGCCCAACCGGCGCGCCCGCCTGCCCCGCCGCACAGCAGCCCGCCGGCGAGCCAACCGCAGCAGACCAACTGGCAGCCGCTGATCTGGGCCGCGATCGGCGTGACCGCGGTGATCCTGCTGATCATCCTGTTCACGAACCTCTGACCCGCGAACCGGTACCGGGGCCGCATACACCGACCGGAAAGGAGCCACCCGATGACCAGCCCGCAGCGGCGACGCATGTCCGCGCTCGTCGTCGAGATGGCTCGCTCGCTCGTGCAGCAGGTGCCGCCGGAGACCGCGAACCAGATCCGCGGCATCCTCGGCCGTCTCGAAGGCCCATTGCAGCTCGCCGTCGCCGGTCGCATCAAATCGGGCAAGTCCACCGTGGTGAACGCGCTGATCGGCCGGCGGGTGTCGGCGACCGACGTCCGCGAGTGCACCCGGATGGTGACCCGCTTCCAGTACGGCACGGTCGATCGCGTCGAGGTGCGCAAGGTCGACGGCAGCGTGCTGACGATCCCGTACGACGGCGACGGCGTCATCCCCGCGGATCTGGGCTGCGCGCCCGAGGAGGTCGCGGTCGTGGATGCCTACCTCACCTACGACGCGCTGCGGCAGGTGACGATCATCGACACTCCGGGGCTGGCCTCGCTCCACGAGCAGAGTGCCGGGCGCACCGAGGAGATGCTCGGCGGCGGCACCGGCGAGGTCGATGAGCGGTCCCAGCAGGCCGTGTCGTCCGCGGAGGCGGTCCTCTACGTCATCACCCAGTCCATCCGAGCCGACGACGCCGACGCGCTGAGCGCCTTCCGCCGCACCTCAGGCGGCCATACCAGCAGCCCGATCAACGCGCTCGCGATCCTCAACAAGGCCGACCAGGTTCAGGCCGACGACCCGATGGCGGCCGCTGCCGAGCTGGCCGCCGAGCACTCGCACACGCTGCGGCACGCCGTCTCGCAGGTGCTGCCCCTCGTGGGGCTGATGGCCGAGTCGGCGCTCACGGGCAACTTCACCGAGGCCGATGCCCAGACGCTGCGCGAGATCGCGGCACTCGACGAGGCCAGTCGCGACGTCCTGTTCATGTCGACCGACTTCTTCGTACGGCCCGAGATCCCGGTCGACGTCGATGCCCGCGAACGGCTGTTGACCCGGCTCGACCGGTACGGCGCACGCAAGGCCGTCGATGCGATCCTCGCCGATCCGCAGATCACCACCGGCGCCCTACGCCAGCTGCTTGAGGCGCAGTCCGGTTTTCCCGATCTGCACCGGATCATCGACGGCGTGTTCAGCGTGCGGGCCGACGACATCAAGTCCGCGGTTGCGCTGACCTCGCTCGACGAGCTGGCCGCGAAGTCCCCTCCACAGATCCGTGACACGATCTACGACTTCCTCGAGGAGCTCTACCAGCACCCCGAAGCGCAGCAGCTTCGCCTGCTGGAAGCCGCCACTCTCGTGACCAGCGGCAAGGTCGAGCTACCCGACGACATGTTCGACGAGGTCCGGCAGCTCGTCACCGGATCCGGTCCGGACGACATGCTGGGCAGGCACGGTGCGCCACTGCCCGACCTCGTCCAGGCCGCCTTCGACGCCGCCGGCAGGTGGCGCAGCTTCGCCACCTTCGGCTCCACGCCGGCCCAAAGCCGGATCGGACACACGATTCACCGTTCGTACTTCATGCTCTGGCAGCAGCTGCGAGCTCTCGACACGGGAGGAGCACCCTCATGACCAGCCGCGACGACCAGCAGAGCACCGTCGGCGCCGAGGCGGACGACGCGCTCGATCACGCCTTGCGGGAGCGTCCCGTCGACGAGGAGACCGACTACGAGTACGACGACGCGGCGGACGACGGCTCTGACCAGATCCACCCGGTCAGTGACCAACAGGCAACGGACGGCGACGACGGCGAGGACTACGTCCTGTATTCCGAGGTCCGCCCGCACCTCGAGGCACTGGTGGCGCTGCAGAACGAGCGCGACAAGATGATCGACCTGTTGCTGTACGCGCGCGATCGGGTGTCCTCTCCGGCGGTCGCCTCGCGCATGGATGACAACCTGGCCCAGCTCGGCATCCAGGTGATCGTGCCGCAGGTCGGCGACCGCTTCGACGCGCAGCGGCACGAGGCCTCCGCGACCGTCTTCACCGAGGACGCCGACCAGCACGGCACCATCGCCGAGATCGAGCTGGCCGGGTACAGCGATGGCGACCGGATGGTGCGCCACCCGATTGTGACCGTCTACACCACGGACCGCGGCGGGTCCTGATGACGCAACCTCAGCAGCGCGGCGGTGCCCCGGCCAAGCGCATCACGCTATCCCAGCTGGCCCGGCAGACCGCCGATCGCGGTCTGGCGGGGCTCGACAAGCACGACCCGGAGATGGCCTCGCGGTTGTCCCGGATGCGCGCCACTCGGCCCGACAAGCCGACCGTGGTCGTGGTGGGCGAGGCCAAGCGCGGCAAGTCGAGCCTGACCAATGCCCTCATCAACGTGTCAGGCCTGTCCCCGGTAGATGCCCGCGTCGCGACCAGCACCTACATCATGTTCCGGCGCGGACCCAAGACCGCCGCACGAGCTCTGCTGCCCGGTCAGCAGGAGCCGGTCGACGTCCCACTCGACTCGATGCGGGACTGGGCCACGGACCTCGGCAATCGCGGGCAGTACGCCCCACCTCGGCTGATCGAGGTCGAGTGCGACTCGCCGTTGCTGGGCAAGCTGAACATCGTCGATACTCCTGGGGTCGGCGGCCTGGATGCCACCCACGCGGAGATCGCGCTACGGGCGGTCGGCCGCGCCACGGCGCTGCTGTTCGTGTGTGACGCCTCGGCGCCGTTCACCAAGCCCGAGCTGGACTTCCTCGACAAGGCATCGAAGAACATCGATCTCGTCATCTTCGCGGTGACCAAGACCGATGCCTATCGCGGCTGGCGGCAGATCGTCGAGGACAACCGCAAGCTGCTACGAGAGCACGCGCCGCGATTCGCCGACAGCGTCATGCTCCCGGTCTCGGCCAAGCTCTTCGAGCAGGCCGCACTGATGGGGCCCAGCGACCTCGGACAGGCGCTACGCAAGGAATCGAATGTCACCCAGCTGCAGATTGCGCTCCAGCAGCAGGTGGCGGTCAAGGCCTCGGCGCTGCACGAGGCGAACCTGCTGCGCACCATGCGCTCGCAGCTCGAAGGGCTGCTGACCAGCCTCGAGGACAGCCGGCGCGCCTGCCAGCCGGACCTCGAGTACGCCAATCGTCTCAAGGAGAACCGCGACCGACTGCTGCAGGCGCGCAAGGCCGACTCCCGCGCGTGGCAGCTGCGGCTGCGTTCGCTGTTGTCACGAGCCCGCCTCGACACGATGGCCGACATCCAGTCCGAGAACCGGAAGTTCCTCGCCTACTGGCGGCGGCAGATCGAGGAGGTGGACAAGGGTCATCTCGCGCACATCGGGCCGCAGCTCGACATGGCGCTGAAGGCCTCGTCGATGCAGATCTTCGACCGGCAGCAGGCGCGCATGCGCGGCGTCTCGCGGTCGGTGCTGCAGTCGATGTTCGCGCAGAACGAGCTGGCCGAGGTGTACGCCGCGCTCCAGCGGCCCCGGCAGGTGGCGAGCGCCGCCGGGCCCGCGAAGCGGCAGTCCTCCGCCGACGAGAAGGTGCTGACGAACATCAGCATGATGTCGGGCATCTCGATCACCAGCATCACCGGCTCGACGCTGACCTACGCGACCGGCGCGGCCATCGTCGCGTGGCCGATCGCGGTCGCGGTGGGGCTGAGCGTGGCGGGCTGGATCGTCTGGGCACGCCGCACCGCCTCGGACCGCAACCAGCTCAAGGTCTGGCTGAACGAGACCCTCGGCGAGACGCGTGCTCGTCTCGAGGCCGACGCATCCGCGTACTTCATCGAAGCCGAGCACGAGCTGACTCTCGCGCTGGACCGTGCGCTGGTGCGCCGGATCGAGACCCTCGACGGGCATATCAAGCAGATCGACCAATCACTGAAGGTCGATCGCGGCGAGCGCGAGCGTCGGGCCGCCGAGATCACCAAGCAGATCGCCGCCGTCCGGGACGTCGTCGGCACCATCGACCAGTTGCTGCCGCGGCTGCGCAACGCCGTCGTCCAGCGCCGCGACCCGAACCGCCCCCCGGCGCCGCCGCGCCCCGAGGGAGCGCCCCAGGACCAGGCAGCCCGGCCGGCCGAGTCCCGGCCGTTGCCCCCGGTCCCGCAGCAGGTCCCGGCCCGGCAACCCGCACCGCCGGCCGATCAGGCGCCCCCGCCGGCGGCCCGGCAACCCGCACCGTCGGCCGATCAGGCGCCCCCGCCAGCGGCCCGGCAGCCGGCACCGTCCGCCGATCAGGCAGCCCCGGCGAAGCCGGCCCGCGCCCCGCAGTCGGTCGCCGAGATGGCCCGGGCGGCGTCTGCCCGCCTGGCGGCCAGGCGAGCCGCCGAGCGCGACCCCGGCTCCGGCACACCCGCCACGGACCCGCCACCTGATCCCGAGCCGGGCCCAGCACCTGGCGCTCCGGCCGTGCCGGCGACGCCCGCTGGGCCATCGGCGCCGCGGAGCTCCCCGCCCACCTCTGCCCAGTTCGGGGCGGGGCCCGCGACGAGTATGCCGGTGCAGTTCGGGAAATTTCCCGATGATCCGCCGTCCGAGTAGCTAGCCGCGGGTCACTCGGGGATGCATGTGCTCATGAGCACACCGCACCCCGGCCCGGGCGTGAGGACCCGCCGCGCGTCATCGGGCGCTATGTCCGCGACGGGGCGCTGACGCCGCTCGCACCGGCCCGGCGGTGTGAGCGGTCGTGATTCGAGCCGGAGACGGCTAGTTGTGGCGTGGCCCGGTCGCTTCAGCCGCTCGTCGATCAGCAGCGATCGATACACGCTTGTCGATGAGCGCCGCAGGCGCGCAGAGACGACGCAGGACGGAAGTGTCGGCAGGCCACGGTCGGCCGGTCCACTAGAAGTCGTCGACGGGGTTTCGCTTGGCGGAGTCCTCGAGCAGGTTGAAGCCCAGCCACCCCGCCGATGCCAGCAGCGCGGCGATCAGCAGCACCGAGCCGAGCGCGCTGTCGACGTACAGCGCCGTGAGCGCCAGCGGAAGGTTCAGCAGGGCCGCAAGCCAGGGCGCCGACAGGCTGCCCAGGTGCCCGATGACGGTCATCGCGATGGCGAGCAGCGCGACGAAGAACGGCACCCAGAACAGGTAGTAGGTGTTGACGATGAAGTGCGAGCGCGCGGAGATGGCCAGGAGCGCGAACACCACCGCGGACAGCGCCTGAGTAGCGCCGACCGTGTAGAGCGCGCGCTGGGTGGCGATTCCGTGCTGGTCGCTGCTGGGCAGCGCAGGCCAGTGCGGGTGGGGTACGCCAAGACGTCGGCTGAGCGGACGCATCGAAACCATGGGGTGACCTTCGAGCCGGGGAAGAGCAAGGATCGGTGCGTTGAGCCTACGACGGCTGTCCCAATAATCACAATCGTTTCACAAGCACCAATAGTCACAATCGCAACACGGCGGGGTCCTTCCGTAACCCGCGCATCACGGCGGCGTGCCTCGTGTTACCACGATGTGAGCACTTTCGCGGTCCTTGTGGATATCCATCACATGCCCCAGGGCATATGGTGGATAGACCAGGTGTCACTCAAGTAGATCGCAAGGAGCACCCCCGTGACTTCGACAGAGTTCCCCGCCCTCCAGGACGCCCCGACCAAGCACAAGGAACTCCTTGCCTGGGTCGCCGAGGTCGCCGAGATCACCCAGCCGAAGGACATCCGCTGGGTCGATGGCTCCGACGCGGAGTGGAAGCAGATGACCGACGAGCTCGTCGAGGCAGGCACCATCGTCCAGCTGAACGAAGAGAAGCGCCCAAACTCGTTCTGGGCGATGTCCGACCCGAGCGATGTTGCACGCGTCGAGGACCAGACCTTCATCTGCTCCGAGAAGGAGGAGGATGCCGGCCCGACCAACAACTGGATGGACCCGGCCAAGATGAAGGAGACCATGACCGGTCTCTACACCGGCTCGATGAAGGGCCGCACGATGTACGTCGTGCCCTTCTGCATGGGCCCGATCGACGCCGACGACCCGAAGTTCGGGGTCGAGGTCACCGACTCCGAGTACGTCGTCATCTCCATGCGCATCATGTGCCGCACCGGCCAGAACGTGCTGGATGCCATGGGCGAGGACAAGCCGTTCGTCAAGTGCCTGCACTCCGTCGGCGCGCCCCTTGAGGAGGGCGAGCAGGACGTCCCGTGGCCCTGCAACACCACCAAGTACATCAGCCACTTCCCGGAGACCCGCGAGATCTGGTCCTACGGCTCGGGGTACGGCGGAAACGCACTGCTGGGCAAGAAGTGCTACGCGCTGCGCATCGGCTCGGTCCTCGGCCGGGACGAAGGCTGGATGGCCGAGCACATGCTGATCCTCAAGCTGACCTCCCCCGAGGGCAAGGTGCACTACATCACCGGCGCCTTCCCGTCCGCCTGCGGCAAGACCAACCTGGCGATGCTCGAGCCGACCGTCGAGGGCTGGAAGGTCGAGACCCTGGGCGATGACATCGCCTGGCTGCGCTTCGGCAAGGACGGCCGCCTCTATGCGATCAACCCGGAGTTCGGGTTCTTCGGCGTCGCCCCCGGCACCTCGTACCAGACCAACCCCAACGCGATGCGCACAATGGACGCCGGCAACTCCCTGTTCACCAACGTGGCACGCACCGACGACGGTGACGTGTGGTGGGAGGGCATGACCGAGGAGAAGCCCGCACACCTGATCGACTGGCACGGCAACGACTGGACGCCGGAGTCCGACCAGCTCTCCTCGCACCCGAACAGCCGCTTCTGCACCCCGATCGAGCAGTGCCCCGTGCTCGCTGAGGAGTACAACAGCGAGCCCAACGGCGTGCCCATCTCGGCGATCATCTTCGGTGGACGCCGCAAGACCACGATCCCGCTGGTGACCGAGTCCCGCGACTGGCAGCACGGCGTGTTCATGGGCGCGACCACCTCGTCGGAGACCACCGCCGCCGCGACCGGCGCCGTGGGCGTCGTCCGCCGCGATCCGATGGCGATGCTGCCGTTCATCGGCTACAACGCCGGTGACTACATCAACCACTGGATCGAGATGGGCAAGAAGTCCGACGCGGAGAAGATGCCGCGGATCTTCTACGTCAACTGGTTCCGCCGCGACGACGACGGCTCGTTCCTGTGGCCGGGCTTCGGCGACAACAGCCGCGTGCTCAAGTGGATCATCGAGCGTCTTGAGGGCAAGGCTGACGCCGTCGACACCGCGATCGGCCTCGTGCCGGCCCAGGGCGCGCTCGACACCGAGGGCCTGAACATCAGCGACGAGCAGCTCGCCAAGGCGTCGGCGGTCAACGTCGACGAGTGGAAGCAGGAGCTCCCGCTGATCGAGGAGTGGTTCCAGACGCTCGGCGATCGCCTGCCGTCGTCGATGAACGATGAGCTGAACACGCTCAAGACCAATCTGGAGAACGCAGAATAGCCTCTGGCACCTGGTTAGCCAGAAAACATTGGCGCCAATGACCCCGTCACCCGGGGGCATTGGCGCCAATGTCCCTTTTCAGCCGATGTATCGCGGGACGCGACTACTGCTCGTCGTCCCCCAGCCCGCGGAGGAAGGCCTCTGCCTCGGCGCCGATCTCGTCCGCGGTGGGCAACTCGGCCTCGGCGGCGGCCGTCAGGCCGCGGCGCTGCACCTGGCCGTACTGCGCGTCGTACTGCTGCTCGAGCGCGGCGACGACCTGAGCGACATCCTCTCGGTCGGCCAGCTCGGAGCGCAGCGACTCGGCGGCCTTCGCCGCGCCCATCTCGAGCTCGGCCCGCTCCAGCCGCAGCCCGGTGCTGGCCGCGATGCGCTCCAGCGCCACGAGTGAGGCGCCGGGCTGGGCGAGCTGCGCGAGGTAGTGCGGCACGTGGACGGCGTACCCCACGACATTGCGTCCGGCCTCCCCGAACCGCAGCTCGAGCAGCGCCTCGATGCTTCCGGGCACGAGCAGCTTGCCGAAGGGGCTCGCCGACTCACCCACCAGCGCCGGGTTGGTGCCGTGCACCGTGACGCCGATCGGCCGGGTGTGCGGCACGCCCATGGGCACGCCGTGCGCCAGCACCGTCAGGTCGACGCCGAGGGCGACGACGATCTCGCGGACCGCGTCGACGACACGCTCCCACTGATAGTCCGGCTCGACGCCGGTCAGCATCAGGAACGGGGTGCCGTCGAGATCGAGGACGCGGTGCAGCTCGATCGTCGGGACGTCGTACGACGTGTAGCGGTCGGACTCGAAGCCCATCATCGGGCGGCGGCTGCGATAGTCGACCAGCTGGTCGGCATCGAAGGTGGCGATCAGCTGGTGCTCGTGATGGGCGAGGATGTGCGCGGCCAGCAGCGCCTGCGTGTGGCCGGCGTCGACGAACCCGCCGAGCGAGACGAGCATGACCGACGCGCGAGCGTCATCGGTCGTGATGCCCTCGCGATAGGCGTACAGATCGTTCGAGTTGTGCATATGTGGTTACCTCTTGCTGCGCTGAGTTCTTGTTGACCGTTCAACCGCTCGATGGCTGCCACTATTCCGAGTCGATGACCCACGGGTCAGTTGTCAGATAATCTGATTACCAGATAGCCTGACAACCATGAGCGAGTACACGCGACCTTGGCTGCACGGCCTGCTCGAGCTGTGCCTGCTCGGCCTGCTGGCGCAGCACCGCGACTACGGCCTGGGCCTGACCAGCCGACTGGAAGAGGCGGGCCTGGGCGTCATCCCCGGCGGAACCCTGTATCCGGCTCTCCTCCGGCTCGAGACAACCGGGCTGGTAGCCACCAGCCGAGAGGCGTCGACCTCGGGACCGCCGCGCAAGTACTTCGAGCTCACCGACGCCGGCCGTACGGCGCTCGAGGCTCGGCGGGCCGAGTGGAGCACGTTCAGTGGCCGCATCGACTCTCTGCTCGCCGGGAGCCACACATGACCGGGGGGTGGCCGATGACGCTGCAACGTGCCTTGGTGGAGCGAGGCGTCCGGCCGCAGCGGGCCGCCGAGCTCGCCCAAGATGCGGTGGCTGAGGCAGCCGAGCACCGCACTGCGCCGGACGAGCTGTTCGGGCCGGCTACGGCGTACGCCGACGAGGTCGCGCGGGCGCTGCGGACGTCCGCCGCGCCTCCGCTGGACCGGCCGGATGTGGCACCGGTCGCGCTCCGGCTCCAGGAGGTGACCAAGCGCTACCGCCGACGGACGGTGCTTCGTGGGGTGAGCCTGGAGCTGCACGCGGGCGAGGCGATGGCCGTCGTGGGTTCCAACGGGTCGGGCAAGTCCACCCTGTTGCAGATCTGCGCCGGTATCAGTCGCGCGAGCTCGGGCACCGTCGAGCGGACACCGAACGTAGGCCTGGCCCCGCAGTCCGGTGGCACCGCCGAGCACCTCACCGCGGATGAGCACTTCGCGCTGTTCGGTGCCGCTGCACCTGGTCGGCGTAGCCGCAGCATCTCGACCGGCCAGCAGCTGTGTGCGGCACTGGGCTGGCGGCCGCGGCGCGGGCAACCGGCCGGCCAGCTCAGCGGCGGTACCCGGCAGAAGCTCAACGTCGTACTGGGCGAGCTGAACCGCCCAGATCTCCTGCTGCTCGACGAGCCCTACCAGGGCTTCGACCAGGGCAGCTATCTGGACCTGTGGGAGCAGATCGACCGGTGGCGCGAGACCGGCACCGCGGTCCTGCTGGTCACGCACCTGCTCAGCGAGCTGCATCGCGTCGACCGAGTCATCGAGCTCGAACCAGCCTCGGAGGAATCGTGAACCAGGTCCGGGCCGTCACTCGCGCGGCGCTGCGCGAGCTCACCCATCGGCGCGCCGCCCTCGTCGTCGTAGCACTGCTGCCGCTAGCCTTCTACCTCGCACGCCATGAGCTGCCAGGACAATCGGTTCGGATGCTCGTGCTCGGTCTCGGGTGGGCGGTGGCCACGTTGGCCCTGTTCGGCACGGTCGGCTCACTCGGGCTGGATCGCCGGCTGCGCATCGCCGGCTACCCCATGCGCGCCCTGGTGATCGGGCGGCTCGTCGCGATGATTCTCGCCGGGCTCGGGCTGTCGGCCGGATACCTATTGCTCGTGACCGTCGACCAGGACCTGCAACGCACCTGGGCGGTCGGGTTGATGATGCTGTGCGCGATCACTGTCGCAGCCCCACTCGGTATGGCCGTCGGACTCCTGCTGAAACGCGAGCTGGAGGGCGCACTCGGGCTGCTGACCGTGCTGGCGACACAGATGATCGCCGACCCCGACGGGACGCTCGCGAAGTTCCTGCCCTTCTGGTCAGTCCGTCAGCTCGCGACGTACGCGATCGAGGAGACCGGCACCAGCTACGTGACCAGCGGGCTGGTCACGTAGCTGAGCGTCACGCTGCTGCTGGCGCTGTCGTTCGCGCTGTCGTTCGCGCGGCTGCGGATCTACCCGCCGAACCGTGTCCTGGTCAGCCGCTAGGGGATCCGCTGCCGGAGGACCCGCCTCCAGCGGGCCCTCCGCTGGAGGACGCCGAGCAGGAGGTCTGCTCAAGGCCTTCGCTGGCGCTCCCGGCGTACGCGGTGAACTGCACACCCTGCAGCTCCGCGCCGGCCGTACAGGCCTCCTCGATCGACGGGTACGGACCCATCGCGAGCACCACGTCGTCGCGCGTATCGGTGTCGGCGATGCAGCCGGGCGGGATCGTCGACAGCTGGCTGCCGGGGAACTGCGACTCGACAGCTCCTGGGTCGGCCAGCATCTGCTCAGCACTGAGACCGGTCTCGATCGTGATGTAGCTGTTGCCCATGCACAGCAGCTGCGGAAGCGAGTTCACGTCGACCGGCGTCGACGCGGCGGACGTCGAGGCGGCGGCACTGGTGGAGGACGCGGCACTCTGCTCCTGATCGTCGTCGTCCCCGGTGGCCAGGCTGATCACGAGCCAGGCGATCAGCGCGATGATGATCGTGCTGGCCAGCCAGATCATCCACGCCGGCAGCCGGAAGGACGACCCTTCTGCGGCGTGGCGGCGGCGTGCGGGCGTGCTCGCGGGCGCCCCGGAGGCAGTGCGGGCATCGGAGGCCTCGAGACGCTCAGCGCCCTCGGCCGAGGACGTCGGCCGGGTGGCCGGCTCGATGGTCGCGTCGGTCTTGGCCAGCAGCGGATCGTCCGCGTCGACCGCGCCGCCGAATCCGGCGTCGCTGCTCTCCGGAGCGTCCACCGGGGCCGGGTCGAGCGCGGCCGATTCCTCAGCGGCCGGAGGCCGGCTCTGCTCCGGCTCGTCGTCCGGCGCAGCATGCCGCCCGCCCTGTCGCGGGGTGCTCGGTGCCGACGGCGCCTCGGGATCGATCTCGCCTGGATCGCGTGGTGCAGTCATCGGTGCTGGCCTCCCGGAACGCCGCTGAATTGGCTTCGCCTCAAAGTACCGCGAGATCCCCGCCCGACCCCGAGGCCAACCCCGCCCGGGGCTCGAGGCCGACGCCCGCCTGGGCCCCCGTCGGCGCGCATCCGCTAGCGTGGTCGTGTGGTGATCGCGTGCTAGGGCCTTATCGCGAGGTTCTGCGCACCCCGCACACCCCTTCGATGGAGCTGTTCGGCTTCGTCGGTCGCCTGCCACTGTCGATGATCGGCCTCGGGTCGGTGCTGCTCATCGTCGGCGCCTATCCCGACGGCTCCTACGGCCTGGGCGGTACGGTCGCCGCCGTGGGCGCAGTCGCTACCGCCATCCTCGGGCCGATCCTCGGCCGGCTGGCCGACCGGTACGGCCAGCGCAAGGTGCTGATCCCCGTCGTGATCATGTTCGCCGCCGGCGCAGCGATGTTCATCATCGCCGTCCGCAGCCACGCCGCGCCGTGGGTGCTGTATGTCGCGGGAGCGATCGCCGGAGGGTTCATCCCTCCCGTCGGCTCGATGCTGCGTGCCCGGTGGGCCTACCTCCTGGAGGGCTCCAGCCGGCTGCCCACCGCCCTGGCGATGGAGTCAGTGATCGAGGAGCTGTGCTTCATCCTCGGCCCGGTGCTCGTGACCGTCCTCTCGACCGCCGGCCACGCGACTCTCGGGATGATCGTCGCTGCGGGCTTCGCGGTCGTCGGCAGCCTGATGCTCGCCACCCAGGCGCGCACCGAGCCGCCGCCCGGTCACGGCGGTGAGGTCCCTCGCGGCGCGCGATCCCCGATCCGCATCCCCGGTCTGATGATCCTCTGCGTGGTGGGCATGGCGATGGGCGTCATCCTCGGCACCTTCGAGCTGGTGCTTACCGCGTTCTCCGAGCAGCAAGGACGGCCGGCGATGGCGGGCGTGCTCATCGCAGCCCTTGCGGTCGGCTCCATGCTCTCGGGCATCGTGTGGGGCACCATCGACTGGATCGCCCCGCTGAACCGGCGGCTGGCGCTGCTGCTGTCGGCGCTCACGATCGCCACCCTCCCGGCGCTGGTCATCACGAACGTCTGGGTGATGGCGGTGATCGTCGCGGTACTGGGCATCGCGGTCTCGCCGACGCTCATCACGACCTTCACGATCTGCGAGAACATCGTGCCTCGCGAGCAGGCCAACGAGGGCTTCACCTGGATCGGCACCATGATCGCGCTCGGCGTCGCCGTCGGCACGTCCTTGTCGGGCATCACCACCGACAGGTACACGGCGAACCTCGCCTTCGGGGTCGCCACGGTCGCGGCGCTGCTAGCCGCGGCGGTCGTGTGGCTCGGACGCCGTCAGCTGCAGGCTCGTGGCCGACATCTCACCGCCGACTCGTCGTACGGTTACCCGGAGCTGAACGTCTAACGCATCTGAGGAGTCCCTGGATGATCGTCGCATTCTCACTGTCCCCCGTGTCCACCAGTGACGACGGGTCGGTCACCGAGGCCGTCGCCGAGGCCGTGCGGGTAGTCCGCGAGAGCGGGCTCCCGTGCGAGACCAATGCCATGTTCACCAATATCGAGGGGGAATGGGACGAGGTGATGGCGGTCGTCAAGCAGGCCGTCGACGTGGTCGCGGCGTCCTCCCCACGGGTGGGCCTGGTGCTCAAGGCAGACATCCGCCCGGGCCACACGGGCCAGCTGACGGCGAAGGTCGAGCGGGTCGAGTCAGCCCTCCGCGACCGCGGCTGACTCCGCGCGCTGCACCACCCGGCGTCCGGGGCCCAGCAGCACCAGTCCCAGGATGAACGCCACGATCGCGTGGATCATCACCGTCGAGCCCTCCTCCAGCGTCTGCTTGCCCCAGATCAGCGAGAAGATCGTCGGGACCATGAACCCGAAGTAGACGACGACGTAGAACATCGACACGAGCGCCCCGCGGCGGTCCGGAGGAGCGACCAGGTCGGCCACCATGAGCCCACCGGTCATTGCGAGTCCGCCGGAGAAGCCGATCAGCAAGGACGCCGGGATCAGCCACGGCCACCCGTCCGGCTGTACCGCGAAATAGCCGCACAGGCAGCCGATGGCGCACAGGAATCCGGACAGCCAGCCACAGGCCTTGGGTCCCCACCGTCGCGCGTAGATCGCGGCGTACGCCGCCGTGCCCTGCACGAAGAACATCGACAAACCGGCGAGCGCGTAGATCATGCCCACCCCGGTCTCGGCGATCTGCAGCGGGAAGATGGTCAGCGCGAGCATCGCCGGCGTGTAGGTCAGCAGCGCGATCGGCAGCAGGTACGCGAAGAACCCGGCAACCGACTCCCTCGGGACGCCGACCCGGATCTTGCCGTACCGGCGCTCGGTCACCGTCTCGGGCACCGAGCGCAGCAGAATCAGGGCGATGGCCAGCAGCACCGCCGGCACCAGCATGGGCAGGATCTTCGGCCAGGGTGCCCACTGCACCAATATGCCGGTGGTCAGCGGACCGCTGGCGAAGCCGAAGGCCATCACGCCGCTGGCGATCATCGCGGCCCGCTTCGCGTGCGTCGGGCCGGCCAGCTCCCGCAGCCAGACCGCGCCGACGGTGAAGCAGGCGCCGGCAGTGAGGCCCTGCAGCAACCGGGCGACGATCAGCGCGGCCTCGCCGAAGGCAGCCGCGCTCTCCAGTGCCAGCACCGCGCACAGCACCAGGACGACGGAGGGATAGACCACCGCCTTGCGGCCGATACGATCCGAGTGCGCCCCGCCCAGCAGCAGCGCCGGCACGAGCCCCAGCGCGTAGATGGCGAAGAACGCGGTGAGAATCGTGCCGGACAGTTTCAAGTCGTGCGTGTAGTACAGCAGCAGCGGGGACACCGCTTGGGACGACATGGCCACGGCGAAGAGCGAGAACGCGAGCTTGACGATGGCGCTCCTCAGGCGCGGCTCTTCGGTGACCGATGTCATACGCCGAGGCTAGTGGATCCACCCGTCACCGCGCGGAGGCGACCTGACATAGTCGAATGACCGATTATTCTGCGGCCATTCCCCGATCCAGGCGAATATCTGCAGGTAGCGGCGTAAATCACGGCGTGGGAATGCTGGTCACGGCCACCCAAGGTTCCCTATTCTGATCAGGCATTCGAATGCAGCCTCTCGGGCGCTACACCCCGGACCCCCGCCGCTGGTGTCTCGTCGCCCGAGAGGCGTTCGAATCTCTGCCACAGTTGAACGATGCAGCCACCACGCGTCCACGTCATCTCGCTCGGCGGCACGATCGCCTCCACGTCCGACACAGGTTCCGGCTCTCCAGTCACACCGGCCATCACCGGCGCCCGACTGGTCGCCGCCGTACCGCAGCTGGGCGAGATTGCCGAGATCAGCACCGCGCAGCTGGCCCAGGTGGGCTCCTCCAGCCTCACCGTCGACATCGTCGTCGAGGTCGCGCGGGCCGGCATGGCAGCACTCGCGGACGGCGCCCGCGGCGTCGTGGTCACCCAGGGCACCGACACGTTGGAGGAGACCGCGTACCTGCTGTCGGTGCTCAACCGCGCTGAGCGACCGTTCGTCGTCACCGGGGCGATGCGCAACCCGACGCTGCCGGGCGCCGACGGCCCGGCGAATCTCCATGCCGCGGTCCTGGCCGCGGCGGACGACGACTGCGGCGGGGTCCGTGCGCTGGTGGCCTTCAACGACCAGCTGCACGACCCGCTGTGGGTGCACAAGGCGCACGTCACCAGCACTGCGACCTTCACCTCGGGGCCGCAGGCCGGACCGCTGGGCTGGGTGCTGGAGGGACACCTCCGGCTCGACTACCGGCCGCAGACCAGCCCGTTGCTGCCGCTCCCGAGTGGCCCGGTGCCGCCGGTGGCGCTGGTGCCGGCGACGCTCGGTGAGGACCTGCGGCTACTGGAGTCGCTGCCCGATCTCGGGTACGCGGGAGCGGTGATCGACGGGGTCGGTGGCGGCCACGTGCACGAGGATGCCGTCGACCGGATCGCGGACCTGACGGCGCGGATGCCGGTCGTCCTGGCATCACGCACCGGCTCGGGACACATGCTTAGCAGCACCTACGGGTACCCAGGCAGCGAGACGGATCTGCTCAAGCGCGGGCTGCTGAGCGCGGGCCCGCTCTCCGGCCGGAAGGCACGCCTGCTGCTGGCCGTGCTGCTGGCCAACGAAGCGGTCGGCGACTGGCCGTACTGAGCCGTGCTGCGACGTCTGGGCCTCGCCGGAGGGCGGCGGCTATGCGGGGGCCTGTCGCGACGACTCGCGGACGGCGCGCTCGAGCCCCTCGCGATGGTCGGGGTGCGCGATCGCGATCAGCCGTGCCGGGCGCTCGGGCAGCGGGACGCCACGCAGGTCGGCTACGCCGTACTCGGTGACGAACAGATCGGCATCGGCGCGCGGCGTGGTGACAACGCCGTCGACCAGCCGCGGGACGATCCGGGAGACCGCGCCCCTGGCCGCCGCGGATGGGAAGGCGATGACCGACCGGCCGCGCTCGGAGGACATCGCCGCCCGCACGAACTCCAGCTGCCCGCCGATCCCGCCGACATACGAGCCGTTCATCATCTCGGCGTTGACCTGCCCGCTCAGGTCGACCTCGATCGCCGAGTTGATCGCCCAGAAGTCATCGAAGGTGCTCAGCGCGCGCGGCCCGTGGGTGTGATCCAGCGAGCGGACGGCGAGCGCCGGGTTGTCCTCGGCCCACTGCGCCAGCCGGTCGGAGCCGAAGACCAGCCCGGTGACCGATACGCCGGTGTCGATCGGCTTGTGCGCATTGGTGATCACGCCGGCTTCGATCATGTCGAGCACCGCGTCGGTCATCATGCCCGAGTGCAGCCCCAGACCGCTCTTGTCCCGCAGCGCGGGAGCCATCGCCTCCGGCACCGCGCCGATCCCGAGCTGGATCGTGGCGCGGTCGGGAACGCGTTCTGCGATCAGCTCAGCGATGGTCTCGGCGTCCGCGCTCTGCTTGGCCGGCGGCCACTGCATCAGCGGCTCGTCGCTGCGGACGATGACGTCCAGATCGCTCCAGGCGAGCTGGGTGTCGCCTCGGGTGAACGGCACGCGGGGGTTGATCTCGCCGATGACGACCCGGGCGCCCCGGATCGCCTCCTGCAGCATGTCGCCGACCAGGCCCGTTGAGCAGATGCCCCCGCGCGGCTCGCTCAGCTGGACCAGGACGACGTCGAAGCGCAGCCTGCCCTGACGGATCAGGCCGGTCACGCTCCCGAGCCGGATCGGCAGGACGTCGACCGCGCCGGCCCTGGTCAGCCGGGCAGTCTCGCCCAGGCCACCGAGGCCGAAGAAACGGAGATAATCGGTCTGCTCGGCAGTGAAGGTGTCGCCGCGCGTCACGCCGAGGAAGGCGTTCAGCCGGTCGCCGCGCCCGACGATCTGCGTGCGCTGCTGCACCAGCGCACGGGTCAGCGTGACCGGCTCGGCGGTCCCCTGCCCCCACACCAGCGTGTCGCCGGCGCGCACGTACTGGGTCAGATCGAGTAAACCGGCGCCCACCTCGATCGGCTCACCGGTGCGGTCTCGCAGCATCTCGTGCCTCCTGGGTCGGGCTTCGTGGCGTCGAGCGTATCGAGTCGTTAGTACCGGCAAGTTTGTTGAAGGCGGTCGGGAAATGGGAAAGGATGACGGCGTGAGCATCCTCGGTACGCGCGTGCTGCGCACGGAAGACCCTCGTCTGCTAACCGGGCGGTCGACGTACACCGCGGACCTCACGGACGAGCGGCTGACCGGGGCCGCCCATGCCTGTTTCGTCCGCTCCACGATCGCGCACGGCGAGATCCGGGGTATCGACACGACCGCGGCCCGCGCGATGCCGGGGGTGGTCGCGGTGTACACCGCCAAAGAGCTCCCGATGCTCCCGATCCCGCCGACAATGCGGCCTTTCGAGCGCAACATGAACCGCTTCCCGCTGGCGACCGATCGGGTGCGGTTCGTCGGCGAGCCGGTCGCAGTCGTGCTCGCCGCGACTGCGGCTGAGGCGATGGACGCCGCCGACCTGGTCGACGTCGAGATCGACTGGCTGGAGCCGATCGTCGACGTCCGGGCGTCCCGGGACGGCACCGACTATCTGTACCCCGAGGCCGGCACCAATGTCACCGTGGCGCACGGCTTCGAGACCGAGCGCGACCCGGGGATGTTCGACGGCTGCGAGGTCGTGATCGAGCAGGAGCTGGTCAACCAGCGGCTGGCCGTCGTCCCGCTCGAGGGCCACGCCGGCGCCTGCGTGTGGGACGCCGAGGGCCGGCTGACCGCCTGGACCTCCAACCAGGGCGCGCAAGCGGCGCAGACCGAGCTGGCGATGATGCTGGGCGTCGACAAGCAGCAGGTGCGGATCATCACGCCGGACGTCGGCGGCGCGTTCGGCGCGAAGTTCCGCTGCGAGCCCGAGCACGCGGTCATCGCATCGGCGGCCCGGCTGCTCGACCGGCCGGTGGTGTGGGTCGAGGAACGCAACGAGAACCTGCTCGGCATGGTGCACGGGCGGGCCCAGGTGCAGACGGTCAGGATCGGTGGGACCCGCGAGGGGAAGATCCTCGCCTACGCGCTCGACATCCTCCAGGACGCCGGCGCCTACCCGCGGATGGGCGCCATGCTGCCGATGCAGACCCGAAGGATGGCCCCGGGCTGCTACGACATCCCGGCGGTCAGCGCCCGCGCGGAGTCAGTGGTCACCAACACCTCCCCGGTGGGCGCCTATCGGGGCGCCGGCCGCCCCGAGGCGGCGGCCGCGATCGAGCGGGCGGTCGACATGTTCGCCGCCGAGATCGGCATCGATCCTGCGAAGGTGCGCCGGCTGAACTTCATCCGGCCTGAGCAGTTCCCGTTCGAGACGAAGGCCGGCGCAACCTACGACTCCGGCGACTACGAGGCGGCCCTGGAGAAGGTGCTGGACCTCGCATCCTACGAGCGGCTGCGCGCCGAGCAGCAGCAGCGGCGAGAGGCCGGGAGCGTCGTCCAGCTCGGCATCGGGCTGGCCACCTACGTCGAGATCACGATGGGCGGGGACCGCGAGAACGCGACGGTCGAGCTGCACCCGGACGGCTCGGTGACCGTGCTGACCGGTTCCTCACCGCACGGCCAGGGGCACGCGACCTCGTTCGCGATGATCGTCTGCGACCAGCTCGGGGTGCCGGTCGAGCGGATCACCGTCGTCCACGGTGACACCGACCTGATCCCGGTCGGGGGTGGCACCGGTGGCTCGCGGTCGCTGCAGCTGGGCGGGAGCGCCGTACGCGCGGCCACCCTGGAGCTCATCGAGCAGATCAAGAAGCGCGCCGCTGAGCTGTTCGAGGCCGACCCGGCCGATATCGACCTCGACACCACGCGGCAGATCGTCTCGGTGCGCGGCGCGGGATCCAGCGCGTCTGTCGCGGTGTCCGCGCTGGCCGAGGAGGAGGCCTTGTCGGCGTACTCCGTCTGGAACGGCGTGGGCCCCACCTTTCCGTTCGGCGCCCAGCTCGCCGTCGTCGAGGTCGACACCGAGACCGGTGAGACGCGGTTGCGCGACATCTTCTCCTGCGACGACGCCGGCCGGATCCTGAACCCGATGATCTTCGACGGGCAGCGGCACGGCGGCATCGCGCAGGGCGTCTCGCAGGCGCTGTACGAGCAGTTCGTGTACGACGAGGACGGCAACCCCCTCACCGCGACGCTGATGGACTACGTGTTGCCCGCGGCCGCCGACCTCCCCGCCTTCACGCTCACGACGCAGGAGACCGAGACGCCGTACAACCCCCTCGGGGCCAAGGGCATCGGCGAGGCAGGGACCATCGGCGCCACCCCCGCGGTGCAGAACGCCGTCGTCGACGCGCTCGCCCCGTTCGGCGTCCGGCACGTCGACATGCCGTTGACGCCCGAGCGCGTCTGGCGGGCGATCCACGAGGCGCCCACGCGGCGCAGATCGCTCTCGGTCCTGGACGAGTACACCGTCGACTGACCACCTGCGGTGGGTTATGCCTCGCTCGAGCGAGGCATAACCCACCGCAGGTGGGAGAATGCCGCGCATGGACCGCACCACCACGACCTACTTCGCCGACGTCGTCGGCAACGATCTGCTCACCCCGCACCTGCGCCGCATCGTCCTGAACGCGCCCAGCTGGTCGAGCTCCGGCATCGCCGACGAATGGGTGCGGCTGTTCTTCCCCACTGCAGCAGGTGAACCGGCCGTGCTGCCGGTCAGCCAAGGGAAGGGCTGGTCGTTTCCGGACGACGTTCCGCGCGAGGGTCGGTGGTACTCGATCCGGTCCATCGACGGCGATCGATTGACGATCGACATCGTCGTCCACGAGTCGGGGGTCGCGGCGCAGTGGGCCGAATCCGTCGAGCCCGGCGCACGGATCGCGATCACTGGGCCGGACGGCCGGTACGGCGCCGACGAGCCGACCGACTGGGAGCTCATCGCCGCCGACATGACCGGATTGCCCGCCGCGCTGCGGATCCTCGCCGAGCTGCCCGCCGGACGCCGCGCCGTCGCCGTGCTCGAGGTCCAGACCCCCGACGACGAGCAACCGGTCGTCAGCGACGGCGAGGTCAGTGTCACGTGGGTGCACAACCCCAACCACGGTCACGCTCCCAGCCTGCTGCCGGAGGCCGTACGTGCCGCCGCGTGGCTCGACGGCAGGCCGTACGTCTGGATGAGCGCGGAGGCTGCCGCCACCCGCGAGATCCGCTCGTTCGTGCGCCGCGAGAAGAAGGTGCCCAACGGATGCGCCGACGTCGTCGGCTACTGGAGCATCAAGCGCAATACCGCCCGCTGACCCGGCCGGGGGGTCCAGCCGCGACCTCTACGACCTGCGCGAGATCGACCGCGAGCGCAGCTGGATCGTCGTCGTGCGGCCGGACCAGTACGTCGCGACCATCCTGCCCCTCGACGCCCACCACGAGCTGGCCGACTTCATCAGCCCGATCATGATGTCGTGATAGTTCAAGACCCCGCCCCCACGGGGATCTAGGCTTGAGGCATGAACGAGCTCCAGCATCAGGCCCGCGCCCGATTCGAGATCCAGATGAGCCCTTCGGACGGGGTCGTCGGCGGCACTGACCGGTTCGACTTCACGAAGAAGTGGACCGGCGCGATGGCCGGCTCGGGTGAGGGCGTCATGCTCTCGGCGGGCGACCCAGGCAGCGGAACCGCCGGCTACGTGGCGATCGAGCGGTTCGACGGCTCGCTCGACGGGCGGTACGGTGAGTTCGCGCTCCAGCAGTTCGGCACGATGACCGGCGGGCACCAGCAGCTCCGGTACGAGATCGTCCCCGGGTCAGGCATCGGCGAGTTGCACGGCATCACCGGCGTGGTGCACCTCGAGGTCGACGCGTCCGGAAACCACGAGGTCCTGCTGCGCTACGCGCTGCCGCACTAGCCGCTCGCGGTACTGGTGCGAAAGTCGCTCGATGATGACCGAAATCTGGGACGAGGCTGAGCTGCAGCGGGTGCTCAGTGACCACGATCTGCTGCGCGCCGGGAAGATCGTCGCTACGGCATCCGCACAGCAGATCGACGACTTCCTCGATCGGACGCCGTCCGCCAAGCAAGCGATCGTCTTCCGGCTGCTGTCGAAGGATCGGGCGCTCGAGGTGTTCGAGATGATGGGCTCCGGCGCCCAGGCCCAGCTGGTGAGCCGGCTGCAGGACGACGAGGTCGCCGCTGTCTTCACCGACATGGACCCCGACGACCGAGTCGGACTGCTCGATGAGCTGCCAGCCAAGGTGAGCACGCGCCTCATGCAGGGGCTCAGCCCCGCCGAACGACGCCTGACCGCGGTGGTGCTTGGCTATCCCGAGGGATCGGTCGGCCGTCGAATGAGCCCCGAGGTGGTGCCGATCCGGGGCGACAGCACAGTCGAGGACGCGCTCGCGCGGATCCAGGCGCGGGCTGACGCGGCCGAGACGATCTACACGCTGCCGGTCGTCGATGACCACCGTCGCGTCACCGGCGTAGTGGGACTGCGCCGCCTAATGACCGCCGAGCCCGGCACGCACGTCGCCGAGCTCTCCCGCGTGGCCGAGCGAGCGTATGCGACCGAGCCGGTCGAGGACGCTGCCCGCCGGTGCGCTGCTGCCAAGCGACTCGCGCTCCCGGTCGTCGACTCCGAGGGTCTCCTGGTGGGGGTGTTCACCGTCGACGACGCGTTGAGCGTCCTCGAGGCGGCGGACTCCGAGGATCAGGCTCGCCAAGGCGGTTCGGAACCGCTGCGCCGTCCGTACCTGGCGACCACCGTGGGGTCCATCGTCCGCAAGCGGGTGGTGTGGCTGCTCGTGCTTGCCGTCGGCGCCGCGCTCACCGTCCAGGTGCTCGAGGTCTTCGAAGCCACGCTCAGCGAGATGGTGGTGCTCTCGGTGTTCGTCCCCCTGCTGATCGGCACCGGTGGGAACCCCGGCAACCAAGCCGCTACCACGGTCACCCGAGCGCTCGCGCTCGGCGAGGTCAGGCCGTCCGACGTCCTGCGGATCATGGGGCGCGAGCTCGCGGTGGGCACCTGCCTCGGCCTGATCCTCGGCGGTCTCGCCTTCGGGGTGGTCTCGCTGGCGTACGGGATCGATCTGGGCGGCGTGATCGGCCTGACCATGCTGCTGATCTGCATGCTGGCGGCGACCGCAGGCGGCGTGATCCCGCTGGTCGCCCGGCTGCTGCGCGCCGACCCGGCCGTGTTCTCCAACCCCTTCATCAGCACGCTGCTGGATGCCAGCGGCCTGATCATCTACTTCCTGATCGCCCGGGCGCTGCTCGGGCTGTAGGCACCTGCCTGCACCGCCCGGATCCCCACGAGCACCCCGACTTGCACCGGCGAAAGACGCTTGGGAAGGATGAGAAGGAGTCCACTTCGGGAGGTTGAGGGCATGGCCAACGATCCGCGCGCCGGCAAGAAGGCCGCAAAGAAGGATCTCGTCGACATCGACGAGCTCATCAGCGCCTACTACGAGCGGCAACCGGACATCAGCGAGCCGGGCCAGAAGGTCTCCTTCGGCACCAGCGGACACCGCGGATCGTCCCTGAAGACTTCCTTCAACGACGCCCACATCGCCGCCACCGCGCAGGCCATCTGCGAATACCGACAGAAGGAAGGCATCACCGGCCCGTTGTTCATGGGCAAGGACACCCACGCGTTGTCCGGCCCCGCCAAGCAGACCGCGCTTGAGGTGTTCGCCGCGAACAACGTCAAGGTGCTGGTCGACTCGCGCGGCGGCTACACGCCCACCCCGGCCGTCTCGCACGCGATCCTCACCTACAACTCGTCGGGTCGCACCGACCGCGCGGACGGCGTCGTCGTCACGCCGTCGCACAATCCGCCGAGCGACGGTGGATTCAAGTACAACCCGCCGGACGGCGGGCCCGCTGGCTCGGAGATCACCAGCCGCATCCAGGACCGCGCCAACGAGCTCATCGCGACCGGCCTCGGCGGCGTCAAGCGCGTGCCGATCGACGCGGCCCGCTCGGCGTCCACCACCGGCGTGTACGACTACCTCGGCAAGTACGTCGACGACCTCGGCTCGGTCATCAACATGACGGTGATCAAGGACGCCGGCGTACGCATCGGCGCCGACCCGATGGGCGGTGCCTCGGTGGCCTACTGGAGCGAGATCGCCTCGCACTACGGACTCGACCTCACCGTCGTCAACGACACGGTCGATCCGCAGTGGGGCTTCATGAGCCTCGACTGGGACGGCAAGATCCGGATGGACTGCTCCTCGCCGTACGCGATGGCCTCGCTGGTCAGCAGGCGCAAGAAGTTCGACATCTCGACCGGCAATGACGCGGACGCCGACCGGCACGGCATCGTCACGCCGGACGCCGGGCTGATGAATCCGAACCACTATCTCGCGGTGGCGATCAAGTACCTGTTCGAGAACCGCCCGGACTGGCCGCGCACGGCAGCGGTCGGCAAGACCCTCGTCTCGTCGTCCATGATCGATCGCGTCGCCGAGGCCCTCGGTCGGCGGCTGGTGGAGGTGCCGGTCGGCTTCAAGTGGTTCGTGCCCGGGCTGCTCGACGGCTCCATCGGCTTCGGTGGTGAGGAGTCGGCGGGTGCCTCATTCCTGCGCCGGGGCGGCAAGGCGTGGACGACCGACAAGGACGGGATCATCCTGTGCCTGCTCGCCTCGGAGATCAAGGCGGTGACCGGCAAGTCGCCGTCCGAGCTGTACACCGAGCTGACCGAGCAGTACGGCGCTCCGGCGTACGCCCGCATCGATGCTGCCGCGTCACCGGAGCAGAAGGCGAAGCTGAGCAAGCTCAACCCCGGCGCGGTGGCGGCCACCGAGCTCGCGGGCGAGCCGATCATCGCCAAGCTGACCGATGCGCCGGGCAACAAGGCGCCGATCGGTGGGCTGAAGGTCGCTACCGAGCACAACTGGTTCGCGGCCCGGCCTTCGGGGACCGAGGACGTGTACAAGATCTACGCGGAGTCCTTCAAGGGTGAGCCCACCCTGAAGAAAGTGCAGGCGGAGGCGAAGAAGGTCGTCGACGACGCCATCGGCTGACCCTCAACCCCGCCGTCCCCACAAAATGGCGGTCGGCAGATGCGGGGGAGCTGCCGTCAACCTTTAGGCTGATTCGCCGATTCGCGCATCTCGACGACAATCGAGATCATGCCTGCCAACCGCGTCGAGTCGCGCGTCGACCACGAGTCCACCTCCAAGCCTCGACGCTTCGGACCGGCGATGCTGATCGCGCTGGTGATCGCCGCCTGGATGGCCATCGCAGGGACTGGCGGCCCGATCATCGGCAAGCTGTCGCAAGTCTCGAAGAACGACGCTTCCACATTTCTTCCCGAATCGGCCGAGTCGGTGCAGGCGAACGAGAAGCTGCGGGAGCTCGACGATTCCGGCGCGCTGCCTGCGCTGATCACCCTGCAGGGCGGCGGCGTCTTCGAGAAGGCCTTCGGCGGCGGGACGGCGGGCGGGCCGCCGACGGAACAGTCACCCGGCGGCCCACCGACCGACGGCTCGCCTGGCGGACCCCCCGGTGCGGCGTACGCCGACGGCATCATCAGCCAGATCACCGTCGACGGCACTCCCCTGGCCGACCTGCTCGCAGCCAACCAGCCCGCCCTCGCCATTCCCGCGAACGACGCCAGCGGCGTGCTGCTCGTGGTTCCGCTGGATGCGACGAAGATGGCCGAGGTGACGGCCGATGACGATCGGTTCATCGCGCTCACCGTCGATGCACTACGCGATCAGCTGCCCGAGGCCAGCGGTGCCGAGACGATCTACGTGACTGGCCCGGCCGGCTATTCAGCCGACCTCGGCGCTGCCTTCGGCGGGATCGACGGGATCCTGCTGGTGGTCACCCTGAGCGTCGTGCTGCTGATCCTGCTGATCGTCTATCGCTCGCTGGTGCTGCCGTTCATGGTGCTGCTGTCCTCGGTGTCCGGCCTGGCGCTTGCCGGCCTGCTCGTCTACTGGTTGGCCAAGGAGGACATCATCGTCCTCAACGGTCAGTCCCAAGGCATCCTGTCGATCCTGGTGATCGGCGCAGCCACCGACTACAGCCTGCTGCTGGTCTCTCGCTATCGCGAGGAGCTCGAGAGACACGACCGGCCGCTGGATGCCATGAAGGTCGCCTGGCGCGCGTGCGTCGAGCCGATCCTCGCCTCTGCCGGCACTGTCATCGCCGGTCTGCTGTGCCTGCTGCTGTCCGACCTGAACTCCAACAGCGGCCTCGGGCCGGTCGGCTCGATCGGCATTGCGGCCTCCGTCACCGTCTCATTGACCTTGCTGCCCGCGCTGCTGCTGCTCGGCCGGTGGGTGTTCTGGCCGCGGATCCCCAAGGAGGGCGAGCACCGTACCGAGGCGCACGGCATCTGGCGACGCATCGCCGCATTCGTCGAGCGTCGTCCCCGCCAGGTCTGGATGGTCGTAGCGGCCGTACTCATCGCCTTCTGCTTCGCGATTCCATCGTTCAAGGCCGACGGGACGACGGACGCCGAGATCTTCTTGACCCAGGTCGACGCGGTCGACGGGCAGCAGGTGCTCGACGAGAGCTTCGATGCGGGCGCCGCTGACCCGCTTCGGGTCGTCATCGACGCCCAGCAGGCCGAGCAGCTGGTCACCGACCTGCAGGCGACGGACGGCGTCTCCTCCGCCTCCGTCAGCGAGGGCCAGACCTCCGACGGGATGACCGAGGTCGTGGTGGTCCCCGAGGACCCCGATGAGTCGCAGCAACTCGTCGAGCCGGTCCGCGACGTCGCCCACGCGCTTGATGATGACTCGCTCGTCGGCGGTGAGCCGGCCGTCAAGTACGACACCAAGGAGACCTCGCAACGCGACCTAGTGGTCATCATCCCGATCGTGCTGGTCGTCGTCCTGGCCATTCTGATGATGCTGCTGCGCGCCGTCGTGGCGCCGCTGATGCTCATCGTCGCCACGGTGATCTCGTTCGGAACGGCGCTGGGTGTGTCGGCGCTGGTGTTCAACCACCTGTTCGACTTCCCTGGCGCCGATCCCTCGGTCCCACTGATCGGCTTCATCTTCCTGGTCGCGCTCGGCGTGGACTACTCGATCTTCCTGATGACCAGGGCGCGGGAAGAGGTCGCCAAGCTCGGCCCGAAGGACGGCGTGACGCGGGCGCTGACGGTCACCGGCGGCGTCATCACCAGCGCCGGCGTGGTGCTGGCCGCCACCTTCGCGACGCTCGGCGTGGTGCCATTGCTGTTCCTGGTGCAGCTGGCGTTCATCGTGGCCTTCGGCGTCCTGCTTGACACTCTCATCGTCCGGACCCTGCTGGTGCCCGCAATGGCGATCGACGCCGGCCGCTGGACCTGGTGGCCGTCGCGCCTGTACCGCGCGCCGAGGCCGGCAGGACAGTGACGGTCGGCGAACCCCTCAGCTGGTAATCCGGGGGCTGGTCATTCCAGCAGCCGCCACCCCGATGTACGCGCTGATCGTGGCTCGTTGGTGCCATGGCCGAGCGATCATCCCGACGCAGGTGAGGTCTGCGTGACGGACCACCCATTCGGTCTTCCGAATGTGTTGGCGGTCACCTAAGGTGACAGTTGATTCTGATGTCATCTAGCCGGGAGCACCATGCCGAAGCAGATCTCCACCGTCCGAGGAATGGTCGACGTCGACTCCCTCGGCACCACGCTGATGCACGAGCACGTCTTCATCGTCGACCCCGACATTCTCCGCAACTACGGCGGGCACTGGGAGGAGGACAAGCGGATCGCCGACGCGGTCGAGAAGCTCAAGGCGGCCAAGGCCGCAGGCATCGACACCATCGTCGACCCCACCGTCGTCGGTCTCGGCCGCTATCTGCCCTGGGTGCAGCGGGTCAACGAGCAGGTCGACATCAACATCATCCCGGCGACCGGCTTGTACTCCTTCGGTGAGATCCGGACCTTCTTCGAGTACCGCGGGCCCGGCGAGCTGATCGACATGCCCGAGCCGATGACCGAGCTGTTCGTGCGCGACATCAAGGAGGGCATCGCGGGGACCGGCGTCAAGGCCGCCTTCCTCAAGCACGTCATCGAGGCCACCGGCCTGACCCACGGCCAGACCCGCATCGCGACCGCGGTCTGTGAGGCGCACCAGGAGACCGGCGTCCCGATCACCGTGCACACCAACTCCGAGCACGAGATGGGCCGGGTGGCGATCGAGTTCTACGAGAAGCACAACGTCGACCTGACCAAGGTCGTTATCGGGCACGCCGGTGACTCCAACGACCTGGACTACCTGCGGTTCATCGCTGACAAGGGCTGCATCATCGGGCACGACCGGTTCGGCTTGGACATCTTCAACACCACCGACCAGCGCGTCGCCAGCATCGCCACCCTCTGCAAGGAGGGGTACGCCGACCGGATCGCGCTTGCCCACGACGTGTCCTGCTACATCGACTACTTCCCCGGCGACCAGCAGCAGGCCATCGGCCAGGTCGTGCCCAACTGGCATCTGCTGCACATCACCAACGACGTGCTGCCCGCGCTGCGCGAGCAGGGCGTCACCGACGACCAGATTCACCAGATGATGGTCGAGACCCCGAAGCGCTACTTCAGCTAGATCTGAATCTCACAAGGAAAGTAGGTATATCAACCATGAAGGTCAACGCTGCCGTACTCACCTCCGCCGAGTCGAACGAGTGGACCGTCCAGGAGATCGAGGTCGGCGACCCAGTGGCCGGCGAGGTACAGGTCAAGCTGACCGTCTCGGGCCTGTGTCACTCCGACGAGCACCTGCTCACCGGGGCAACGCCGATCCCGTTCTACCCCGTCCTGGGCGGGCATGAGGGTGCGGGCGTCGTCACCAAGGTCGGCGACGGCGTCACGAACCTGAAGGAGGGCGACCACGTCGTCCTCGCCTTCATCCCCGCGTGCGGCAAGTGCCGACCCTGCTCGAAGGGGCTGCAGAACCTGTGCGACCTCGGGGCCGGGCTGCTCACCGGTGAGGCCATCGCCGACGGCACCCACCGGTACAAGACGAACGACGGGCAGCCCATCATGCCCATGTGCCTGCTGGGCACCTTCTCGCCGTACGTCACCGTGCACGAGGCCTCGGTCATCAAGATCGAGGACGACGTCCCGCTCGACAAGGCCGCGCTGCTGGGCTGCGGCGTCTCGACCGGCTGGGGCTCGGCCACCGAGATCGGCGGCACCAAGGCCGGCGACACCGTCGTCGTCATGGGCTGCGGGGGTGTCGGCATGAACGCCGTCCAGGGCGCTGCCGCCGCGGGCGCCCGGTACGTCGTGGCCGTCGACCCGGTCGAGTCCAAGCGCGAGAAGGCGATGGAGCTCGGCGCGACCCACGCCTTCGCCTCGATGGAGGAGGCAATGCAGCCGGTCGCGGACATGACCTGGGGCACGATGGCCGACGTCACCATCGAGACAGTGGGCGACGTGCAGGGTGAGGACATCAAGGCGTGCGCCGATATGACCGGCAAGGGCGGCACGATCGTCGTCACCGGCATGGGCGACGCCGCCAAGAACGACGTCCAGCTGAACCTGTTCGAGCTCACCCTCCTGCAGAAGCGAGTGCAGGGCGCGATCTTCGGCGGGGCCAGCCCGCGCAAGCAGATCCCGCACCTGCTGAACATGTACCGCAGCGGCCAGCTCAAGCTCGACGAACTGATCACCAAGGAGTACAAGCTCTCGGAAATCAACCAGGGCTACCAGGACATGCGCGACGGCAAGAACGTCCGCGGCATCATCCGCTACACCGACGAGGACTACGCCGGCGTATAGACCCGATTTCGGAACGTAGTGCTCGCTGAGCGAGCACTACGTTCCGAAATCAAGTGGCGGCCGGGCCCTCGTAGGTGCGCGCACCCTCTATGCTCTCTATAGAAAACGGTGCGATAGGAGCTCGGCATGAAGGTACAGGCGGCGGTCCTCGGCGGGATTGGCCAGGACTGGGAGATTCGCGAGATCGAGGTCGGCGACCCAGTCGCGAACGAGGTGCAGGTCAAGCTCACCGCCTCGGGACTGTGCCATTCCGACGAGCATGTCCGCACGGGCTCTAGCCCCGTACCGTTCTTTCCGGTCGTCGGAGGTCACGAGGGCGCCGGCGTGATCACCAAGGTCGGTCCGGGCGTGGTCGGACTCGAGGAGGGCGACCACGTCGTCCTGTCGTTCATCCCGGCCTGTGGCAAATGCCGGATGTGCGCCAAAGGTCTACAGAATCTGTGCGATCTGGGCGCCGGTCTGGTCAAGGGCAAGGCGATCTCCGACAAGACCTTCCGCTACACGATCGACGGTGAGCCCGCGATCCCGTTCTGCCTGCTGGGCACGTTCTCGCCGTACGTCACTGTGCACGAGGCCTCGGTGGTCAAGATCGAGAAGGACATCCCGCTCGACAAGGCCGCGCTGCTGGGCTGCGGCGTCTCTACCGGCTGGGGCTCGGCCACCGAGATCGGCGGCACCAAGGCCGGCGACACCGTCGTCGTCATGGGCTGCGGCGGCATCGGCATCAACGCCGTCCAGGGCGCAGCCGCCGCCGGCGCGCGGTTCGTCGTCGCCGTCGACCCGGTCGACTTCAAGCGCGAGAAGGCGATGGAGCTCGGCGCCACCCATGCCTATGCCTCGATTGAGGAGGCGATGGGCCCGGTCGGCGAGATGACCTGGGGCACCCTCGCCGATGTCACGGTGATCGCGGTCGGGGAGATCAGCGGCGAGCACATCCAGCCCGCCTGCCAGATCACCGGCAAGGGCGGCACCGTGGTGGTCACCGGCATGGGCGACTTCCGCGACGGCGAGGTCAAGCTCAACCTGTTCGAGCTGACCCTCCTGCAGAAGAACCTGCAGGGCGCGATCTTCGGCGGCATCGGGCCGCGTCAGCAGATCCCGCAGCTGCTGAACATGTACCGCGCCGGCCTGCTGAAGCTCGACGAGCTCGTCACCACCGAGTACTCGCTCGCCGAGATCAACCAGGGCTACCAGGACATGAACGACGGGAAGAACATTCGCGGCATCATCCGCTACACCGACGAGGACTATGCCGGCGCCAAGTAGCGAGTCGAGGGGTGACGAGCGGGCTTAGTGCCTTGAGCTCGTCGCCTGCCCGGCCGCCCAAGCGACCGCCACTGGTTGCTGCCCGGGTTTCCACCCGCGTAGGGTGGGGGGAACACGCGCTCCAGTCACCGGGTGCCCCACCGCGCGGCATCGGCCGCGCCCACCGCAATCGGAGAGCACGTCACTGACCGCAACGACTTGCGCGACTCGCTCGAGGACGGCGCCTCGGCCCTCTCGCTCACCGTCGACTACGTGTCGCCGGCCGCGAAGGGCGATGAGATCAGCGCCCGCGGCGAGCTCCCGCAAGAACGGCGGCAAGATCATCATCGTCGGGGCGGGCGTCGTCCGCGCCGAGGACGACAAAAGCGATCACCCGTGCCGTCGCGACTTTCTCCTGAGCTCTCCCGCATCACCGCAGTCCAGCTACACCTCTGGCTAAGCCACATGCCGGGATAAACCACCACCGACAAGGATCACCCATGCGAGCAGTCACCTGGCAGAAGAAGGGCACCGTCGAGGTCAGCGAGGTAGCCGACCCCGTCGTCCAGAAGCCCACCGACGCGATCGTCCGCGTCACCTCCACCGCGCTCTGCGGCTCGGACCTGCACCTCTACAGCGTCCTTGGCCCCTTCCTGAGCAAGGGCGACATCCTCGGCCACGAGGCCATGGGCATCGTCGAGGAGGTCGGCAGCGCAGTCACCCACGTGCAACCGGGCGACCGCGTCGTCGTACCGTTCAACATCTCCTGCGGCCACTGCCGCATGTGCCGAATGGATCTGCAGTCGCAGTGCGAGACCACCCAGCAGACCGAGCAGGACAAGGGCGCGGCGCTGCTCGGCTTTACCAAGCTCTACGGCTCGGTGCCCGGCGGTCAGGCCGAGCGGCTACGGGTGCCGCACGCTGACTACGGCCTGGTGAAGGTCCCCGAGTCCGGCGCGGATGAGCACTACCTCTACCTGTCCGACATCCTCCCCACGGCATGGCAGGGCGTGAAGTACGCCGGCATCGAGGAGGGCAGCACCGCTGTCATCGTCGGCCTCGGTCCCGTGGGCCAGCTCGCCGCCGCGTGCGCCCAGCACCTCGGGGCGTCGAAGGTGATCGGCCTGGATCTCGTGCCGGAGCGGCTTGCTCGCGCCAAGCAGCGCGGCGTCACCACGATCGACATCACTACCGTCAAGGACGTCGAGAAGTCGGTGCGTGAGCTGACCGACGGTCTCGGCGCCGACGGCGTCGTCGACGCGGTCGGGATGGAGGCGCACGGCAACCCGATCGCAGGCCTGGCGACCTCGGCGACCAGCAGCCTGCCCGGTCCGATCGCCCGTGCCGCCATCGAGCGCGCCGGCATCGATCGGCTGGCAGCACTGCACACCGCTATCACCTGCGCCCGCCGCGGCGGCACGGTCTCCATCAGCGGCGTCTACGGCGGCATGGCCGACCCGATGCCGATGATGACGATGTTCGACCGGCAGCTCACGCTACGGATGGGTCAGTGCAACGTGCGCCGGTGGACCGACGAGCTCCGCGGCCTGCTGGACGGCGGTGCGGATCCCTTCGGTGTGGACGATCTGGCCACCCACCGCGTACCGCTGAGCGAGGCGCCGGCGGCGTACGAGATGTTCCAGAAGAAGCAGGACGGTTGCATCAAGGTCATCCTGGACCCAGCCGGATAGGTGGAGAAGATGAAAGTCGCAGTCGTAGGCGCCACGGGAAACGTCGGCACCGCAGTACTGCGCGCGCTGCGCGACAGCGACGAAGCCGCGCAGATCGTGGGGATCGCGCGTCGGCTCCCCGAGCCGGCCGCGCAGCCATACGACGTCGCGGAGTGGCACTCGGTCGATCTGGCCGACCCCGCGTCGTCCGAGGCGTTGGAAACCGCGTTCAACGGCGCGGAAGCGGTGATCCACCTGGCGTGGCTGATCCAGCCGAACCGCCAGCGCGAGCTCATGCGCACTGTCAACGTCGATGGCACCGGCCGGGTGCTGGAGGCCGCGGCACGAGCCGGCGTACGACGCATCGTCGTGGCGTCATCGGTCGGCGCCTACTCGCCCTCGCGGGACAGCGAGCCGCACGACGAGTGGTGGCCGGTGCAAGGCATCGAGACCTCCCATTACAGCGTCGACAAGGCGGCGCAGGAGCAGCTGCTGCAGAGCTTCCAGCAGCGCCACCCCGACATCGACGTCGCCTGGCTGCGGACGGCGCTGGTGTTCCAGCGTGGCGCCGGCGCGGAGATCCAGCGGCTGTTCCTGGGCCCGCTCGCGCCGACCCGGCTGCTGGGGCGAGTGCGCATCCCGCTGCTCCCGCTGCCCCAGGGCGTCCGGCTGCAGGTCGTGCACGCGGACGACGCCGCGCAGGCCTACCTGCTGGCCGCTGTCCGCGGCTCCTCCGGCGCATTCAACATCGCGGCGGACGACGTCCTGGTCGCCAAGGACCTCGCGGCCGCGGTCCGCGGCATGAAGGTGATCGAGGTCCGTCCGGCCGTGCTGCGCGCTGCCATGTCCGCGGCCTACCGGGCCCGTGCGATCCCCGCCGACGCCGGGTGGCTCGACATGGGCATGCAGGTGCCGGTGATGGACACCTCGCGCGCCAAGCGCGAGCTCGGCTGGAAGCCACGGCACTCCGCCCGGCATGCTCTCGACGAGCTGATCGTCGGGCTGCGCGAGCAGCTGGGCACCGGATCGCCCGCACTGCGTGGAAACGACACGTCGATGCCGACCACCAGGCCGGACCCAGCCGACTAGCAGCGCCCACGTGGGCACCGCCACCGCTGGTGGTCATCAGCCATCGTGGAGACTGGAGGCATGAAGTCCGCCGACGTCGTGAGCCGCTACCTGGCCCGCCTCGATCTCGCCGAGGCTCCCCCGATCACCCCCAAGGGTCTGCGGGCCATTCACGAGGCACATCTGTTCAGCGTGCCCTTCGAGAACCTCTCGATCAACCTCAAGGAGAAGGTGCCGCTCACCCACCGCGCGTTCGCGGAGAAGATCGCGCTGAGTCGCCGGGGCGGCATCTGCTACGAGCTCAACGGTGCCCTGTACTGGCTGCTGAAGCGGCTGGGGTTCGACGTCACCCTGGCATCCAGCCGCGTGTGGGTGGACGGCGGCCTCACCCACCCTGGCGACCACATGGTCGTGCTGGTGAACTTCGACAGCCGGAAGGGTGACGTGTGGATCGCCGACGTCGGATTCGGCGCCCACGCGATGAAGCCGCTGAAGCTGACCAAGGCCGGTTCCCAGCACGACGCGACCGGCGACTATACGGTCCGCCCGGCCGGCACCGGCTGCCACGACGTCCTGCGCGGGGACGTGCCGATCTACCGGATCGAACCTGGTATCCGCTCGCTCACGGACTTCCGCGCCGTCTACTGGTGGCAGCAGACCTCACCAGACAGCCGGAACACCCAACGCACCATGTGCTCGCTGCCGACCGCGAACGGGCGGGTGACGATCAGCAACAACGAGCTCACCCGGACCAAGAAGGACTCACGGCGGGTGGAGCTGATGGACGACAAAGCGACACTGTCGGCCTACCGGGAGTACTTCGGCATCGAGCTGGACGACGTACCCCGTCCCCGATTCCCGTTGCTGTGGAGCGACGCGCGTTCCTGAGCCCGCAAGCCCGGCATGCTAATCGCCGCAGGACGACATCACTAGGCGGCGGCGAGGACCTCGGCCGGTTCGGGCGCGAGGATCGCCGGCTGGTCCCTACGGCGTACGGCGCGGCTGCGCGAGGTGTATCGGCGACGCAGCAGCCGCACGTATCCGGACCACCGCGCGGGGCGCCTGACCTGCCCGCCGACCTCCCGCGTCAGGTTGTCCAGCAGATCCTGCAGAAGCGCGTCGTGCAGCCAGCGGGTGGCCAGCATCCACGCGATACGGCTACCGAGCGCGGGACGCGCTTCCAGCACGTGGCGTACGACGCAGGCCAGGCCGTCGGGCTGCACCTCGAACCGGTGTGTCCCGTGTAGGACGGGTCGCTCGAAACGGAAGACGATCGCCTGGTCGCTGACCTCCTCGACGACGTACCGGATGGGGCCGTGCCCGCCGCGCGAGCCGGGGCGCAGGCCGTCGGAGAGCCGCAGCGCCGGCCACCGGTCCGAGGGCCAGATCTGGTCGGCCGGCGTACCGAGAGCATCGAGCGCCCGCCGAACATCGCAGGCGCGCACCGGAAGGCGCCTGCAGTGCACGTTGCTGATCATTGCTGTCTCCCTCTGTCTTCTACGCCACCCAGCCTCCCGGTCGCGGCACGGGAGCGAATCCCCCGAAGGGCTGATCTCGACGTAGTACCTAGGGACGAGACCGAAGACCGGATCGGTTCCGGGCGCCGCGCTCAGTGGTGCAGCGGGTGATCGGGCGGCGTCTCGCGCAACGCCTCGTCCAGCTCGTCGGTGTCGTAATCGCTCGGCTTGACCAGACCAGCCCGGTAGGCGGCGCGGCTGAGCATGTGCGCGGATACCGGCGCTGTGAGCGCCTGCGCGACCGCTACCAGGACGAGGGTGCCGAACGCGCTCCAGGTGCGCAACGTCAGCGCCAGGCCACTGAGGATGAGGAACAGGCCGAGGGTCTGCGGCTTGGTGGCGGCGTGCATCCGCATGAACAGGTTCTCGAACCGGGCCAGGCCGATGGACGCGATCAGCGTGAGGGAGGCGCCGGCGAGGGTGGCGATCGCGCCCAGGACGTCGAGAAGAGTGCCCCAGCTCATCGTTGCTCGCGCCCCTCTCGGATGACGAGGAAGCGCGCGACGGACACCGCGCCGACGAAGCCGACGAGCGCCAGCACGAGCAGGATCGGAAGCGCCGAGCCCGACCCCGAGGCGGTGATCGTGACCGCGATGCCGCAGATCACCACGACGACGATGATGTCGTTGGCGAGGATGCGGTCGACGTTCGAGGGGCCGACGACGATCCTCCAGACGGCGATCAGCCCCGCGATGACCAGCATGCTGATCGCGATCATGTAGACGACGCTCATTGCGACTTGGCCTCCTCGATCAGCGCTATCTCGTGGCGGGTGCCGATTGCCTTGACCAGCCGCTCCTCGATGTCGAGGACCCGCGCGCGGCAGGCCTCGACGCCCTCGGAACCGGGGGTGTCCACGTCGTGCACGTACAGGATTCCCGCGGCGCGGCGCACCTCGACCACGACGGAGCCGGGAACCAGCGCCACGAGCGCGCCGACCAACGTGATGTAGAGGTCGGATCGGGTGCGCAGCTGTACCTCGACGATCGAGCCGCGCGGGGCCGGGCGGGGGCGGATCGCGAGCCAGGAGACGTGGACGGCAGCCTTGACCAAATCCCACATGAAGCGCAGCAACAGCGCGATCATCGCCAGCGGCCGCGGCCGGCCGTGGTACTCGATCGACGGCAGCGGGAAGATGAGCGTCGCGGCCAGCCCGACCAGGAAGCCGTTGGCGAGGTTGCCCCAGGACAGCTTGTCCCACATCAGGCACCACGCGATGGTGATGATCCCGATGGCGCGAGGCTGCCACCCGCCGCGGCGGACCAGCCGCGTGGGGAGTCGTTCGACGTTCGTCATGCCGCTAGCCTCTCGATCCGCGAATCGCCTCGAGGTACGGCGTGGTGAGCATCATGTCGCGTGCGGCGTCGTCGGTGTAGGCGAACAGCGGGCCGGCGAGCAGGGTGATGGCGAGGCTGACGGCCACCATCGCTCCGGTCGCCAGCAGCATCGAGGGCGGCAGCGCCTTGCTGCGAGGCTCGTCGGAGTCGTCGGTCTCGTCGTCGAGGTCGAACTCGAGTTCCTGCCCCTCGCGGCGCGCGGCCTGGCGCGGGTCCAGATCGGGCCGCCGGTTCATGGTCTGCGCGACCACCTCGCTCGGCGTTCGCCAGAACGCCTGCGACCACACCTTCGCCATCGCGTACAGCGTCAGCAGACTGGTCAGCAGCGAACCTGCGACCAGCACATAGGCCATCGGCGTCCCGGGGGCGACCCCCGCCTGCAGCAGGCCGACCTTGGCGATGAAGCCCGAGAGCGGCGGGATGCCGCCCAGGGTCATCGCGGCGGGGGAGAACAGCACGCCGAGCACCGGGGAGACTGCCGCCAGCCCGCCGAGGGTGCCGAGGGAGGTGGTGCCGCTCATCCGGTCGATGAGCCCCGTGGCCAGGAACAGCGCGGTCTGGATGGTGATGTGATGGGCGACGTAGAAGACCGCCCCCGACAGCCCCGCCTCGCTGGCGAGGGCCACTCCGAAGATCATGTAGCCGATGTGGCTCACGAGGGTGAACGACAGAATCCTCTTGATGCCGGTCTGCGCGACGGCGCCGAGGATGCCGACCAGCATGGTCAGCAGCGCCACCCACATCAGTAGCCCCTGCAGCGGCGAGTCGGGGAAGAGAATCGTCTGGGTACGGATGATCGCGTAGACGCCGACCTTCGTCAGCAGGCCCGCGAAGACCGCGGTGACGGGTGCGGGTGCGGTCGGATAGCTGTCGGGCAGCCACGCGGACATCGGGAAGACCGCGGCCTTGATGCCGAAGACGGTCAGCAGCAGCACCTGAACAGTGATCGCCGCCGCCGGCGCGACCTCGGCGAAGCGGGCGTTGAGCTGGGCCAGGTTCACGGTGCCGGTCAACGCGTAGGTGGCGGCGATCGCCACGAGGAACAGGAAGGACGAGACGATGCTGACCACCACATAGGTGGTCCCGGCACGGATGCGCGGGCCGGTGCCGCTGAGGGTCAGCAGCACATAGGACGCGAACAGCAGGATCTCGAAGCCGACGAACAGGTTGAAAAGATCGCCGGCGAGGAAGGCGTTGGCGACGCCGGCCGACAGCACCAGATAGGTCGGGAAGAAGACCGTCAGCGGGGTGTCGCCGCTACCGTCGGCGATGCCCTGCCCGATTGAGAAGACCAGCACGATGAGCGTGACGATGCACGAGACGAACAGCACCAGGGCCGCGAGCCGGTCGGCCACGAGTGCGATCCCCAGATCCTGCCAGCCGCCCAGCCAGATCGCGATCGGGCCCTCGGTGTGCGTGATGTAGATGAGCCCGCCGGCGACGGCGAGGGTGAGCGCCAGGATCCCCACGCTGATCGCTCGCTGCAGCATCACCGAGTGACGGAAGATCAGGGTGAGCGCTGCGCCGAGCAACGGCAGCAGCACCGGGAGGGGAATCAGCCAGCTCATCGCTTCCCCCCTTCGTCGCCCGGGGATGGCTCGCCGTCCGGGGACAGCTCGTCGACGACCGTGCCTTCGTGCGGCGCGGTCACCTCGTGGACGGCGAGGTCCGTCCGCTCGGCGCCTTGCGCCTCGGCGGCGGCCTCCTCAGAGAGGTCGGCCTCGTCCGGATCCTCCTCGGCGCTCGTGGTCGAGGTGGTGTCCTCCGCGTCGTAGGTCTCCGAGACCTCGTCGCGTTCGGCCATGCGCTGGATGAGGGCGTCCTCGGCGTCGTCCGGGACGTCGTCGCTGCCGGTCAGCTGCCACTGACGGTAGGCCAGCGCCATCATGAACGCGACCGTCGCCAGGGAGATCACGATCGCGGTCAGCACGAAGGCCTGCGGGAGGGCGTCGCTCATCTCGTCCGCCGGTCGCTCGCCGATCAACGGCGCCCCGCGCGCCCGGCCGCTGACGACCATGTACAGCAGCGAGACGCCATTGCTCATCAGGACGATGCCCAGCAGCACGCGGGTGAGGGCCCGCTCGAGCAGCAGATACACGCCGCACCCGACGAGCACCGAGGCGACGACGATGAGCGTCACGTTGGGGCTGATGCCGGCCTGCCCGGCGGCGAGGATGCTCACTGCGTGGCCTCCTCGAGCTGGCGGTCGATCCCGTTGCCGAGGCTGCGGCCGATGTCGAGCATGAGCCCCACCACGATCAGGTAGACGCCGATGTCGAAGACGACCGCGGTGACGATCTTGACATCACCCCAGATCGGCATCCAGAACTCGAAGACGGCGGACTCGAGGATCGTGCGGCCGAAGGCGAGGGGAGCCAGCGCCGACAGGATCGCGATGCTCAGGCCGATTCCGACCAGCAGACCGGCGTCGATGGGCGCTGCCTCGTCGAGTTCGTGCCGCCCACCTGCGAGATAGCGCACCATCAGCGCTAGACCGGCCACCAGCCCACCGGCGAATCCGCCGCCGGGCTGGTTGTGCCCGACGAACAACAGGTACAGCGACAACGCGATCATCACGTGGAACAGCAAGCGGGTGACGACCTCGAACATCACCGATCGTCGCTCCGGCCGTTGCGAGAGGTTCGCCCCGAGCAGCCCGGACCACCCTTCGCTGCCTCCGGGACTGAGGCGATCGAGCCTGGCGTTCCGGGTGCGCACAAACACCAGGCTGGCCACACCGGTCGCGGCCACGACAAGCACCGACACCTCGCCGAGGGTGTCCCAAGCGCGGATGTCGACCAGGGTCACGTTGACGACGTTCTCGCCGTAGCCGAACGCGTAGGCGGCCTCGGCGAAGGTGCTGGAGATCGGCTCGTGCTCGCGCGCTCCGGCAGCGATGAAGGTGACCAGCCCGACGGTGGACCCGACTGCGATGGCCAGCACGAGCCGCCAGTACCGGCTGGCGCGCAGCGGACGGCGCCGGAAGTTCGCCGGGAGCCGCCGCAGCACGAGCACGAACACGACGATCGAGACGGTCTCCACCAGCATCTGGGTGATCGCGATGTCGGGCGCGCCGTGCAGCAGGAACATCAACGCCAGCCCGTAGCCGGTCAACCCGACGAGGACGACGGTCGAGAGGCGTTTGCGAGCCTGGGTGGCGGCGATCGCAGCGGCGATCATCAGCACGCCCACCGCCACCTGGGCGGGGTTGTCCCAGAGGCGAGGCGCAGCGCCCGGCAGGGCGAGGATGGCAGCGGTGCCGCTGAGACCAACGACTACCAGCAGGATCGTGGCGAGATAGATCGGCAGCGAGCCACGCTGGCTGATCGCGGTGACCTCGACGGCGAACCGCTCGACCGCGCGGATGACCGCGTTGTAGCCGCGCTCGCCGTCGACCACTGCAGGAACCCGCTGCTGGGCGCCAGCGATCGCCGACCTGCGCCAGAACAGCAGCAGGCCGATCACGAGGGACAGCACGGACATGCCGAGGGCGAGGGTGAACCCGTGCCAGAGCGACAGCGTCGGCAGGTACTCGCCGGGCGGCAGCGCGTCGGACACGACCGTCTCGGCGTACGGCTTGATCAGCGCGGTGAGCGGCCCGCCGAGGAATCCGACGACCAAGCTGAGCGCGGCCAGGAGCACCGGCGCGGCGACGAACGGGATGGGCGGTGACGGGCAGTCGATCGGATCCACTCCTGGCTTGCTCGCGAAGGCCCCCCACAGAAAGCGCGCGGTATAGGCGACAGTCAGCGCCGACCCGACGACCAGGACGACGGCGAGGGTCCAGCCGCCGATGGCGCCGAGCGGACCTTCGACGGCCTTCACGACGGAGTCGAAGGCTGCTTCCTTGGCCACGAACCCGGCCAGCGGGGCGACGCCGGCCATCGACAGGCCGGCGAGCAGCGCGGCAGCGGCGACGACCGGCATCAGCCGTAGGACCCCGGAGAGCTCGCGCAGGTCACGGGTGCCCGTGGTGCGGTCGATGATGCCGACGGTGAGGAAGAGGGTGCTTTTGAACAATGCGTGCGAGACGACGAGCGCGACCGCTGAGAGCGCTGCCGCGCCGGTGCCGACCCCGGCCATCGCGGTGAGGAATCCGAGCTGGCTGACGGTGCCGTAGGCCAGCAGCAGTTTGATGTCGTGCTGCCGCAGCGCGCGCCATCCACCCACCAGCATCGTGAACGCACCAACGGCGACGGTCACCGGCCGCCAGCCGGGCGAGTCGCCGAATACCGGCGCCATGACGGCAACGAGGTAGATGCCGGCCTTCACCATCGCCGCCGCGTGCAGGTAGGCGCTGACCGGAGTGGGGGCCGCCATCGCGCCCGGAAGCCAGAAGTGGAAGGGGACCTGCGCGGACTTCGTGAGGGCGCCGACGAGCAGCAGCAGACCCGCGACGGTGATCGTGGTCGTGGAGGGCAGCTGCCCCGAGACGACCTCGCTGATCCGGTAGCTGGCGGTCTCGCCGATGACGATGATGCCGCCGAGCATCGACAGCCCGCCGAGCGTCGTGACCAGTAGCGCCTGCATGGCGGCGCGGCGGTTGACCGCGCGGACCGGGTTGTGCCCGACGAGCAGGTAGGAGAAGACCGTGGTCAGCTCCCAGAAGACGTACAGCATGACCAGGTCGTCGCTGAGCACCAGCCCCAGCATGGCACCGGCGAACATGGTGAAGACCGCGCCGAAGCGCCACAGGGTGACATCGCCCTTCCTGAAGTACCAGCCGCAGTAGAACAGGATCAGCGCGCCGACGCCGGTGACCAGCATCGCGAGTACCCACTGCAGGCTGCCCATCCGCAGCGCCAGGTCGACCCCGAGAGACGGGATCCAGGAAACCACCTCGGAGACCGCACCACCGGAGCGGATGGTCGGGGCCTGCGCCGCGATCCACCCGAAGGAGCCCGCCGGCACCAAGGCCAGCAACAGGAAGGCGCGCCGTCCCAAGAAATGGGTCAGCAGCGGGGTCAATGATCCTGCTACTAGGTGCATCAGCAGCAGGATCGACAAACTGGTCCCCTAGAATATTGCGGCGGTGGGTGCAAGTATACCTGCGTCTCGTATCGCTCGCCGCGACCTGACAGCCCGGCCGCGGGGTCACAACCGCCTGATTGCCTCGGCGAGCCCGGGCATCGCCCGCTCGATGGTGGCGAGAGTGCTCTGGAAGCCGTCCTGATCGCCATACCACGGGTCGGGCACGCCCGCGCCGGGCTCGGACTCCGGGTCGTAGTCGGTGAGCAGGACGACGTTGGCGTTGTCGGCACCGGTCATGCACCGCATCTTGTCCACATGGATCTGTTCCATGGCGACCACGAGATCCGCCTGCGCAATCTCCTCGGCGGTGATCTGGTGTGCCGCGTGGCCGTCGGTGCGGTAGCCCGCTCCGGTGAGGCTCTGCACCGCCCGGGGGTCGATCGGCGCGCCGATCTCCTCACGGCTCGTCGCGGCGCTCGTCAGGTGCGCCTCGATGCCATGCTCGCGCAGGTATCGCTCCGCGACCCGCTCGGCCATCGGTGAGCGGCAGATGTTCCCCCAACAGACGAATACGACCTTCTTCATGCCGTCATTCTGGCAGGGACTGCGTGCCGCTAGCGGCGGTCTTCCTTATGGTGCCGGGTCACAACGACGGGGCAGGACGCGTGCGACACGACGTGCTGGCTGACCGAGCCGAGCACCAGCCCGGCGAAGCCGCCGTGGCCGCGCGAGCCGACGACGACCAGGTCGGCGCTCTTCGACGCCTCGGTCATCACGTACGACGGATGTCCCTGGTCGACGATCTTCTCGACGCCGCCGGCCTGGTCGCCCAGCGCCTCATCGAGTGCCTCGTCGAGGGCCTGCTGGGCGTTCTGGCGCCAGTCGACGGCGTCCTCACCGCCGAAGGCCACGCCGTACGACGCGGGAATGGTCCAGGCGGTCACGGCGACCAGGGTGCTGCCGGTGAGCTTCGCCTGACCTGCGGCCCATCTGATCGCATCGATGGACGCTGGGGAGCCGTCTACTCCTACGATGATCCGACCCTTGGGCTGATTCATGACAACCTCCGCTCGACGCCTTCTCCTCTCACCTTAGACCTCCGGGTCTGGCGCGGGACGCTTCGCGGTCAGGGTGTGCACGACCGCCCGGATGACGATCTCGTCGCGTTGGTTGCGCAGCTCCAGCAGCTCGCTGACCGTTCCCTGCGGACGGCTGGCGGATTCGGCGAGCGCGGTCACCGTGGCCCGGCCGCGCAGCCGGTCTCCGGCCTTGACCGGCCCACCCTATCGCCGCAGCGCCCAGGGGACGCCGCACGTGGTGCAGAGTGGGAGGAGTGAACAGCAAGCGATGGCTGAGCCTGGCTGCCGGGATCGTCCGCCCGCGCGCCGGGGCATCCGAGGCCCCACCGTCACCGGCGGAGGACGATGCTCACGAACGCGCATTCACCCGCCGCGTCGTGGACCTGGCGATGCGGGTCGCGGAGATGATGCTGACCGTCGGCGCATCGGTGAACGATGTGACCCTGGCCGCGTTGCGGATCGTCAAGTCGTACGACGTCACGCCGGTGCATGTGGACGTCACCTACACCTCGATCACGGTGTCCTACGGTCGCGGCCCGGACGACGATCCGTTGACCGTGACCCGTGTGGTCCGGGGGCGCACGATGGACTCGACCCGGCTGCAGCGGCTGGTCGAGCTCACCGGCGCGATCGAGGACGGTCTGCCGATCGATCGGGCGCGCAGCCAGTTCGCCGAGATCAGCACGGCCCCGCATCCCTACCGGCGCGCACTGATCGTGCTCGCGAACGGCGGCATCGCTGCCGGGGTCGCGATCGTCATGGGGGCCTCGGCGATCATCACCGCGTCGGCGCTGCTAGCGGCGATGCTGATCACCCTCACCCATCAGGAGCTCGGCAAACGACTGCTGCCGACCTTCTTCGCCCAGGCCCTCGGCGCGCTCATCGTGACCGCGGTCGCCATCGTCCTGAACGCGCTGCAGAGCGAGCTCGGCTGGATCGGCGAGGTCCGCCCCTCGATCATCGTCACCGCGGGGATCATCGTGATGCTCGCGGGCACGTCGTTCGTCGGTTCGGCACAGGACGCCATCGACGGCTATTACGTCACCGCCGGCGCGCGGGGGTTCGAGGTGATGCTGCTGACCCTCGGCATCGTCATCGGCATCACCATAGGGCTGCAGCTCGGCTCCCGCCTCGGCTACGGCATGCTGCTCCCGGCGTCCGCCCCGGACAACGGACCGCTTGCGCAGCAGCTGGTCGGGGTGATCATCGGCGGCGCGTACGCCCTGTCGACCTACGCCAGCCCGCGCGCCATCGCACTCGCCTGCGGCATGGGACTCATCGGCTACTCCGCCTACCTGGCGGGCATCTGGGCGCAGCTCGGCCCGGCGGCCTCGACCGGCATCGGAGCCCTGACGAGCAGCTTCCTCGCCGTCCTGATCGCCAACAAGCTGCGGGTGCCGGCCCTGACGCTGACCACTGCGGCCATCGTTCCGCTGGTTCCCGGCGCGGCGATCTTCCGAGGCCTGCTGCAGCTCACGGAGGCCAACGGGTCGACCGCGGCGATGATGAACGGGACGGGCATCCTGCTCGGCGCGGCCGGCGTGGCGGTCGCGATCGCGGCGGGAGTCTCGCTGGGCGCGTTCTTCGGCCGTCCGACCCGCGACACCATCGCGACCGCCGCGCGGCGGATGCGCCGCGACAGCACCTGAGCCATCCGATGCCCGCGGGAGCCGTAGCATCGTCGAAGTGACCGATGCCCCCACTCCGCACCCCGTCGCGGCGCCACCGACCGCCGCCGACGTGGCGTACGCTGCCGCCCGGCTACGCACCGTCGTCCGCCAGACTGCGCTCGACCCCAGTGAGCGGCTCAGCCAGAATGCCGGGCTCCCCGTGCTGCTCAAACGGGAGGACACCCAGGTGTGCCGTTCGTACAAGGTCCGCGGTGCGTACAACTTCATCTCGTCGATCGCCAGCGACCAGCGTCAGAACGGCATCGTGTGCGCCAGCGCCGGCAACCACGCGCAGGGGGTCGCGTTCGCGTGCCGGAGGCTGGGCATCCGCGGCAAGGTGTTCCTGCCGACCACCACGCCGCGGCAGAAGCGGCAGCGCATCAAGGAAATCGGCGGTGAATGGCTCACGCCGGTCATCACCGGCGGTTCGTACGACGAGGCCAGCCGCGCCGCGTTCGCGGACTCCGCACAGACCGGCGCGTTGTTCGTGCACCCCTTCGACGCAGCCCTCACAATCGCCGGTCAGGGCAGCGTGGGCGTCGAGATCCCCGAGGCGATGCCGGGCGGCGACACCGTTCTGGTGCCGGTCGGCGGCGGCGGCCTGCTGGCCGGGATCTGCCTATGGATCAGGGAGAACAAGCCCGACACCCGGATCGTCGGCGTCGAGCCGGAGGGTGCTGCCAGCATGCAGGCGGCGCTCGACGCGGGGCTTCCCGTCGTCCTGCCCGATCTCGACACGTTCGTCGACGGAGCGGCGGTGGCGCGTGTCGGTGACCTGTCGTATGAGCTGGTGCGCAACCTCGTCGACCAGGTGATCTCGGTGCCTGAGGGAGCGGTGTGCACGGAGATGCTGGAGCTCTACCAGAACGAGGGCATCATCGCCGAGCCCGCCGGGGCCCTGGCCTCGGCCGCGCTGCGCGGCTACCTCGACCACGAGCCGGACGGGCCGGTCGTCTGCGTGGTCTCCGGCGGCAACAACGACGTCTCGCGGTACGCCGAGATCCTGGAGCGGTCGCTGATCCACGAGGGCTTGCGTCACTACTTCTTGGTGACCTTTCCGCAGGAGCCTGGTGCGCTACGCGGCTTTCTCGCCGACGTCCTCGGCGAGGGCGAGGACATCGTGCTGTTCGAGTACGTGAAGAAGAACAACCGTGAGACCGGACCCGCCCTCGTAGGCATCGAGCTGGATGACGCGGCGAAGCTCCCGTCCCTGCTGGAGCGGATCGAGCAGAGCCCGCTGAGCATCGAGCGGATCGAGCCGGGCTCGCCACTGTCCGGATTCCTCTTGTAGGCGACGTCCCGCGCGACCGGCTAGCGTGGCGGACATGGATGTCACCGTGCGCAAGAACGAGCAAGAGGGTCGCTACGAGGGGATCACCGCCGACGGTGACGTGGCCGGCTACGCGGACTACCACCTCTCCGGAGACCGGGTGGTCTTCCCGCATACCGTCACCCACCCTCAGTACCGCGAGCAGGGCGTGGCCGCGCAAGTGGTGCGCGCCGCGCTCGACGATGCGCGCGATCGGGGGCTGAAGGTGGTGCCGAGCTGCTGGTATGTCGCCGGGTTCATCCGGGACAACCCGGAGTACGCCGACCTCGTCCGGTAGCTTTCTGCCTATCCTGGGGCGCATGGAGTTCACTGTCAGCTTCAACGAGCAAGCCAATCGATTCGAAGCGGTCACCGACGACGGCACCCTCGCTGGCTTCACCGAGTATCACGTGGAGGGTGAAACGGTCGTCATGCCACACACCGTGACCGAGGACGGCTTCGAGGGCCAGGGGGTCGGGTCGAAGGTCGTCAAAGCGGCGCTGGAGGCGGCTCGCGGAGACGGCAAGAAGGTCGATCCGAAGTGCCCCTTCGTCGCCAGCTACATCGAGCGCCACCAGGAGTACGCCGACCTCGTCGCCTAAGCCCGCTCCCGCCGGCCCCTCCGTCGCCGCCGCTCAGCACAAGCGACCAGCGCACCCGACGCTGGGCAAATCTGCAAGACCCAAGCCCGGGGCAGGCGAACCGCACCCAGCGACGTGCTGTCGGTCAGTACGGCGTTCGGGGTCGTTAGTCTGAGGCGACTGCTGAACGGTGTGGGACGGAGGGCAGGACGTGCGTCCGATTGACTGGGTCGATCAGGCCGGCGACCAGCCTGGCTACCTGAGGCTGCTGGACCAGACGCTGCTGCCGCTCCAGACCATGATGCTGGAGATCCGCACTGTGGACCGCCTCGTCGAGGCGATCTCCCGACTCGCCGTCCGAGGGGCGCCAGCCCTCGGCGTGGCGGGCGCGTTCGGCGTGGCGCTGGCCATGCAGACCCTCCCGTCGTCTGAGGTGCCAGGCGCCGTCCGGCGGATCCGCGACGCCCGCCCGACGGCCGTGAACCTGGCGTGGGGCGCCGATCTCGCCGCCGCCGAGATCCCACACGGCTTCGACGCCGTCCTCGACGTCGCCAAGCAGGTCAGGGACGACGACATCGCCGCCTCGAAGCGGATGGCGCGCATCGGAGCCGACGAACTCTATCGCGAGCTGGGTGAGACCGCGAAGCAGAACGGTTTGCGGCTGATGACGATCTGCAACACCGGTGCACTGGCCGCAGTAGAGCGCGGCACCGCCCTCGGGGTCATCGAGGAGGTCCACCGCGACGGCCACCTCCAACGCGCGCTCGCGTGCGAGACCCGCCCGCTGCTGCAGGGCGCCCGGCTGACCGCCTGGGAGTTGCAGCAGATGGGCGCGCCATTCGACCTGCTCGCCGACTCGGCAGCGGCGTCCACGATGCGGCGAGGTCAGGCGGACGCGGTGCTGACCGGAGCAGACCGCGTTGCGGCCAACGGCGACAGCGCCAACAAGATCGGCACCCTCGCCCTCGCGCTCGCCGCACGGTACGCCAGGATCCCCTTCTACATCGTGGCTCCCGAGACGACGATCGATCGGCGGACGGCGTCCGGCGACGACATCGAGATCGAGGACCGCGGCAGCGCGGAGGTCTGCGAGCTGCAGGGTGTGCGGATCGCCCCGGCCGGCACGACCGCACTCAATCCCGCTTTCGACGTCACCCCGGCCGATCTGATCACCGCGATCATCACCGATCGACGCGTCATCCGCCCCTCGGCCGGTGAGCGCCCCGACGACGAGACCAGCTGATGAGCGCGCCCAGGTTCCAGTCGGTGGACGCCGCGATCGACGATATGTCTCGATTCGGGGCGCAGGCGGTCATCCACGGCCTGGCGCTCGCCAGCGGCGGGAACCTCTCGGCGCGCGGGCCGAGCAGCCGCGAGGTCGTCGTCACCGGCAAGGGGGCCTTCCTCGACCAGCTGGCGGCCGACGACTTCGTGCGCATGAGCCTGGACGGCGGCGCGCTGGGCGGCGGCACACCTTCGTCCGAGTGGAGGCTGCACCAGCGCACCTACCTCGCCCGACCGGACGTGAACGCCATCGTGCACCTGCACCCGGAGCACACGGTGCTGCTCGACGCCCTGGGCAAGCCGATCAGGCTGCTGACCCTCGACCACGTCGCGTACGTCGGTCGGATCCGCAGGATCCCCTTCTATCCCAACGGATCCGACCAGCTGGCCGATGCGGCGGCCCAGGCCGCCGTCGATTGCGACTGCGTCGTCCTGAGTCACCACGGCTGCTCGACGATGTCGGCCACCGTCACCGACGCCTTCCGGAAGGCCGTCAATCTCGAGAGCGCCGCTCGCGCCACCTACCGGATGCTGCTGCTCGGCGATGAGACCACCGAGTTCCCCCGCGAAAAGCGACCCCTCGCCGTCCACCAGGACTGACCCCAGCTGCCCGCCAGCGTCCCTTGCCGACCGGTACGGCGGCTACTGGGGGATGTAGTCTTCGGCGGCGCGCAGGAAGTCACCCGCCACGCTCACCGCGGGCTGGGACGAGCCTCCGCCGACTACCAGGACGGCGAAGGCCATGTCCTGGTAGTACCCGATGAACCAGCCATGCGACTGCGTGCCGTCACCGAACTGCGCGGTGCCTGTCTTGCCGTGCCCCCCGCCGATGTCGCTCAGCGCGGTCGCCGTCCCGGACGTGACGGTCTCGGCCATCATCTCCTGCATCGCCGCGATCACCTCCGGGGACGGCGACCCGGGATCCTGATCGGCCTTGGTCTCCGTACCGGTGACCAGTACCGGCTTCGGCGTGCTGCCGCTGGCGATCGTGGCCGCGATGAGGGCCATGCCGAACGGGGAGGCGACGACCTTGCCCTGCCCGATCGAGTCCTCGACCATCTGGGCGTCGCTCTCTGCGGGAGGAACCTTGCCGGTGATGGTCGTCATCCCCTCGACGATGTAGTCGATGCCGAGGCCGAGGCGCAGCGCCTGCTGGGTGAGCGCATCGGCCGGCAGCTCGACCGCGAGCGCGGCGATCGTCGTGTTGCAAGAGTTGGCGAACGCCGTGTGCAGCGGCACCGAGCCCAGGTCGAACTGCTCGTCATTCGGGATCGTGCGTCCCTTGATCGTTGCCGTGCCCGGGCAGGGCAGCACCGTCTCGGGCGTTGCCGTGCCGGCCGCCAGCACAGCCGACGTGCTGACCACCTTGAAGGTCGAGCCCGGCGGGGAGAGGCCGGTCAGCGCGATCGGGCCCTCCGCGTCGGCCGGCGCGTTCTGTGCGACCGCGAGTACGCCGCCGGTGGGGGGCTGCAGGGCGACCACGACGGCCTGCCCTTGGGTCTGGTCCACGGCCGCCTGGGCGGCGGCCTGCAGGGTCGAGTCGAAGGTGGTTGGGATCGTCGTAACCGGTGTGGCCGGCACGTCCAGTACTGTCTCGACGACCTCGTTGGCCTGGTTCTGGATCTGCACGCTCCACCCGGTCGCCTGCCGGGACGCCGCCTCCCAGGTCGTGCTGAGCCCGGACAGCGCCTGCGAGCGCAACGACTTAGACGCGGTCAGCAACCTCGCCTGCTTGTTGTGGCTGAGCCCGGCCAGCTCGGGGATCTGGACCTGCGCGGCGTCCTCCTGCCGCAGGGCGACGAGGGTGTACGGCTCGGTGGCGCCGCTGAGCTCAGTCAAGATCGACTCGGCCGTGAGCGTCGGCACCACGCCGCTCAGCGCGTTCGCGAGCGCCTGGGCGGTCCCAGCGGGATCGCTCACCGCCGCAGGGTCGATCCTCACCACCGTGACGAGCTGCTCGCTGAGCACAGGCTGACCGTTGCGGTCGAGCACGACCGGCTTGTTGCCGGGCGCCTGGACGATCTGCAGGTGCGTGTCGCCGGTGAGCTTGGGGTGGATGACCGACGGGGCCCAGTCGATCTTCCAGGCGTCCTGGTCGTCGGTCACCAGCGGCGCGGTGACCTGGTAGTCGATGTCGCGCCCGAGCACCTGCAGGCCCACGTCGTACGTCGCGGTGCCCTCGGCGACTGACGCGTCGGCATCGGTCAACGTGTACTCGATGTCGGGACCTTGCAGCTGACCGCTGAGAAAGTTCAGGTCGGCCTGCGCCTGGTCGGGCTCGGTGGTGTACGACGCGGCCTCGTCGTAGTCCCCCGAGCTGACGGCGTTCGCGAACTTCTGCGCGACGTCCTCCGCCTCATCGCGCTCTTCCTTGGCACGATCACATGCAGCCGCCAGCAGGACGAGGACGGCGACGAGGGCGACGAGTAGTCGGCCAGATCGGTGGCGCAAGATGACTCCTTCGACGAGTGGCCGGGAGGACCGGAGCGCTCGGAGCGCTGCAAGCCGAACGGCCGGCCCACCGTACACTAAGCGCTCGGCGGGCGACGCCGCTGTGCGAGCCACTACTAGGATGATGATCGAATTCTGAAGCAAACCGGAACCCAATAGTCCCCCGGCTCGACCCTCGGGCCGCCGAAGCACCCCAGAGGACCTCACAGTGAGCGCTTCAGAGACCACCTCGATCCCGCAGTTCGAGCCGCGCAGCCTCGAGCGAAAGATCGGCAAGGAATTGCGGGACACCGAGCCTGGCAAGGTCTTCCAACGCCTTGCCGAGCTCATCTACGCGGATTCCGATCCCGGGGCGATCCACCTCGCGCTTGCCAACGCGGCGGTCGATCTGATCGACGGCTGCGATCACGCCTCGATCATGGTCGCAGCGAACGGTCGCTTTCGCACCGTCGCCGCCACCGATCAGGTCGCCGCGCATGTGGACATGCTCGAGCGCGAGGTCGGCTCGGGCCCGTGCGTCGATGCCATCGTCGAGGACAACTTCCAGGTCGACCCCAACATCGAGGACAAGTGCCAGTGGCCCGATCTGGCCAAACGACTCCTCGACGAGACGCCGGTACGCGGCATGATCGGCTACCGGATCCTCGCCGACAACCGGAAGGTCGGGGCGCTGAACGTCTTCTCCGACACGGCGGATGCGCTCACCGAGCAGTCCGCCGATCAGGGCGCCGTGGTCGCCTCGTTCGCATCCGTGTCGTTCATGATGCTCAGCGCCAAGGAGCAGGCCGAGACGATGAGCCGCGGCCTGGACAGCAACCGCGAGATCGGCAAGGCGATCGGCCTGCTGATGGCCGCGCACCGGTTCACCGAGGACGAGGCCTTCGAGCTGCTGCGCACCACCTCGCAGAATCTCAACATGAAGATCTCCGCGGTCGCGCGCAAGGTCGTCGAAGGCCAGCAGTCGCAGTACGCACGCGGTGAGCGGGACGCAAAGCCCTCAAGCGCCCTGTAGTCGTTCGGCGACATACCCGGACCTTGCGCCGCGGACTATGCGCTGCGGCGTTCCGCCAGGTCGTCGTCAGCGACCGTCCGGAGTCGATCGAGGCTCTTGCGCAGCAGGCGGGAGACCTGCATCTGCGACACGCCGATCCGATCGGCGATCTGCTGCTGCGTCAGGTTCTCGTAGAACCGCAGCCGCAGCAACTCTTGCTCGTCGTCACTCAGCGTCTGGATCATCGCCCGCACCGACATGCCGACCGTCAGTTGGTCGATGTCGCCCGTGCGGGGGTCGCCGACCAGGCTGACGGCCGACGGTGTGCCGTTCTCGGTGGCGGCCTCAAGCGAGACGAGCCGGTAGCGCGCACCGGCCTGCTGTGCCTCGCGTACCGCCTCGACCGTCATCTCAAGATGCTCGGCGATCTGCTCGGCGGACGGCGTGCTGCCGTGCTCCTGCTCGAGGTCGGCCGCGGCCTTGCGGACCCGCGGTACGTCCTCCTGCAGCCTGCGCGGAGGGCGAATGGTCCAGGCCTGATCGCGGAAGTACCGGCGCAGCTCGCCCAGGATCGTGGGCGTGGCGAAGGTGGAGAAGCGCGCGCCGTTGTCGGGCTCGTACCGCTGCACGGCAAGTACCAACCCGGTGTAGGCGACCTGCACGAGGTCATCCAGTGGTTCGCCGCGGCCTTGGTAGCGGCGCGCGAGTGCGCGCGCCAAGCCCAGTGATTGGGCTACCGCGGCTTCCTGCAACCTGCGTCGCCGTACGGGGGTGGCGCCGCACGCCTCGGCGAGCAGCGACTCGATGGACGACCGGGCCGACGGTGAATCGGCCGGAAGCTCGGTGGACGGATGGGGGGACGTGACTCGATGCGTCAGGCTCATCGCCATGACCTCTCTGTCGCGTGAGGTAGGCCGAGGGCTACGCCTACCTCAGAACGCTATTCACCTAGGGCCCGGCTCGCAACCGATTCTCGAGAACCGCGGTTTAGACGCGGCCAACAAAGGGCAAAATCGCGCGTTCGAGCATCGCGAGATAACCGGAACCAAACAAGGCGACGTGCGCCAGCAGCGCAAACACCTGGTGAACGGCGACGCGGTCCTGCCATCCATCGGCCAGCGGCCGCTGTTCGTCGTACGCCGCGACGATGCGCTCCAGGTGCGGCGCGCCGAACAGCGCGAGCATGGCCAAGTCGGCCTCGCGGTGGCCGCCGTGCGCCGCTGGATCGATGAGCGTGGCGCCGTCCGCCGTCCACATCAGGTTGCCCGACCATAGATCGCCGTGAATCCTCGCCGGCGGCTCTCCGGTGTCCAGCTCGCCGGTGCCGATGAGTGCGGTGAGCTCGCGAAGCGAGCTGCGTACGCCGTTCGGGAGCGGGGTGCGCTCGGCGAGCGGCTCGATCATGGTGTGCGCGTAGTGCTCACTCCATGTGGCGTACGGCGCGAGGGGCAACTCGAAGACGTCGTCGGCCGGACCGAAGTAACCCGGTCCGCTCCATCCCGGCGGGGGTGCGCCGTACGCCGGCGCTCCGAGGTCATGAGTCTGGGCGAGGCGGCGGCCGAACTCCTCCGCGGCCTCCGGCGTCGGCGCGACCGCGCCCAGCTCGACGAGGTCCAGATGACCCTCCCCGACATCGAGGACATCGACGACCGGTGTCGGTCCCTCGGCCAGCCAGCGCAGACCTGCCGCCTCCCAGGCGAAGTAGCGCGGCGGGGTGCTGCCCGACTTGCGGAAGATGCCCATGACCCGACCGTACGGGCCTGGGGGCCGGGCCGTCGGTGCCGGTTGCGTTTTCGGGCGACGGCGCGCCACGCTGAGCCGCCCTAGTCCATACCCGCATCGGCGAAGCGGCTGAACTTGCCCTGAAAGATGGTCAGCGCCTCTCCAGTCGGTCCGTTACGGTGCTTGGCGACGATCAGGTCGGCTTCCCCCACGCGGTCGGTGTCGGACTCGTAGACCTCCGGCCGGTTGATCAGTATCGCGACATCGCAGTCTTGCTCGATCGCACCCGACTCGCGCAGGTCGGACAGCATGGGCTTCTTGTCGGTGCGCGTCTCGGGCCCACGGTTGAGCTGCGAGATCGCGATCACCGGAACCTCGAGCTCCTTGGCAAGCAGCTTCAGCGCACGGGAAAATTCCGACACCTCCTGCTGACGGGACTCGACGCGCTTGCCTGAGGTCATCAGCTGCAGGTAGTCGACGACGATCAAGCTGAGGTCGTGACGCTGCTTCAGGCGCCGTGCCTTGGCGCGGATCTCCATCATCGACATGTTCGGCGAGTCATCGATGAACAGCGGCTTGTCAGCGATCTCCGAGCTCTTCAAAACCAGCTTGCTCCACTCGTCGTCGTTGAGATCACCCGAGCGGATTCGGTTCAGTGGGATGGACGCCTCCGCGGAGAACATCCGCATCGCGATCTCGGACTTGCTCATCTCGAGCGAGAAGATCACCGAGGCCTTGTTGTGGCGTAATGAGCAGGACCGCACGAAATCCAGCGCCAGGGTGGACTTGCCCATGCCGGGGCGGGCAGCGACCACGATCATCTGCCCTGGAAACAGGCCATTGATGATCTCATCGAGGGAGTGGAATCCGGTGGGGACGCCGGCCAGCTCGCCATGCGCCCCGATCATCTCGATCTCGCTGATCACCGGCTCGATCAGCTCACCGAGGACGACGTAGTCCTCGCTGGTGCGGCGTTCGGTGACGTCGTAGATCGCTGCCTGCGCACGGTCGACGACCTCATCGACCTCGCCAGGGGTGTCCAGGTCGCCGCTGGCCGCCCCATAGCCCATCTGCACGATCCGGGTGCCGGCGTCCACCAGCCGACGCAGCACCGCCTTCTCGGCGACGATGTTGGCGTAGTAGCCGGCGTTGGCGGCCGTCGGCACGAGGTTGATCAGGGTGTGCAGGTAGGCCGCGCCACCGATGCGCAGCAGCTGGCCGCGCTTGGTCAGCTCGTCTCCGACGGTCAGGATGTCGGCCGGCTCACCGCGGCCGTAGAGATCGAGGATCGCCTCGTGGATCAGTTGGTGCGCCGGCCGGTAGTAGTCATCGGTCTGCAAGGCCTCGACGACATCGGCGATGGCGTCCTTCGAGAGCATCATGCCGCCGAGGACGGACTGCTCTGCCGGGACGTCCTGGGGAGGCTGCCGGTCGATCTCACTGCGCGTTGGCTCGTCGTAGTCCGGTGGGGTCTCGAGCAACTTTTCTCCCCTCATCTCGGTGCGTGGCCGAGGACCGGTCTCGCGATGGCGTGGCATTGGCCCATGCTTCCCGGAGCCTCAGACAAAAAGCGGTTGAGCGGTACCCACGGGCTGGACGACGACACGATAGGACCGCCGCGCGCCGGCTTTCAACTCTCGATGTGTACGGACCTGTGGATTGTTTGTGGAGGAGTCCCGAGGGCGTGTGGACGACGCGCCGAGAGCTTGTGAGTGCGGCTGTGCACAAGCCTGTGGGTTTCGCAGAATATCGCTGCTGACCTGGCCTTTTCTGGTTCACATCCTGTGGATAAGAATTTCTCCGGAGACTCTTACCACTGAGTAGCTTCGGCGTATACACCGTGGTATCGGCGCGCCGCAAGACCATTTGGACCCGACTTTTGCCCAGGTTATCCACATGGACAACGCGCCCTTCACACGCGTCCCAGCGCCTCGCGTCGGCCGCCGACGACGACGAAGAGGGGTTATCGGCACCAAGCGGGGATTTATCCCCTCTCGATGCCGACAACCCCTCTTGGACGCCGGCCTAAGCCGGCAGGTGTGCGGTGTGCTCCGTCGGCTAGCTCGCGGCGACGACCTCGATCTTGAACGAGCCGGTGACCTCGTCGTGGATCTTGACGTTGACGTCGTGGGTGCCGGTCGACTTGATCTGCGAGGGCAGCTCGACGCGGCGCTTGTCCAGCTCCGGGCCGCCTGCGGCCTTGACGGCCTCGACGATGTCACCGGAGGTGACCGAGCCGAACAGGCGGCCGTCGGAGCCGGCGCGGGCTGCGTGCTTGACGCTCAGGCCCTCCAGCTGCGAGGCGATCTGCTTGGCGTGGTCGAGGTCGCGGGCGCCGCGGACCTCACGGGCGCGCTTGATCTGGGCGATCTGCTTCTCGCCGCCCTTGGTGGCGACCATCGCGTAGCCGCGCGGGATCAGGTAATTGCGGCCGTAACCGCTCTTGACCTCGACGACATCGCCGGGGGCACCGAGACCGGTGACCTCCTGGGTGAGGATCAGCTTCATGTTCGACATGGTGTGGCTTCTCCTTAGCGAGCGGTGCTCGTGTAGGGCAGCAGGGCCATCTCGCGGGCGTTCTTGATCGCCCTGGCGAGCTGGCGCTGCTGCTGCGAGGTCACTCCGGTGACGCGGCGGGCACGGATCTTGCCGCGGTCGGAGATGTACTTGCGAAGCATCGCGGTGTCCTTGTAATCGATGTACTCGATCTCAGCCGCGAACAGCGGATTGGGCTTCTTCTTCGGCTTGCGAATCACTGGCTTTGCCATGGGTTGCTCCTGATGATCTAAAGGAAGGGTGCGGCATGCGCCGCGACATGGTTAGAAAGGCGGCTCGTCGCTGAATCCACCACCGCCGCCGGACGCCGGCGCGGAACCCCACGGATCCTCGGTGGCCTGGCCACCGCCACCGAAACCACCGCCACCGCCGTAGCCGCCGCCACCGGAGCCACGCGAGGCGCGGGTTACCTTGGCGGTCGCATAACGCAGGGACGGACCGATCTCGTCGACCTCGAGCTCGACCACGGTGCGCTTCTCGCCTTCCTTGGTCTCGTACGAGCGCTGCTTGAGCCGCCCGGTGACAACGACCCGGGCGCCCTTGGTGAGCGACTCGGCAACGTTCTCGGCCGCCTGCCGCCAGATCGAGCAGCGCAGGAACAGCGCCTCGCCGTCCTTCCACTCGTTGGTCTGGCGGTCGAAGGTGCGCGGCGTCGATGCGACGGTGAAGTTGGCTACCGCCGCACCCGAGGGGGTGAAGCGCAACTCGGGATCGGCGGTCAGGTTGCCAACCACGGTGATGACGGTCTCGCCGGCCATGAGGGGTCCTCTCGAAGTTCCGTTCGCGATGTAGGGGTTCAGTCTCGTCGGCGTCCGCCGCCCTGGGAAGAGCCAGCCCGGGGGCTGTGCACATCCCGGCACCGGTGGAAAACTGACGACGGGCTGTTATCGGATGTCGGGACGGATGACCTTGGTACGCAGGATCGACTCGTTCAGGTTCAGCTGACGGTCGAGCTCGGCGACGGTCGCGGGCTCGCAATGCATGTCGATGACGGCGTAGATGCCTTCGGCATGCTTGTTGATCTCGTAGGTCAGGCGGCGACGTCCCCACACGTCGACGTTATCGACGGTGCCGCCGTCCTTCTTCACGATCGACAGGAACTGTTCGAGCGAGGGATTGATCGTGCGCTCGTCAAGCTGCGGGTCGAGGATGACCATCATTTCGTAATGACGCACTAGTAAACCCACCTCCTCTGGACTGAACGGTTGCGGGCCTTCCGCAACAGGAGGGTCTAGCGTCTGGCGTTCGCCGGTCGGGCGAGGCCGGGTGCCGCACCATGAGGAAAACAGTGCGACGTATAAGACTAACCCGGCGGCTAGCCGAGCGCGAGCGAAGGTGACCGTGATCGCCCGCTGGCGGCTGGCGTCGGCCCGGATCAGCGGCCGGTCCAGCGCGGCGTCCGCTTCTGAAAGAACGCCGCGATACCCTCCTGCCGGTCCTCGGAGTCGTAGACCGTCGTCCGGGCCTGGTCGGTGAGGGCGAACCCGTGCTCGTCGCCGGATCCGACGTACTCGTGAATGACGCCGAGCGCGAGCCGCACCGCGAGCGGACCGTTGGCGCAAATCGTCTCGGCCATCGCGACTGCGTCATCCAGCGCCTGGCCGGGCTCGCTGACTCTGTTGACCAAGCCGTAGGACGCCGCCTGCTGGGCGGTGATCGGCTCACCGGTCAGCGCCAGCTGGGTCGCGATGTTCAATGGAAGCGCACGGGGACCCCGGAACAGCCCCGCGCACGTCGGGATCAGCCCGCGCTTGACCTCGGGCAGCCCGAGGACAGCCTCGCGGTCCGCGACGATGAGATCGCACGCCAAGGCGATCTCCAGGCCGCCGCCGAGCGCGGGCCCCTGCACGGCCGCGATCAATGGCGTCCGGCGCGTGCGGCGGATGATTCCGTACTCGCCGCCACGGTCGGTCACGTAGTCGCCGCCCGCGTTCAGGTCGCTGCCGGCGCTGAACACGGGCCCGGCACCGGTCAGCACGCCGCACCATAGATCATCGTCGTCATCGAGGAAGTTCAATGCCTGATCAAGCTCGTCGGCCAGCGCGCGATCGACGGCGTTGCGCTTCTCGGGGCGGTTGATGGTGATGATCAGCATGTGCTCGCGGCGTTCGTTCTGGACCAGGCTCATGCGCGTCATACTAGGCGCCGCGGCCGCCGTCGCGAGGACGATGACGAGGCGGAGCGAAGCGCACACGAGCGCCCGTGTGAAGCGCGGATGAGGCCGGGCGAATCAGTTCCGCGAATTGCTGCGCGAACGGCCCGGCTCTCGATAGGAAGGACCACAGGCGCCGTCCGGCGCCGGCTTTTCAGCGCAGAGAGGAACTGTCATGGGTATTGGAGACATGGTCAACAAGGGCAAGGACGCCCTCTCGAACGTGACGGGCGACGAGCAGAAGACCGATGCCGCGCTCGACAAGGGTCAGGACTTCGCGAACGATCGCTTCTCCGGCCACGACGACAAGCTCCAGAAGGGGCGCGACGCCCTGGACGACCGCCTTGGCGACAAGAACTAGATCCACCTAGGCTGGACAGTCATCGCCGCCCGAGGCCCTGGGGGTCTCGGGCGGCTTGCCTATCCGACGAGTGCGAGGAGCACCCGATGAGCGAGCAGGACCAGACCATTCCGGCCAATCCCAGCGACGTTCCGGGGCAGGACGGCACCGGACGGGTACCCGGTCAGGGACTCCCCGGTGGGGTGTCCGAGGCCGCCGCCCGCCCGGGCGAGCGACAAGCGGATCAGTCCGTGTCCGACGCGCCGGCCCCGCCGCGGGGCGAGAACCCCGAGGAGACCGACTCGGTCGGCGTCCCTGCGCCTGGCGCCGACTCCTAGCGAGCGCCATGCGTCGGCGTCCGAGCTCCCCGCCGCGACCGGGGGCCGCACAGCCGTCGGCGACCGCTCGGTGGGTGCGCCTGTGCTGGATCAGCAGATGACTGGTAGTCAGCGCCAGCCGAGGGCCGGCGCGACGTGGGTGAGGACCGACTCGATGACGTGGGCGTTGTAGTCGACGCCGAGCTGGTTGGGCACCGTCAGCAGCAGGGTGTCGGCGGCGGCGATCGCTTCGTCCTCGCGCAGCTGCTCGATCAACGCGTCCGGCTCGCCGGCATAGCTCTTGCCGAAGCGCGCCCGCCCGCCCTCGAGGTTGCCCACCTGGTCGCGGCTGCGGGTCTCGAGGCCGAAGTAGGCGCGGTCCTCGTCGCTGACCAGCGGGAAGATGCTGCGGCTGACCGACACCCTCGGCTCGCGGTCGTGACCGGCCTCGATCCACGCGTCCCGATAGCGCTGGATCTGCTCGGCCTGCAGCTGATGGAACGGGACGCCGGTGTCCTCGGTGAGCAGCGTCGAGCTCATCAAATTCATCCCCTGCTGCGCCGTCCACTCAGCGGTCGCCCGCGAGCCCGCACCCCACCAGATGCGGTCACGCAGCCCCGGTGAGTGCGGTTCCAGGCGCAGCTTGCCCGGCGGGTTGGGGAACATCGGCCGCGGATTAGGCTCGGCGAAGCCCTCGCCCTTCAGCAGCTCGAGCAGCACCTCGGTGTGCCGCCGCGCCATCTGGGCCTCGTCCTCGCCATCCGCGGGCTGGAAGCCGAAGTACCGCCACCCGTCGATGACCTGCTCCGGTGATCCGCGGCTGATGCCGAGCTGGAGACGTCCGCCGGAGATGAGGTCCGCGGACCCGGCGTCCTCGGCCATGTAGAGCGGGTTCTCGTAGCGCATATCGGAGTTATAGCACTCGATGATCCCTCCTACTTCCTCATCCTGGCGGCGCGGAGCCCGTTGAGGATCACTATCACCTCGGCGATCTCGTGCACGAGCACCACCGCTGCGAGGCCGAGTACGCCGAACAGGGCGAGCGGCAGCAGGGCGGTGATGATCAGCAGGGACAGGATGATGTTCTGGTTGATGATGTGCCTGCCGCGGCGGGCGTGGTCGAACGCCCGCGGGAGGAGCCGCAGGTCGTGGCCGGTGAAGGCGACGTCGGCGGACTCGATCGCGGCATCGGAGCCGGTCGCGCCCATCGCGATGCCGATGTCCGCGGCCGCCAGGGCGGGGGCGTCGTTGATGCCGTCGCCGATCATCGCGACCGAGCCGTGCCTGCCCAGCTCGCTGATCGCGGCGGCCTTGTCCTCGGGACGCAGCTCGGCGCGCACGTCCCCGATCCCGGCCTGCGCGGCCAGCGCGCGGGCGGTGCGGGCGTTGTCGCCGGTGAGCATGGTCATCCCGACGCCCTGGGCCGCGAGGGTGCGCACGACCTCTGGGACCTCGGGGCGCAGCTCGTCGCGGACCCCGATCGCGGCGACCGGGACCCCGTCGAGGTGCACAATGACGACGGTCATGCCCTGCTCCTCCAGGCCCGCGACCTGGTCCTTGAGCGTCCCCGAGTCCAGCCAGCGAGGGCTGCCGACGGTGACCCGGGCCCCGTCGAGGGTGCCTTCGATGCCGTGCCCGGCCTGCTCGGTGACGTCCAGGGCGGCGGGGGCTCCGGGTGCGGCGGCGGTGATCGCGGCGGCCAGCGGGTGGGTGCTGTGCTGCTCCAGGGATGCCGCCCAGGCCAGGGCCTGCGCCTCGGTCACGCCGTCGGCGGTGAGGACGGCGGTGACGGCGGGCTCGTTGCGGGTGAGGGTGCCGGTCTTGTCGACGGCGACGTGGCGGATCACGCCGAAGCGCTCGAACACGGCACCGGACTTGATGATCACGCCGAACCGGCTCGCCGAGCCGATCGCGGCGACGACGGTGAGCGGGACGGAGATCGCCAGCGCGCACGGCGACGCGGCGACGAGCACCACGAGGGCGCGGGTGATCCACAGCTCCGGGTCGCCGAGCAGCGAGCCGATGATCGCGACGAGAGCGGCGAGGATCAGCACGCCGGGCACGAGGGGTCGGGCGATCCGGTCGGCCAGCCGAGCGCGGTCTCCCTTCTCGGCCTGCGCCTGCTCGACCAGCTCCACGATCGTGGTCAGCGAGTTGTCCGTACCCGCCGCGGTCGCCTCGACCTCCAGGGCACCGGCGGTGTTGATCGCCCCGGCCGACACCGCGTCGCCGGGCTCGACCTCGACCGGGATCGACTCGCCGGTGATCGCGGAGGTATCCAGGCTCGACCGACCTGTGCGGACGATGCCGTCGGTCGCGATCCGCTCACCGGGGCGCACCAGCATGAGCTGCCCGACCTGGAGGTCCTTCGCGGCGACCTCCACGGGCGCGCCGTCCCGCCGGATGGTCGCGGTCTCCGGGACGAGCTTGAGGAGAGCCCGCAGCCCGCCGCGGGCGCGGTCCATGGCCTTGTCCTCCAGCGCTTCGGCGATGGAGTACAGGAACGCCAAGGCGGCGGCCTCCTCGACGTAGCCGAGGATCACCGCGCCGACCGCGCTGATCGTCATCAGCAGGCCGATGCCCAGCTTGCCCTTGAACAGCTTGCGGATCGCGCCCGGGGTGAACGTCGACGCGCCCAGCAGCAGGCCGATCCAGAACGCCACCAGCGCCGGGACCTCCGCCCCTGTCCATTCCAGGACCAGGCCCGTGCCGAAGGCGACGCCGGAGAGCACCGGGACCATGATCCCGCGGTCACGCCACCACGGACGCTCCTGCTCCTCATCAGCTTCCTCGCCGACCCGGGTCTCCGGCTCGTCGCAGCCGCACGCCGCGCTCACGCGCCCGCTCCCGTCCCGCAGCAGCCCGGCACAGTGCACGCGGCGTCCAAGCACGGCGCGTGCTCGTCCACGGCCAGCGTCACGTCCACCAGCGCCGTGAGCGCCGCCGCGAGGTGCGGGTCGGCGATCTCGTAGCGCGTCTGCCGACCCTCGGGCTCGGCGACCACGATCCCGCAGTCGCGAAGACAGGTCAGGTGGTTCGACACGTTCGAACGCGTCAGCTCCAGCTCGCGCGAGAGCACGGCCGGGTAGCTCGGCCCGTCCAGCAGGGTCATCAGGATCCGGGAGCGCGTCGGGTCCGCCATGGCCCGGCCCAGCCGGTTCATGACGTCGAGGCGAGAAGCAATAGTCAGCATGCACTGAACTATACAGTAGTGGCTGACCTATTGTCACTCTGGGGAGTTCTGCCGCACGCGCTCCGCGCGCTTGCCCTCGGGAGCTGGGGTCACCTCCGCCAGCGGGGCCATGACGGCATCCCGCGGCCCTTCCACGTCTCCGCGAGGCCGACGACCCAGCGGGCGGAGGCGAAGAGGGCGTAGCCGGCCCCGGCGAGGCCAGCGCCGACTACGAGCCACCGCCCGATGCCGAGCCACACGCTCCCGTCCACGTCCAGCGCCCACTGAGCACCCGTGATGAGGCCCGCTGCGGCCATCCAGACGCCCGCGACCAGCATCGCGAGCGGCACGAGCGCGAGGAGCATCGCGGCGGCGGCGCTCCAGAGCTGGCGCGCCTCAACCTTCGCTGTCGCGGCGATGATCCGCTCGGCCCGCTCGTTCGCGGCGTCGAGGTTCGCCGTCATCGTGGTCGAGGCATCCCCGGCGACCTGCTCGACGGCCTTCTGCACGCGCTCCTCGGTGCGCTTCTCGATCCGCTGCACCGCACCGCCGACCTGGCTCACGAGCTTCTGGTTCGCCGCGGCCTGCACCTTGAGCCCGTCAATCGCCGAGGCCGTAGCCGCGCGATTCTTCTGCGCCTCCGCGACCAAGCTCTGCGACGCGGCGCTCAAACGCTTCCCTCGAGACTCTGCGCGAACTCGCCGAGCGTGCTCTCGATCTCGCTCAGCCTGCTCTCGACGCTCGCGATCTGCGGCGACGTGCTGGCGGACGGCCGCGAGATCGACGCCCGGTCGATCCGCTTCGTCAGCTCCTCGTCCATGATCTTCTGATGCCCGGTGAGGTCCCTCACGGCCTTCGTCAGCGTCGTGAGCTGCTGCTCGACGGCGGCGTGCTTCGAGACCAACGTCTCCAGCATCTCCGTAGTCCGCTGCTGCTCGATCTTCTCCGTCGCCCTCGCCGTGGCCATCGCGGTGATGCTGTCCATGTCCCTGCTCCTCCTGCGCGCGGATGCGCTGCTCGATCTCGTTCGTGTACTCGTCCAGCACCTGGCCGAACGCCTCTGGGTGCTGCTGCTCGAAGAACTGGCCGAAGTCCGACTGTTCGACCTGCTCGCGGACCGTGGCGAGGTGCTGCGCGGCCTCAGCGGCCCGTTCGCGGGCCTGGTCAACCTTCTTGGCGAACTCCTCGCTGCTCAGGTGCTCCTTCGAGCGCTTGGTGACCTTGAACTCGACGTCGTACCCGGCATCGGCCAGCGCCTGGCGGTGCGCCTTGTGCTGGCGCTGGAGATCGCCGGGACCCTTGAAAAAGTCCTTCTGGCTCAGCCTCCCGTCCTCCGTCACCGGGGTGAACAGGAGCTGGAGTTGAGGATTCGTCTCATCCATATGCACGGAGTAGCCCGGAAGGTTCTGCTGCCCGAACTCCTGGGCGGCCCAGTCGAGCTGCGTGCCGATGTACTGCTCTGCTTCGGCGTTCAGACCGTCCTCGCGCCAGTCCGGGTTGTGCTCGGCGAACCACTTCGGATCGAGCTGCAAGACGAGGGGGCGCATCGCCACCGCGTCGGCCTTGATCTTCTTCTCGACCGTCGCCAGGCGCGCGTCCAGATAGTCCGTCAGCTCTGCCGACGGCGGCCGGTCGTTGCCCTTCTCGTCCTGCGTCACGACCGGGGCACGCCAACCTCCGTTGCCGTCGTTGACCATCGTGATGTTCATCGACGTGCGCGCCGGATCGATGTTCGGGTTCCGCTGAGCGAAGGAGAACCCCGCGGCCTGATCCGCATCGCGGGCGATGTGGCGAACGAAGTTCGTCGCGTGAGCGCCTGACGCCTTGACCTTGTGGCTCGCGTCAAAAGTTGCCGTGTAGCTCATCGCGCACCTCCCGATGATCCGACGCCCGCCGCTGCGCGACGTGCCCCGGAGCCTCCGGCGGCACTCCCGTGGGGCCTTCCGTTCCGGAGGTCATCGCCCCTCCACATCTGGGACCCTGCGCCCTGATGTGGAGCCTCTGCGACAACCTCCGGAACGGAAGGTGTAGCCCCATACACCTTTCCGCTGCGCTCCAAGGTTCCCGGGGCCCTCCGGGGGCCGCTGCGCGGGCATGCAGCCCGATCCTCCAGCGCTCCACCGGAGCCCTGACGAATCGGCTGCGGCTGGCCGTCGAAGGTACTCATCGTGCACCTCCCACGACCAGCAGGCCGCCGTTCGCGCGGAGCCGCGCGACCTTCCGCTCAAGCTCGGCCTGACGGTGGGCCTCCGCCGCCGCTTCGCGCTCGGCCTCGCGCTGGCGCATCTCCGCCATCGCCGCCTCGGCATCCGTGCGGATCGGGCAGGACTCGGTGTGGTCCAGGGCGTAGCCCTGCCACTCGTCGCAGATGCAGCGATCGCGGGGGCTCGGCTCACTCGGTGCAACTGCGACCTCGACGGAACTCTGCGGGATTGGCTGCCCGACCCCGGCGAACTCCGCGAACAGATCGTCCGCGTCAATCGCGTCCAGCTCAGGGCATGCGATCCGGTCGTGCTGCTCCACGATCGGCGCGACCGTGCGCGCCTCGATCGCACCGCGAACGCGCTCCCGCTCGGCGGTGTCCTTGATCGCCTTGCACTTGCGTGCCAGCAGCTCCAGGTCCTGGCGCATGTGCTCGTACCGCTCGTAGCTCTGGTACTCGCGGGTGCCGTTGAGCACGCCGGAGTTCACGAAGATCGAGAACTCACGCTCGGCCACCGGGATGATCACCGGGAAGCGGCGGAACCCCTGCCCGAGGTTCTCCGCATGGTGCTTGACCCGAACTCCGCCCTGCATCGACTCGTACTCGCCCGCCAAGCCCCGGAGGAACTCCTCGTAACCCTCAGGCCCCGTCACAATGTTCACCCGGTTGAGCAGCTGCGTCTTGGACCCCTTGATGTTCACGACCGGCTTCTCGTCCGGCTCGCGCCACGGGCCGAGAATGCGGAAGAGCATTCCCCGGCTCTTCGCCGTGCGGATCATGTCGCCGACGCGCATGTCCTCCCAGATCACGACCGGCTCGCCGTCGTATCCCTCCCACGAGACGTTCTCGCCGCCGACCTTGAAGTACGGCTTGTCCGCGTCCGGGGCCAGGGCGCGAGCGAGCGCCTTCGCGAGCAGGTCCTTGCCCGTGCCGCCCTCGCCGAACACGTAGAAGTTCATGACCGACTCCGGCGCGTCCTGGTGCGAGAGGAAGTCGCCGCGCAGCTTCTGAAAATGCGCCAGGTTGCCCTTCGCAAAGTAGATCGCAGGCTCCTGATCACGGACCTGCTTCAGCGTCAGCGAACCCTTGCCCACGGCCTGGAAGAGCTTGCTCAGCTTCGCGCTGCCGCCGCCCTCCGCGGCGGTGCGGCGCATCGCCATGTGCGCGTCCAGCTCCCGGCCGAAATCGAAGTTCGCGACGATCCGCCCGCGCCCGTACTGGTACTTGCCGGGCTTGCCCTCCTGCGTCTTGTCCACGAGGTAGTGCCGATCCGACTGGTGGATGCCGGGGGTTGCGTCCCTCCCGCGCGATTCGTGCGGCAGGTACTCGGCGAGGTCGAAAAACGCCTTCTCCGCAGCGCCTCGGCCCTTGTGCTCGGTGCCGTCCTGCTCCGCGGTCTCCTTCGGCGGCTTCACCCGCGCCGAAGGGATCGAGAAGGCATCGGAGACCGTGCGGATCGTGGGGCGCGGACCGTCCGCATCGGCGACCCACAGCACCATGTGCGCGTGCAGGCCCTTGATTCCGCAGCACACCGTCTCGCCGGTGCCCTCGTCCACCTCGACCAGGCGGTCGTACGGGTGCCACACGTAGGCCCAGCGGTGGAGGCGATCGCCCAGCGCCGCGAGGCCCTCGTCGATCTGCTCCTGCGTGAGCATGACCTCGCCGGTCTCCGGGTGCTCCCGGTACTGCATCACCGAGAACACGCGCGACTGCATCCGTGCGCGCTTCACCTGCTCCGAGCTCTCCGCAGCCTTCGCCCGGGCGAAAAAATCCTTCGCCTCGGCGACCTGCGCGGGCGTGGATTCGACCACGAACGCCTCAACCTCATCACCGGGATCGGCCCCCGGCACGTCCATCTCGGCGAAGTCCACGGGTGTAGCCGAAGTAGGCGCCTGTGCAGCCGTTTCTGAAACGGATGCGCGGCCACCCAAGGAAGGCCGCGCATGAATTGCGGCGGTAGATCCCAGGTCAGAGCTGAGATCGGCGGGCGTGGCGGAGCCAGCGGAATCGCTCTGTGCAGCCGGATAGCCGTTTTTTTCGGGAAGGGCCTCGACGGCGAGAACCGGGTTCGCGACATTCGGATCGACGACGGGCAGCCCGCCTTCGGCGGGTGCCAGGCCAGGCCCTCCGGGCGGGGTCAGGTCGGCGGACACGAGGGCGCTTGTGCGTTCGGCGGCGTTCATCGGGCACCGCCCTTGCGGTAGCGCTTGATGACGGCCTGGTGCGTGACGCCGAGGGCGTCGCCGATCTTGGCCCAGGTCACACCGTCGGCGCGGGCATCGGCGACGGCGATCTCGACGGCCTCCTCCAGCACGGAGCGGAGCACACCGAGGTCGTAGAGGTGCGCCTCGCTGTCGGCGAGGGCGGGATCGCCCAGACGCCAGCGGAAGCCGTTCACGTAGTCGAAAGCGGTGGAGTTGGCGCTCATCAGCGATCACCGCCCATCACAGCGGCGACCGCGGCGCGCTGGCGCGGGGTCAGCGGCGTGCGGGCCAGGCGCTCACCAGCTCGGCGACCGGCGGCGAGGGCGGCAGCGATGACGGGATCGAGCCCATCAGCCTGCGGAACGGGGTTCAGGTCCTGGTCGAGCCCAGGACGGTCCAGCGCAGATGCGCGGGGAGCGTCGATAACGACAGACATCGGAAGTCCTCAAACATGAGTGTGCTTCCGGTTCCCCGCCACGTTCGTTGGGCTGTTTGACCGGCTACTCATCCGGGAGCAGAACCCCGCGCTTCTAAGTCGCGGCCCCGGTGGGATCTTCTTGTCTGCAACTATTCTCCCACGACTCGACTCACCGGTCCACTGACGAGTCGACTCGCGTGTCAGTCGCGACGAGGCTCTATTCGAATGAGGTCGGGGTCGAACTTCACGTGACCCGGCGCGATGGGCTCGATTGTCACCGTCACCAGCTCGTCCACGAGCATCCGGCGACGGTCCACGTCCAACTCCTTCCACTTCGACTCGACCACCTCGCGGCGCTCCGCGGTGCCGACCAGCTCGTCCACGTCCGCGAGCAGCTTCGCCGCCACCGACACCGATCGGTCGAGCAGCTCCGCGTCGATCTCGTCGATGCGAGCCTTCACGTCGTTGATCGCCGCGGTGATCTCCAGCACGGGCTGGTGGATGTCGCGCAGCAGCGGGCTCAGCTCCTTGACGCGCTCGACCAGGGCGTTCCGCTCGCTCAGCAGCTCTTCGCGGTCCGGCCCAGCATCTTCCTGCGGCATCACGAGGTCGTGCACGTCCACCGAGGACAGTCGGGTGAGCACCGCCTCGGTGACCATCGCATCGACGGGCTCGCGCTGGCGGGTGAGGTGGAACTGCTCACCGCAGCGGTACGTCGGCTGCTTGCGGCTGTTCGTCCCCGAGACGAGCGTCGCGCCGCACTTCCCGCACAGCCCGATCGTGGACAGGAGGTACTTCGGTTGGTTGCCCTGCCTCGCCGACCTCCGCACGTTGTCCTCCAGCTTCGCCACCGCAGCCCGCCATGTCTGTTCGCTGACGATGGGCGGGAACCCCGCGCCCTGCACCGGGTACAGCTCGCCCGAGGCGTAGTGCTTGATGTAGCCAGCGTAGAGCGGGTTCGCCAGCAGGTACCGCACGGCATCGACGGAGAACTCCGCCCCGCGCGCGGTCAGATGACCGGCGTTGTTCAGGTCCTCGCGGATGCGCCGGATCGACAGCGACGGCTCGCCGAGGAACGCGTCGAAGGCCCGCCGAATCGCGTCGGCCTCCTCCTCGATCAGCTCGCCCTCCCTTGTCCAGCCGAACGCCTTCCAGGTGGACGCCGGTATGCCCTCGGCGCGGCGGCGCTCGTTCGACCTGATCTGACGCTCGGCCTTGCGACGCGCCTCGAACCGCGCGAGAGCGGCGAGCATCGTCGCCCGCAACTCTCCGTCCGCCGTCGAGAGGTCGATCTCGCCGTCCACGGTGACGACCCGCAGACCGAGGTCGATCAGCGTGTTCAAGTCCTTCGTGCTGCGCAGCAACCGGTCCATGTCCACCGCGACGACCATCGAGAACCGACCCGCCCGGGCGTCATCCAGCATCTCGGCCCACCGGGTGCCAGCGCGGCGCTTCTTCGTCGCCGAGACCGCGTTGTCGTCGTAGACCTCGACGACCTCCCAGTCCTTCGCCTCGGCCAGCGCCCTGATCTTCCGCAACTGGGTCTCGACCGTCCACCGGTCGCCCTTGCGATCCATCGAAGCGCGGACGTACGCGGCGACCTCGTTCGTCTTCCTCAGCGATACCAGTTCAACCATGCAACCAAGCTTACGTGAACGGGTGTTGTAACCCTGACATGTGCTAGCGCATGTCGATCACGCCGGTGCCGATCTCGATCGTCGACGTCCGCGCGCCGATCGCCGCCAGCAGCGGGAACGGTGAGCCGAGTTGACGGGCGAAGTGATGCACGCGGAAGTAGGCGCCGTCCGCCCCGAGCTCCTCAGCGGCGACCGCGAGGTCGATGGACTGCAGCAAGGCGTCGGACGCCGTCCGCGTCTTCGAGTGCGGGCCGGGCGACCAGTGGCCGAATGACAGGAAGCCGATGTTTTTCATACAACTTTCAACTACCGTCTGGGCCGGATTGTTCCCGATCACCGAAGGTGGCTCTCTCGCAGCGATTCCATCAGCGCCGACCAGGACTCGGGCATCTCGTAGCCCAGGCCCCGAGCCGCGGCGGCCAGATCGGGATCCGCGGGACAGTGCGCTGCGCCCCAGTTCCCGATCGTCGCGAGCACAGGGACGAGGCCGACGCCGCTCTCGGTGAGGCTATATAGGGTCTTCTGCCGGTGCGTCGGGTCGTCGGAGCGCGTCAGCAGCCCGGCCTCGACCAACCGGTCGAGGCGGTCGGCGAGGATGCTGCTGGTGATCCTCTCCCCCGACTCTCGCAGGAGCTCGCGAAAGTGGCGGCGGCCGGCAAAGACGATGTCGCGGAGGATCAGCAACGTCCATCGGTCGCCGAACAGCTCGATCGCGAGATTGATCGGGCAGCCGGATCGTCCGGTCGTCGCCATAATTCAGTTCCTCTCCGCGTCGTAGTGGCGGACCTCTGCATCGAGCAGCTCGACGGTCGCGTCGATGGCCGAGACCATCGGCCAATGGCCGCTGACGATGTGCCTACGCCGCCATCGGCCGGCAGCCTTGGCCACCGGCGGAGCCGCCTTCCAGGCCTCCGCGAGGCCACCGCGCAGCGTGAGGGCGACGTACGTCGAGGGCTGCTCGCGTACCGGCGCCGACAGGTCGGCGGGGTCGAGGATACTCAGTCCGGGATGCGGGGTGAACTTCGAGGCGAGCGAGTCGCGGTCGCTTGGCGCCATGTCAGTCTCGTGATCGAGCATCGGGCGGGCCGGTGCGCGCCAGAGACCGCCCGCTGCTTCGATGTCAGCACGTTCCTGCGCGCGCGCATCTGCTGAGTCGCCCCAGTCGTCGAGCAACGAACGCCCGGAGGTCGGCACGAACGCGCCGACGTGAACAAGGCCGATCACCTGGTCGCCGATTCGGTCCGCGGCAGATGCCGTGACCATCCCGGAGTACGAGTGCGAGATGAGGACGACCGGCCGCGGTCTGTGGCTTCTGACGTGCCCGATGAGTTGCTGGACGTGGTCCTCCAGGCGGATGGCGGCGATGTCCGCATCGGTCTCACCGGGCTCGAGCCCCCGCAGAGTGATCGTCTCGGCGTCGATCCCTCGGTCGCGCAGACGCTCGGCGGCCGGCTCCCAGATCCAGCCTCCCATCCACGCTCCGGGCACGAGGACGGCCTTCGCCGTGGGTGCGTTCATGGTGGTCTCCCAACCGGTCGTGTTTCACGATCAGTTGGAAGTACATCACGACTAGTTGCAAAACACAAGCAGTTGCTCGGGGCTAGGCGCGGCGGGTGAGGGCGCGCAGGGTGATCACTAGACCCGCCACGGTCCACAACGCCAGCACGAGCAGGTCCTGACCGGTCGCGGCATAGGCATCGGAGGCGAGCCCGGCGCGAATGAGGTCGGCACCCGGCCGAGCGGGCAGGACGTCGTGCAGCGCCTGGAACCAGGTAGGCAGCTGAGACTCCGGGAAGGTGATCGGCGAGAAGAGCATCACGAAGAAGATCAGCACCTGGGTCAGCAGCTGGGCCAGCATCGGCGGGAGCGAGACCGCGATGGCATAGCCGACGGCGGTGGCCATCAGCGTGACCAGCACTGCGGCCGCGACCAACAGCGGCCAGTCGAAGGAGAAGGCCAGATCGAAGCGCAGCCGCGCTACCAGCACCGCGACTGCCACGCTCGGCAGGGCGACCAGCACCCAGACCGTCAGGTCGGCCACCAGCAGAAGCCCTCGCGCGACCGGCAATGAGCGCAGGTATTCGAAGGTGCCGTTGGTGCGCGCGGTCGCCACCGCCTGCGGCACCATCACGAGCCCTACCGTCAGCAGCAGGACGGTCGGCGCACCGGTCGCGAGGAACAGCGCGGTCTCGGGCTCGATACCCGGAATCAGGAACCCGAACCCGACGATGATTCCGGCCGCGATCAGCGACTGGACGACGATCACCAGCGGAAGCATCGGGCCGACCTGGGCGAGGTTCCAGCGCAGCAGCGTGGCGTAGCTGCGCCACGGTGCAGATCGCAGCATTGGGTGCGCGCCGGACGAACGACGGGCCTCGGATGCGCCGGGTGAGAGCGTTGCGGACTCAGGCATCATGACTCCTCGGGTGATCAGGTAGCGGCGTGGTCACTGGTGAGTGCGAGGTAGGCATCCTCGAGCGTCGCCGGCGTGAGCGAGTAGCCCTCGACCATGGAGCGGTCGCGCAGGCGGCCCGCCCACGCCACGGCAGCACCCGCGTCGTCGTCCGGCAGGTTCAGCAGCAGGCGGCGCCCCGCGCGCACGCAGCGGTACGGCGTCACGGGAAGCTCGGCCTCGAGGTCGCGCACAGCCGCGCCAGCGCTCAGATGCAGCTCCAGACGCAGCGCGGTATCGCCGCCCCGCAGCTGCGCCGGCGTACCGGCGGCCACCACCCGGCCGCGGTCGAGGACGACGAGCTGATCCACGATCCGTTCGGCCTCGATGACGTTGTGCGTGACGAGCAGGACGCCGGCGCCCACGTCAGCGCGGCGCCGGACCGCCTGCCACAGCAACCGGCGGCGCGAGGCGTCCACATCGTTGGTCGGCTCGTCGAGCATCAACAGCGGAGTAGGGGCGGCTAGGGCCATCGCGAACCCGACGAGCCGGCGGATGCCCCCGGAGAGTCCGCGGCCGTCGGGCAACGCCCGGCGATCGAACCACTGACCGATGTCGAGCTCGTCGGCCAGGGCCAGCGCGCGGGCCCTCGCATCGCGCGTCGAGTAGCCGCGCAGTCGGGCAGCGAGCTCGATCGCCACGCGCGGCGTTAGCCCGTCGATCGGCACCTGAGCCTGCGGCTGGAGCGCGACCTGACGGCGAGCAGCGGTCGGATCGGCGACGGCATCCACCGCGCCGATCCGAATCGAGCCGGCGTCCGGCCTCAGCAGACCGACGATCTGCGAGATGAGCGTCGTCTTGCCGGCGCCGTTGTGACCGAGGAGGCCGACGACCTCACCTGAGCGCACCCGCAGGTCGATCCGGTCGTTGGCCAGCACCGCGCCGAAGGAGCGGGTCAAGCCGCGGACGTCGAGCACCTCGCGCATCATCGTCACCTTTCGGATACTTTCGGTATTTGCATACTGACGGTATTCGAATACCAGAAGTATGTCAACGCCCGGCCGTCCTAGGATCGAGGGATGACCGATCTTCCCGACCCAATGTCACGCCGTGATCGCCAACGTCAGACCCGCGACGCGATCGTGTTCGCGGCGCGAGAGGCCTTCGCCGAAGGCGGCTACCACGCCGCCAATCTCGAGGCGATCGCCCGCCGGGCCGGCTTCTCCAAGGGCGCGGTCTACTCCAACTTCGCCGGCAAGGCGGAGCTCTTCCTGGCGGTCATCGACGCCAACATCGAGCAGAGCCTGGCCCAAGGCGGCTGGGATGTGTTCGAGACGCCCGACGAGTGGAACTCGGAGGATCCGCGGATTCGCGACGCGATCCGCGGTTTCGCGCTCGCCACGCTCGAGTTCATCGCGGTCGCCGCGCGTGACGCCAAGCTCTCGGAGGCGATGGCGGCGCGGATGAACGTACTCGTCGCAACCTACGCCGGGGTCGTGGAGGCCTCCCGGGTGCAGGACGACGACCTCACTTCCGAGCAGCTCGGCGCGCTTCTCGCCGCCCTCGACCAGGGTGCCGCCGCGTTGTCGCTCGCCGGCAGCCACGCCATCGACCAGTCGCTGCTTCGGGCTGGCATGCTTCGCCTGCTCGACCCGTCGCAGGCGGGCGAGCCCGAGCGCGGTGACGGCGAGTCGGCCCTGCACGACCGCGTCATCCGGGCGCGGGTCGCGGCGGCGCTGCGCGAGGCCTACCGCGAGTAGTCATGGCTGCCCGCCTTGACCTCGTTGCCGATGACGCGCTCAGCGGGTCATCGGTAACACGATCGGGTCATACGGCGTCCAGCGCGCGGCGGGTGGCGTCGATCAGCCAGCCGACCTCGTCGTCCGTCATCACGAATGGCGGCGAGTACTGCATGCCGCGGGCATCGGAGCCGATCCGGCGGCTGAGCACGCCCTCGCGCTGCAGCGCAGCGTAGAAGCGCGCGGCGCCGTCCGCGTCGTGGCTGACGACGCTACCGATCAGGCCGGCGCCCGCGCGGATCTCGGCCACATTCCGGTGGTCAGCCAGCGAGCGCAGCCCGTCGGCCAGCAGCGGCTCCAGGTGCTTGACGCGATCGAGCAGCCCGTCCTGCTCGATGATGTCGAGGTTGGCGATCGCAGCAGCCGCGCAGGTCGCATGGCCGGAGTAGGTCATACCGTGCTTGAAGACGAGGTCGGAGCCATCGGCCCAGAACGGCTCAGCGACCTTCGGGGAGATGATGACGCCGCCGACCGGAAGGTATCCGCTGGTGACGCCCTTGGCGAAGGTGATCATGTCCGGATCGAGGCTCCAGCGCTGCGAGGCGAACCACTCGCCGGTGCGCCCGAACCCGGTAATGACCTCGTCAGCGACGAACAGGATGCCGTGCTGCCGGCATAGCTCGCGGACCTGCCGGAGGTAGTCCTCCCCCGGGAAGATCGCCCCGCCGGCGCCGATGACGGGCTCGCAGAAGAATGCCGCGACGAGCTCCGGGCCGGCATTCATGATGACCTTCTCGACGTCGTCGAAGTCCGTCGCGGAGGCCCGTAGGACGTCGGGTACGAGATCGCCGTACCCCTCACGCATCGGCGGCATCCAGCCCAGCGACGTACCGAATCCGTGCAGACCGTGGTAGGCGTGCTCGCGGCTGACCAGGATGCGGCGGTGCGGTTCGCCGGTGGCGGTGAAATAGCGGCGCGCGAGCTTGGCGGCGGTGTCGATGGCATCGCTGCCGCCCGAGCCGAGGAACACCTTCGCGCCGTCACCGAGCGGGGCGAGGCCGACGATCCGGTCGGTCAGCTGCTTGGTGACCGGGGTGACGAAGTTCCCGAAAGCGTGGAAGGCCTCGAGCTGCTGCATCTGCTTGACGACGGCGTCCGTGACTCGCTGGTCACCGTGCCCGATGTTCGCGTACCACAGACCCGCGCCGGCGTCGAACAACTTGCGGCCGTCGTCGCTGTAGACCCAGCTGCCCTCGCCGCGGGTGAGGACGAGCTCGTCGTCCTTGACCACGGACATCTGTCCTTGCGGATGCCAGAAGGAAGTCGCCATCCCCCGATCCTGCCGTGATCAGCCTGATTTCGGAATGTACCGCTCGCTCAGCGAGCGGTACATTCCAAGATCGGGGTTACTGGCCGGCCCACCTCAGGGTGACCTGGCCGCCCAGGGGGACCTGCAGTTCGGCCGTGCCGTCCTCGCGCACGGTGAGCGCATAGCCGGAGACATTGGCCTGCCCGCCGCGCTCGCCGGCCTCCGGATCGGCGGCGTGAATCGCATCGCCACCGTAGACAGCCGACCCACCACCGGGATGAGCCAGATCGCGCTGCCCGTTCTCGCTACTGGCCACGGCGTCCGGCTCGGACGGCTCGCCCGGCTCCGCCGGTGGCGCGGGCTCGGAAATCGCCGGCTGCGGCGCGGAGGGCGTGGCCATGACCGGCTCGTGGGCCGCAGACTCCTCGTCTGGACGCGCATGACGACCGGAGTCCGGGACGTTCGTCGATCCCGCCACACTCGCGCCAGTTTCCGGGCTCTGCCCCGGCATCAGGCTCGGCTCCGGGCTGGGCTCGGCCGCGGGGGTGGTCGCGAGATCGGCCGCCCGCGCGTCGTCCACGCTGTGCCCGCCCTGATCGGGTGTCGCATCCGCGCGATCGGGCGCCTCACCGCTGCCGACGAACCCCGCCAGCGCACCCGACTCGCCATCCTGGCCCGCCGACTCCTCGGCGCTCGTCTCGCTTTCCGGCGAATCCGCCGCCCGGTCGGCCTCCGGGCCCGCGTCACGGGCGGGAGCCTGGCCAGGCTCGGGGACTCCACCGGGCATTGCCGGGGCGAGAACCGTCCCCGAGCTGTCAGGTGCCCCGCCTTCGGCGCTCAACGAGCTCGGCGCAGCCTCGAAGTCCGCATCGCTCAGCGGCAGCCCCTCCTTGACCGTTGCAGCCGGTTCTCCCCACTGCGCGCTGTGCGCGTCGTAGCGCTGCGAGACACCGCACTCGGCGTAGTAGGTCTGGCCGTCCTTGCGGTACGGCGCAATGCCGAACACGCTGTTCCAGGCCGGCACCGGTCCGTCGTATGAGACCATCCAGTCGTCGCTGGTGAAGTAGAACTTCTCGGGCCGGATGTCCTTGCGCTCCAGCTCATCGAGCACCATCTGCTGAATGCGCGGATCCGAGTATCGGCCCTGCGGCGGCAGGCTCGAAGGGTTCACGTCTCACTCCTAGGTCATGGGCTCTGCTACGCACTCACCCTGTCAGCGATGGCCCGTACAGTCGAGGGGTGAGCACTTCAGAGATTAAGGTCGGCGCACACGTCCGCGACGCCGACCCCCTGGTGACCGCCGCCGAGCTCGAGGCCGACGTGGTCCAGTTCTTCCTCGCCGACCCGCAGAAGTGGCACAAGCCCAAGCCGCGGCCGGACGCCGAGGAGCTGCGGGGCTCCGCGGTTCAGGTGTTCATTCACGCGCCGTACATCGTCAACGTGGCCTCGACCAACAACCGGATCCGGATCCCGAGCCGCAAGATCATGCGCGAGCACGCCACCGCCGCCGAGACCGTCGGCGCACGCGGACTGATCGTGCACGGCGGACATGTCACCAAGGACGACGACCCGGCCGCCGGTGCTGACAACTGGCGCAAGGCCTTCGCCGAGGCCCACGAAAAGTACGGCGGCTTCGACACACCGATCCTGATCGAGAACACCGCCGGCGGCGATCACTCGATGGCGCGGCGCCTCGACGCGCTGGCCCGGTTGTGGGACGCGGTCGGCGACTACAACCCAGGATTCTGCCTCGATACCTGCCACGCGCACGCGGGCGGCATCGACCTGGTCACGGCGGTCGAGAAGGTCAAGGCGATCACCGGACGAATCGATCTCGTGCACTGCAACGACTCGCGAGACGAGTTCGACTCCGGTCGCGACCGGCACGCCACGATCGGCACGGGCAAGATCGACCCGAAGCTGCTGCAGGAGGTCGTCCTCGCGGCGGGTGCGCCCGTGGTCGTCGAGACACCGGGTGAGGGGCAGGCCGACGACATCGCCTTCCTCCGCGCGGCCCTGTAGCACCCGGCGGGCGCCATCGACGTCCCGCGCTGTCACGAGCCGGGGCGGCCGACGTCCGGCGCGTGGTCGTCGGCGAGACCGGGGCCGGCGTCACGGTAACGATCGGCGACGAGCGCGGCGCGTTCTCGCAGCGCCTCGCGCAGCCCGGGTGGACCGATCACCTCGGCGTCCGGACCGAGCTGCCAGATGGCCCAGACGGCGTGCCGGTGGTCCTGGAAGGCGACATCGAGCCGCAGCCACCCGCCCGGTTCTCGCGATTCGGAACGCACCCCCTCGGCGACGCCGAGGATCTGCTCCCGCACGGTGTCGCGCACCCGGACCGTGACGCCCAGGTGGTTCTCCGAGAGGAACTGCGCGCACCGGTGCTGCCAGACCCGATCCAGATCGACCTGGGCGGGCCGGTACGCCGGTTCGGTGAGCGCCTCGGCGGCGTGGATTCGCGACAGCCGGTAGGTGCGGTCCGCGCCGTCACGGACGGCGACGAGATAACCGGTGTCGCGGACGGCGACCAGTCCGACGGGATCCACGACCCGCCATCGCGGCTGCTCGCCTGCCGCGGCATAGCTGATCCGCAGCCGGTGGCCGCCGAGGACGGCGCGCCGGACCTCCGTCATCGCGTCGTCGGAGATCTCCGGGGGCGCGACCGGTCGCGAGAGCAGATCGGTGCGCGGTTCGAGCAGCAACCTGGACGTCGCCGTCCCGGCCGCGGCTCGCTGGCTCTCGGGGAGCGCATCGAAGACCTTCCGCATCGCCGAAGCGAGCGCTGGTCCGAGCCCGAAGGTCTTTCCTTCTCGTCCGGAACCGACCGCCAGCAGCGCCACCGCCTCGTCATGGTTCAACCCGGTCAGCTCGGTGCGAAACCCCGGCAGCAGCGCGTACCCGCCGTAGCGACCCCGTTCGGCGTACACCGGGACCCCTGCGGTGGAGAGCGCCTCGATGTCGCGAAGCACCGTTCGCGTGGACACCTCGAGCTCCTGCGCGAGCGCCTCGGCAGTCATCCGCCCGCGCTGGCGCAGCAGCAGCACCAGCGACACCAGCCTGTCCGCGCGCATGTCCCTACGTTATTGGCCATACCTGACACAGGGTGGCGTGATTTGCCTGGATGGTCGACCGCGGGCGCCACTAGGAGCGCCTCGATTCCGGCAACCGGGCCGGCCGACGACAGGAGACGTAGTGGAACGAGTTGCTTTGAACCCGGTGACATGGTCGATCGAGATGGGCTTCAACCAGGGCGAGGTGGTCTCCGGGCACACCCGCACGGTGTTCGTGTCCGGCCAGACGGCGACCGGTGCGGACGGCGCACCGCGGCATGCGGGCGACATCGGTGCGCAGCTCGCGCTCAGCCTCGACAACGTCGAGGCGGTGCTGGGTGAGGCGGGCATGACACTGACGAACGTCGTCCGCCTCAATGTCTACACCACGGACGTCGACGCGCTGTTACCTCAGTACGGCGTCCTGGCGGGTCGGCTCGCGGCCGCCGAGGTCGCCCCCGTGACGACGATGCTCGGCGTGACGCGGCTGGCGATCCCCGGCCAGCTGGTCGAGCTCGAGGCGACTGCCGTGGCCTGAGTCAAGCCGCCGGCGCGTCGGCCTCTGCGGTGTGCGCTGGGGCCGGCGGGCCGGGGGGCCTGGGCGCGGCGCCGCGGCGTCCGATCGGCAGCACGAACCGGTCCGGGGCATGGTCGAACTCCCCGCCCGAGGGGTCGTCCTGACCCACCGCCCGGACTCGGTCATGCTCCGGGAACAGGATGTCGCGGACGACGAGCACCATCATCGCGATCACGAACGCCGAGCGCAGCATCACGAACAGCGCCACCCACTCGTAGTCGACGCCGGACTGCAGCTGCGTGTCCGCCCCTGGCTCGAGCCCCTGGTTGTGGAAGTAGATGTCGCGCTGCACAAACCAGTTCATGACGCAGATCCACACGAAGGTCTCAGCGACCTCCCACCCGATGATGATCCGCCACCGCGGCAGCGCTAGGGCCATCAGCGGCAGCAGCCAGATAGAGAACTGCGAGCTCCACACCTTGTTGGTCAGCAGGAAGGCCGCGACGATCAGGAACACGAGCTGGGCCACGCGCGGCCGGTGCGGCGCGGCCAGCGTCAAAATGGCGATCCCGAGGCAGCAGAGCGCCATCGCGACGAACACCCAGAGGTTGATGGTGCTGGCCGGCAGCTGGTCGGCCTCGTAGCTGCCGCGACCGAACTCGAACTGCGGCGCGCTGGAGAGGGTCCGCTCGACGATCTGCCACAGGGTGGCGTAGTCGGACTGGCGCTCCCGGTTCAGGTCCAGGAACACTCGCCAGCCCGCCCACGCCCCGAGCATCACCGGTACGTTGACCACCGCCCACCCGCCGACGGCGCCGGCGAGGGTGTTCAGGAAGCCGCGCCAGCGCATCGTGCGGATCGCCAGCACCAGCAGCGCGCCGAGCATCAGGAAGGGATAGAGCTTGGCCGCCGTCCCGAGCCCGATCAGCACGCCGGCCAGCACGGTGCGCTCCCGCGACCAGGCGAACAGCGCAGCCGCGAGGAAGGCCATCGCGAACAGGTCCCAGTTCGTGAAGGCGTGGACGACGACGATCGGTGCGAGGGCCACGATCGCGCCGTCCCACACCCGCCGTCCGGCGGTGCGGGCGGTGAAGTAGACGACCGCGAAATAGCACAGCGACAGCAGCAGGCAGGTCACCGCGAAGTAACCGGCCCACCCGTTGACCTCGCCGTGCACCAGATCGATCACCCAGTCAGCAGGCGCGGCGAGGGCGTTGGCGAAGTACATGAAGAAGCCGGTGAGCACCGGATACTCGACGCGGCCGAAGTAGTAGTTCTGGTCGCCGGGCGCGAGCGAGGGGTCCATGCTGAAGTACGGGACGGCGCCGTCCGCGATGCCCTCGATGCCGCGCAGCGGGATGGTGTCCGAGTAGCACAGGTGCGTGTACTGCATCCCGTCCACCCACGGGTTGAAGGCGCATGAGCGCTGCTTGAGCCAAGCCAGGGTCAAGGAGATGGTGGCCAGCAGGAACAGCACCCGCATGGGAGTCCAGAACCGCTGCTGCCCGGTACGCGCATGACGACCCCACGGCCCGCCGACCACGCGGGCGCCGGCCCGTCCGACGGCGCTGGTCCAGCTCGGGATGACGCGCTGCGCGGGGTCGTCGTAGCGGTACGGCGTCCTCGAGCCCACTCGCCCTCCTCGCAGCGTCACGGGTGGGCCCATGCCCACTGTCCGCGGACCAGGCTACTCGGGGAGTCCGCTGGCGCTGGTGGCCGCTGTCAGCCGGTCGGCTGCGGCGGCCCGGGCGCCGGGGGGTTCGGGCTCGGCGGAGGTGCAGTGGTGGGCTGCGGAGCGGTCGTCGGCTGCGTCGCCGGCGGCTGGGTCGTCGCCGGTGGCTGGGTGGTCGTCGGCGGCGGCTCCGTGGTCGGCGGGGCCTCCGTGGTGGGCGGGGCCTCCGTGGTGGGCGGGGCCTCCGTCGTCTTCGGCGCGGTCTTGGTGGGCGACGGCTTCTTCTTCGTGCCGGTGCTGCCGGTGTTCTTCGCGGTGCCCTTGATCAGCGCGGAGCTGGGCATCTTCATGATCTCGGCGTCCGCGAGCGCGGTGTTCATGTACTGCTGCCAGATCTTGCCCGGCACGCCGGCGCCGAAGATGGTGCGGCCCTGGGCGTTGACGATCGGCTCGGAGGACTCGGTGCCGATCCAGACCGCGGTCGAGAGCTGGGGCGTGTACCCGACCATCCATGCGTCCTTGGCCCCGGTGTCGCCGAGCTGCACCGTCCCGGTCTTGGCCGCGCTCGGACGACCCTTGGCAAGGGGGTCGTTGGAGTACGACGCGACGTCGCGCAGACCGAACGAGACGTCGTTGGCGACCTCGTGCGAGAAGCGACGATCGTCGGTGGTCTGGTGCTCGTACAGCACGTTGCCCTGCGCGTCGGTCACCTTCTGCACCATGTACGGCGCGCGGTAGATGCCGTCGGCGGCGAAGGTCGCGTAGGCCGAGGCCATGTCGCGCACCGTCACCTCGTAGAGCCCGATGCCGATAGCCGAGGCGACCTGGCCGTTCTGCTCTTGCAACGTCGGTTCCCCGGTGTCGAGCCGCTTGGAGCCGACGCCGGCGCGGTGCGCAGCCTCGGCGACCTTCTCGGGGCCGAGGTCGTAGGCCAGCCCGTAGAAGGTGGTGTTGTACGAGCGGGTGATCGACTCCTTGATCGAGCACGATCCGCATCCGCCGCCCCCGGAGTTGCGTACTGGCTGCTTGCGGTCCGGGAAGGTCATCGGTGACGACCCGGCGCGGTTGGTGTACACCGAGAAGCCGTTCTCGAGCGCGGCGGCGAGCACGAAGGTCTTGAACGACGAACCGGGCTGGCGGTATCCGCGCCCGGCGAAGTCGAACCCCGTGCCTTGCGCGTTGCCGTAGTAGGCCCGGATGGCGCCAGTGGTGGGGTCGACCGACACCAGTCCGGGAACGAGGTTCTCCGGTTCGCCCTCGAGCTGGTCCTGGACGGCCTGGACGGCGGCGTCCTGCGATGCCTTCGGGATCGTCGTGGTGACGCGCAGACCGCCGGAGTTGACCTGCTCCTCGTCGAAGCCGAGAGTGGCCAGCTCCTCCTTCACCCGGTTCACGATGACGCCTTCGGGACCGTTGATCTGGTTCAGCGGGCCGGGGCCGATCGGCAGCACCTGCGGGTACTGGGCAGCCTGGCGCTGTTCCTCGGTGAGCCAGTCGCTCTGCACCATGCCGTTGAGCACGTAGTCCCATCGGGCCTTGGCGGCCTCGGGGTGGTTCTGTGGGTCGTACCCGGCCGGGCTGCGGATGCTGGAGGCGAGGACGGCGGCCTCCTCTACGGTGAGCTGCTCGACGGGCTTGCCGAAGTACACCTCGGACGCCGCCTCGATGCCGTACGCGCCGCGGCCGAAGTAGATGGTGTTCAGGTAGAACTCGAGGATCTCGTCCTTGCTGTAGTCGCGCTCGAGCTTGATCGCGATGATCAGCTCCTTGAACTTGCGGGAGATCGTCTTCTCGTCCGTCAGATAGGTCTTCTTCACGTACTGCTGGGTGATCGTGGAGCCACCCTGCGTGGTGCCCTCGGTGAAGTTCGTCCAGGCCGCGCGGGCGATGCCGCTGGGCGAGAAGCCCGGGTCGGAGTAGAACGTGCGGTTCTCGGCGGCGAGCACAGCCTGCCGAACGTGCTCAGGCACCCGCTCAAGGTCGACGATCGTACGGTTCTCGGCGCCGATCCGCGCCATCTCCTCGCCGCCGCCGTAGTAGATGGTGGAGTACTGCGCGACCTGGACGTCCTCGGGCCGCGGGACGTTCGTGGTCTGGAACGCGTAGCCGAGGACGCCGGAGCCGACGAACGCCAGCACCGTGACGAGGATGGCCGCGGCCCGGAAGATCCGCCGGCGGCGGCTGGCCGCGGGCGCCGTCCGCTCGTCGCGGGCGGAACGTGTGCCGGGCTTCTTCGCGCGGTTCAGGCCCAGCGAGGAGGCCGCTGTCAGGCTCGAGCCGCGGCCGCGCTGACGCCGCCGGATCGGCCTGATGACATCGGCCGACTCGTTCTCGGTCTCGGGTGACTGGAGGGGATCCGACTGCGATCCGTCTGGCACGGTCTGCTCCGCAACTGCTGGGAAGAAGGGCACACGGGAATGACCCGCGTCCGACCAGTGTGCCGGATTTCAGGCAAACGAGGCATGAAGTCACTCACTGGGGCGCGTGAGCCGCACCGCATTCCCGCAGCGCAGATGCGGTGCGCGGGCCTGGTCAGAGGTCGTTGAGGTCGACCGCCACATCGGGTGGGGCAGGGCCGCGGCGCCGCTTGCGGGTCCGGGGCGGCAGCTCGATCCCGGTCACGAAGGACTCGAGCAGATGGTTCCAGCCACAGCCTCGGCACACCTCGACGACGTACACGCTGAACTCGCTGGTGATCGGCGCCATCTCCATGATCTGCCGGGCTGTCTTGGCCTGCCCGGAGCCGATCTTCCAGCGGTCGCCGAAGACGTAGTGGACCAGGTCGACCCTGTGCCGCCCGCACACCGGGCAGTCCCGGTCGGTGGGGTCTCCGTGGTAGGCGGCGGCCTGTTTCAGGTAGGCCTGGGCGTCGCAGACCTCGTCGCGGGTACGACGTCCCTCAGCGAGCTCGCGCAGGACCGCGCGCCGCTGGAAGGTGTAGTCGATGAACCCCCGTTGCTGCACGCCGTACAGGGTATGCGTCCGGCGCGGCGCTGGCTTGCCGCCGCTGGAAGACCACGCAGATCCGGGGGTCAAAGTACACAGTGCACTCCGGGTGGCGGATCCTCGTGGTTTTCACCCGGGTGCCGGGTTCTCGTAGTTTCGGTCAGGTGTGGGCGGGTCGGCGACGGCCCGCGGTGAGCCGCAGGGCGAGGAGCATCACGGCGACGACGCAGATCGCGGCCGATACACCCCGGAGCGTCTCACCGGCGAGCGGCACCATGAAGGCCGCGACGCTGTACTGCAGGACGCCGTGCAGCGCCGCCGCCGACCCGGCGCGCTCGCCGTGGTGCTCCATCGCGATCGCGATGCCGTTTGGCGAGCCGAGGCCGTGCGAGGCCGGCAGCAGCGCGAATCCCAGGATCACCAGCCAGATCGGCGCTCGGTCCAGGGCGGCGGCGAGCACGAGGACGCCGCCCGCGAGCGCGATCCCACCGATGGACATGCCGAGCCGGGCGTGCGGGGAGAACCACCGTGCCAGCAGCCGGTTGTCCGGTCGCGGATGACGGCCCTGGCGATCACGATCCCGGCGCCGCCGCCGACGCCCTGCAGGAAGCGCGCGACGATCAGCATCCAGATGCTCTGCGAGAGCATGCACAGCAGCGAGAACCCGAAGAAGAACGCCATTCCGACCAGCAGCGGTCGTTTGCGGCCCAGCGCATCGCTCGCGATGCCGCTGACCAGCTGTCCGACGGCCAGGCCGATCATGCAAGCGGTGAGGGTGAGCTGGACCTGGGTCGGGGTGGTGCCGAGTTCCGCGGCGATCTGCGGAAAGGCTGACAGGTAGAGGTCCAGGGCGATCGGCCCGACTGCCGTGAGCGCACCCAGGAGGATGAGCACGGCAGCGGGCATGCGGCCGAGTATCCCCTACGGGAGCGGCGGGGGCTGCTTGGCGGGGGTGGCCGCGAGCTGCGTGATGATCAGGGCGATCGCGCGGTCGAGCTGGACGTCGTTGCCGGCCGCGCGGTCCTGGGGGCTGACCTCGACCTCGATATCGGGCTCGACGCCGTAGTTCTCCACGCTCCAGCCGAAGCGCTCGAACCAGAAGGCATATCGCGGCTGCGTGACCCCGGTTCCGTCGACGAGCTGATAGCGACCGTCGATGCCGACGACACCGCCCCAGGTGCGGGTGCCGACGACCGGGCCGAGCCCGAGTTCGCGGATGGCCGCGGTCACGATGTCGCCGTCCGACCCGGCGTGCATGTCGGTCACCGCGACCATCGGTCCGCGGCGGGCGTCCATCGGGTAGGTGTACGGCTCGAACCCCCGGCTGACGTCCCAGCCCACGACAGTGCGGGCGAGCTTCTCGATGACCAGCTGCGAAGTGTGGCCGCCACGGTTGCCGCGGACGTCGACGATCACCCCCTCCCGGCCGATCTCGGTGCGCAGGTCACGGTGCAGCTGCGCCCAGCCGCCGGAGACCATGTCGGGCACGTGCAGGTACCCGACCTTGCCACCGGTGCGGTGGTGCACGTGCGCGCGGCGATCGCGGACCCACGCCTGATAGCGCAGCGAGAACTCCTCGGCCAGCGGCGTGACGACGACTCGCCGCGGCTTCGACCCGCGAGCGCCCGGCCGGACGACGACCTCGGTCGGCTTGCCCGCGGTACCCACCAGCAGCCGAGCCGGTGACATGGTCTCGCTGACCGCGCGCCCGGCGATCGCGACGATCCTGTCTCCCGGCCGGACGCCGACCCCCGGGCCCATCAGCGGTGAGCGGGCGGCGCGGGCGGAGGACTCTCCCGGCACGATCTCGTCGATCACCCAGTCGCCGTCGCGGTAGGCGATCTCGGCGCCGAGCATCCCCTGGCGGCGTACGGCGGACGCGGTCGCTGGCAGCGGGTCGACGTACGCGTGCGAGGAGCCGAGCTCGCCCTGCAGCTCCCAGAGCAGGTCGATCAGGTCGTCGTGCGAGCCGAGCCGCTCGATCAGCGGCAGGTATTTCTCGTACGCCGCCGGCCAGTCGACGCCGTTCATGTCGGCGCGCCAGAAGTTGTCGCGCATCAGTCGCCAGGCCTCGGCGTACATCTGCCGCCACTGCGCGACGGGGTCGATGGTGACGGTGGAGCGGGTCAGGTCGACTTCGATGCGTTCGGCGGCGTCCTCCTCGACGCGCCGCCCGGCCGGGACGACGCTCAGCGCTCCGTCGTGGAAGACCACCAGCCGTGAGCCGTCCCCGGTGACCTCGACGCTGTCCACGGCATCGAGGATCGTCTCCACCTTCCCGGTGCCCAGGTCGAGGTGGGCGACGGCGGGTCGAGGCGGTTCGCTGGTGAGGTCCTCGCCGAGCTCGCCGCGGGTCGGGTGCACAACCCACACAAGCCCGCCCTGGACGGCGCGTAGCGACGACAGCCGGCCAGCGTCGACCGGGAACGGGACGATGCGCTGCTCGATGCCGTCGGCATCGACCCGGGTGCGCGGGGTCTTGTCGTCGTCCTTCTTCTCCTTGGCCGTGTCGTCGGGGTTCTCGGGCCCGGGCACGCCCTCCTCGCCGTCGAGGGGCCGTCCGTCGACCGCTGCATCGAAGGGCGACGGGGTGTCGGCGGCGAGCGGCACGAGGTAGGGGCGGCAGCCGCCGGGGAAGGATAGGTCGAAGACATAGGAGTCGTAGACCGGGTCGAAGGAGCGGTAGGACAGGAACGCCAGGTGCTTGCCGTCGGTGGTGAAGGTCGGGCTGAAGTCGTTGAATCGAGTCGAGGTGACGTCGAACGGCCCGGCACCCTTCACCCCGACGTTCGCCATCCTGATCCGCGCCATCGAGTCAGCGCGATCGGGTAGCGACCAGGCCAGCCAGGCGGAGTCGGGCGACCACGCGAGGTCACCCAGATCGCCGTTGTTGCTGCGATCGAGCTCCTTCGGGCTGACTGCGCGCGAGACCTTGGCCGGTACGTCGACCGTCAGCAGCCGCCCGTCGTGGCTGGCTATCGCGATGCGTGAGCCGTCCGGGGAGGCGGTCATCTCGACGACGCGACCGAGCCGTCCGGGACGCACCAGCACTCGCGGGGTGGCCCCCACGTCAGCGAGGTCGAGGATCTCCAGCGCGTCGTCGCCGTGCTCGTCGGTGACCCACACCGCCCGCTTCGTCTCGCCGAGCACCATCGGCTGACGGCGCCGTACGCCGGAGCCGTCGGCCAGCACCCGGCTGGCTCCCTGGCGATGCGGCAGGTAGTGCACCGAGCCGCGAGCGCCGACGATCGAGGCGCGTCCGGTGCGGTCGGGGCTGATGAAGTCGATCGTCGAGGCCAGGTCGTGGATCGACGGCTGCAGGCCCGCCCGCGAGCCGGCCAGCCGGACGTCGACCTCAACCGGCGTGGCATCCGCGTCGAGACTGCTCAGCAGGTACAGCGATCCACCGGCGACGTAGACCACCTGCCGCCCGTCGCTGCTGGCGTGCCGGGCGTAGTGCTCCCCGGCCGAGTGGCAGCTCAGCTCGGTCTCGACAACCTTGCCCCGGCGGACCGGTGCCGAGTAGACCTGCGCGACGCCGTCGTGATCCGACAGGAACCCGACGCGGGGCTTGCCGGCGCTGTCCGCGACCAGCAGCGGGCACACCAGGCTGGATTCCAGCTCGCGGAAGATGCGGTCGAAGCGCCCGTCCGCACCGGGCTCGACGCGACCGTCGAACCACAGCTGCGCCGCCGTGCCGCCGCGATAGCGCTTCCAGTACGCCGGCTCGACGGTGGTGGTGGTCGACAGCAGGGCGCCCTTGGCCGCGATGGCGAGATCCGCGACCCAGCCGTACGGCAGGCGCCTCGACGGAGTGCCGTCGACCGGGACGGCGTGCGCGAAGCACCGCGAGCGCTCCGCCTCGCCGACCGTGCTGACGACGAGGACCTCGGTGGGGCTGAGCCAGCCGCGGACGTGGGTGCGGTCCTGACCCCAGTAGGTCAGGCGCCGGGCCGGTCCGCCGTCGACGTCCTTGACGTAGACCTCGCTCGCCCCGTCCCGCAGGACCGTCCAGGCCACCTGGGCGCCGTCGGGCGAGAGGCGGGGCGACCGTGGCTGATCGGCGTCGGCGGTGAGCCGGTGGGCGCGCCCGCCGGTGGCCGGCACGAGCCAGAGGTCGTCCTCGGCGACGACCACGATCCGGTCGTCGGCAATGGTCGGGTAGCGCAGGTAGGCGTCGGTGCTCACGCCCGACGACTCTAATCGCCGGGCGGCGTCGGGCTACTTCTTCTTGCCCTTCTTGCCCTTCTTGTCCTTCTTCTTGTCCTTCTTCTTGCCCTTCTTGCCGTGCTCGTCGTCCTCCTCGGGCACGAGCTCGGGCGTCGCGGGCTGCGGCGTGCCCTGCTCAGCGGGCGGCGGCATCTCGGCGTCCGCCGGCGGCTGGCCCGCCTGCGAGGGCGATCTCTTGGCGGCTCGGCGGGCCGGGGCTGGTTCGGTGGGCGGCTGAGCGACCGCGGCGTCCGGCAGGATGGCGGAAACGGTCTCGCGCAGCTGGGGCGCGAAGCGGTAGTAGACGAACGTGGAGGACTTGTACGTCGTCAGTACCCCGGCCTCGCGGAGCACCCGTAGATGGTGGCTGATCGTGGGCTGCGAGAGCGAGAACTGATCGACGATGTGCCCGGCGCTGACCTGTCCTTCCGGCGATGCGGCGACCAGCGAGACGATCTGCAGTCGCACGGGATTGGCCAATGCCTTGAAGACGACGGCGTCCTTCTCCGCTTGCGCCGCGGACCGTACAACGTTGCTCATAACTGCCATTCCAGCACATGGGCAGTGCTCGTGTCGGGGTTTGTTCTATCAACGACTAAGCGATCATATCGATATATCTAACCGGCGTAAGCCCAGGTCGTGCAGCGCTGGGCGCTGGTGTGACGCGCGTTCAGAGCGTGGTGTGCGCACCGCCGTCGCAGCGCACCGCGCTGCCGGTCACGTACGACGCCGGGTCACTGCAGAGAAAGGCGCCCACCGCGCCGAACTCGCTGGGCTCGCCGTACCGCCCGGCCGGGATCGTGCGGGCGCCGGCCTTGGCGATGTCCTCGACCGACTTGCCGGAGGCCTTCGCGGCCTCGGCATCGAGCGACTTCAGGCGGTCGGTGGCGATGCGGCCGGGCAGCAGCATGTTCACCGTCACGCCGTCCCCGGATACCTCGTTGGCCAGCGCCTTGAGATAGCCGCCGAGCGCCATCCGCCCGATGCTCGACAGCGCCAGGTTGGTGATCGGCGCGATCACTCCGGTGGAGGCGATCGACAGGATCCGGCCCCACCGCTGCTCGCGCATGTGCGGCAGACAGGCCTCGACCAGCGCGTGCTGCACCACCATCAGCGATTCGAATGCCTGATGCAGATCCTCGTTCTGCACGCTGGTCGCGGTTCCCGGGCGCGGCCCAGGGCCGTTGAGCACCAGGATGTCGATCGGGCCGACCGCCTCCCGGGCCTTCTCCAGTAGGTCCATGGCGCCTTCGACGGTCGAGGTGTCTGCCTGGATGCCGACCGACTCCTCGAAGGGTGCAGCGAGCTCCTCGGCCAGCTCGCCCCGGCGTCCGCTGAAGACCACCTTCACACCCTCAGCGGCCAGCGCAGTCGCGGTGGCGGCGCCGAGGCCACCGGTGGAGGCGCAGACGAGCGCAGACTTGCCGGGGATTCCGAGGTCCATGGGGTGCTCCTTCGCATCGGGTAGTCGCCAGCCTAGTGCCCGGCAGGCCGGTGGCCACCGCGCGAGTGCGCGGCGGCCACCGGCTGTTGCGCGATCTGCGGCGACGAAGGCGATGTCCCGTCGGCTCTTCGTCAGCGATCGCCGTCCCTATCCCCAACCGGAGGGTGCAACGAATCCGATAGTGGGGCAGCCGTTGGGAAAAGGTCAAGCCACGCGTTCGTCCACGGCGGGCATGGCGATCAGTGAGCGACGTACGCCGAGAGCCGGTCAAAGCCCTCGACGATGTCCGCCTCGGAACCAGCGAAGGAGAAGCGCACGAACCGACTGCCGTCGAGCTCGGGCGCACCGACGCCGTCCGGGGCGAAGTCGATCCCGGGCGCGATCGCGACTCCGGTCGCGGCCAGCACCTGCTGGCACCAGGCCAGCGAGTCGTCGGTGAGGTGCGAGATGTCGACGTACGCGTAGAAGGCGCCGTCCGGCGCTGTCGCGTCGTGGACGCCGATGCCGGGCAGCCGCGACAGCAGCACCTCCCGGTTGCGCGCGTAGCGGGCGACGTGCGATGCGAGCTCGGCTCGTGCCGAGTCGGAGAACACCCCGAGCGCCGCGGCCTGCGAGATCGCCGGCGGGCAGAGATTCAGGTTGCCCAGCAGCGCCTCGACCGGACGCAGCAGATGATCCGGCAGCAGGGTCCAGCCCAGCCGCCAGCCGGTCATCGAGAAGTACTTGGAGAACGAGCCGACGACCGCCGCCTCGCGACTGGACTTCCAGGCGGTCTGCGCGCTCGTGCCGTAGATGATGCCGTGGTAGATCTCGTCGCTGATCAGCAGGCAGTCGTTGGCCTCGCACCACTGGGCGATCGCGGCGAGGTCGGGGTCCGCCAGGATGGTGCCGGCCGGGTTGGCGGGGCTGGCCAGCACGAGTCCGGCGGGCTTCTCGGGGAGCGCGTCGAGCAGGTCGACAGTCGGCTGAAAACGGGTGTCCGGACCGCAGTCCAGGTCGACCACCTGGCAGCCGAGGCTGTGCAGGGTGTTGCGGTACGCCGGGTAACCGGGCCGAGTGACGACGACCTGGTCGCCCACGTCGAACGCGGCCAGGAAGAGCGCAGTGAAGCCCGCCGACGACCCGGTGGTCAGCAGGACCTGCTCCGGCGCGACCGGGACGCCGTACCAGTCGTCGTAGTGCTGCGCGATCGCTTGACGCAGCTCGAGATTGCCGGCGGTCTCGGTGTAGCCGAGCACCTGGCTGCGCACCGCCTCCTCGGCGAGCTCGCGAGCGCGGGCGGGCGCGCCGGTCGAGGGCTGGCCGACGCACAGCAGGACGACGTCCCCGTGGGTCTGCTGGCGGACGGCGACCGAGCTCAGCACGTCCATCACGTGGAAGGGCGGTGTCTCGCTGCGCGTGGACAGTCTGCTCATTCGCACCACGTTAGGCCTCCTGCCGTACGCCGGTCTGCGGTGGCCCGTCTGCGCGACAGCCGACGGGGCGCCCGGGATCTGACGGGATCAGAAGTTCGCGCGCTGCAGGATCTCGCGGGCCTTCAGCAGCACCGGCCGGTCGACCATCTCACCGTCCACCTGCACCGCCGCGCCCTGCAGATCACCGGCGCCGTCGACGATCTTGTGCGCCCAGGCGATCTCCTCGTCGCCCGGCATGATCGCCCGGTGTACGACGCCGACCTGCGACGGGTGGATGCACAGCTTGCCGCGGAAGCCGAGGTCGAACGCGCGTCGGGTGCGGGCGGTGAGCAGCTCCTCGTTCCGGAAGTCGGGCACCACGCCGTCGATCGGGCCGGGCAGCCCGGCGGCGCGGGAAGCCATCACGAGCGTGCTGCGGGCGTGCAACAGCTCGTCCTCGAGGTCCGAGCGCGCTTCGATGCCGGTGTCGAGGGCATAGTCGAGACTCCCGAAGCACAGCCGGGTGACCCCACGCAGCATCGCCAGGTCGGTGGCGTCGCGGACACCGCGCGCACTTTCGACCAGCAGCAGCAGGGGGACGCCGGCCAGCCGCCTGGCTACCCGGCGGACCTCCTTGAGGTCCTCGGCCTTGGGCAGTATGACGCCGAGGACGCCGCGGCGTCCGGCCACGGCGTCCAGGTCGTCGTCATGCCAGGGGGTGCCGGCCGCGTTGATCCGGATGAGGCCCGGGGTCAGGTCCAGACCCTCCAGCGCGACCTGGCGGGCGCGCGTCTTGTCCTCCGGCGCGACGGCGTCCTCGAGGTCGGCTATGAAGCCGTCCGCCTCGGAGGCCGCCGCCTTCGCGAAGAGCTCGGGCTTGTGGCCGGGGACGAACAGTAGCGTGCGGGCGGTGGCGAGATTGACCGTCATGGTCCCCTCCCTTGGACTCTTAGCACCGTTAACTAGTCTGGCACGGTGACGTTCGAGGGCTACCGAGCAGGCGACGCCGGGCTGCGTCGCGTCTCGATCGCTCTGTTCGCAGGTTCATTCTCCTCCTTCGGGCTGCTCTACTACCCGCAGCCTCTGCTGCCGGAGTTCTCGCGCACCTTCGGCGTTCCGCCGAGCACGGCCGCGCTATCGATCAGCGTCACGACCATCGCCTTGGGCCTGGCCCTGCTGTTCGCGGGGCAGGTCAGCGAGATCGTGGGCCGGACGCGAATGATGCGCTGGTCGCTGGTGCTGGCCGCGGTGGTCGCGGGACTGACGGCGTTCGTGACCTCCTGGCCATGGATGCTCGCGCTCCGAGCGATCACCGGGTTGATGCTCGCGGGCTTCCCGGCCGTGGCGATGGCCTACCTGCGGGAGGAGGTACACCCCTCCTCGCACGCCCGCGCGACCGGTCTCTACATCGGCGGCACGGCACTGGGCGGGATGGCCGGACGCCTGGTCAGCGGCGGGCTCACCCAGGTAGCCGACTGGCGCTGGGCCATGGGCGGCACGGCGGCGTACGCGCTGATCTGCGCCGCCGTCGTCCTGCTGGTTCTTCCCGAGTCCCGCAACTTCCAGGCCGCGCCACGCGGCGTCCGCGCCTCGGCTGCCGCCTTCCTCGGCGTCCTGCGCGACCCCACGCTGGTCGGTCTCTACCTCGTGGGCGGGATCAGCATGGGCAGCTATGTCGCGCTGTTCAACATCACCGGCTACCGGCTCGAGGCCGCGCCCTACCTGCTGCCGGTCGGTCTGGCCGGGCTGGTCTACCTGGTCAACCCGCTCGGCGCGGCCTCGTCGACCATGGCCGGCCGGTACGCCGAACGCTTCGGACGCCGGGCCGTCGTCCCGATCGGGTTCCTCATCACCATGGCCGGGGTCGGGCTGACGCTGTTGCGGCCACTGTGGGTCTTCGTGGCCGGGCTCGCGGTGGTCACGGTCGGCTTCTTCGTCGTCCACGGCGTCGCCAGCGGGTGGACGGCGGCGCGCGCCTACCTTGGCGGCCGCTCGACCGGCTCGGCGGCGTCGATGTACCTGTTCGGCTACTACCTCGGCTCGTCGGTGCTCGGCACGCTCGCCGGCACCGCGTGGCGGCACGGCGGCTGGACCCTGCTGGCCGAGGGCGTGCTGGTCATGCTGGTGCTCGGCCTCGGGATCTCGCTGCTGCTGCGCCGTACGCCGGTGCTGTCCACCCCGCCCGGCCCGACAGCCGGTTGAGGCACGGCCTACATCTTCGGGTTCTTCGGCTGGAAGACCGTCAGCGCGCGCGGCTTGACCCCGAACCGCAGGACCGGAGCCGGATCATCGACCTCGCCGTCGCGCGAGACCAGCACCTCGGACTCGAGCACCTCGACCTGCATCGAGGAGACCGTCTTGCGTTGGTAGAGCCGCGAGTCGTCGAGGGTGCCGGTGAGGGTCGCCCAGAGCAGCCGTGGGGTGATCGCGCGGCGGTCACTGGCCAGGATCCGCACGTCGAGCTTGCCGTCGGCCATGTTCGGCCGCAGCGCGGGCGCGAAGTCCAGCGGCTGGTACTGCCCGTTGCCGACGGAGAACAGCATCGAGGTCATCGGCCGCCCGTCAATCCGCAGGTGCACCTGCGGTTTCTCCTTGAGCAGCCGATAGGCGGCCACCACCGCGGCTGCGCGCTTGCCGTACCGCGGCTGCAGCCGCTCGCGCCCGGTGACGAACTCGGGATAGGTGCCCACGCTCGCGGTGTTGAGGAAGATCTTGTCGTTGAGCGTCGCGACGTCGACCTTGGTGGCCACGCCGCCCTTGACCGCTTCGATGGCGGTCGCGACGTCCGGCACCCGGATGTCCTTCGCGAAGTGGTTGAAGGTGCCGCCCGGGAAGACCGCCAGCGGCAGGTCGTGTCTCATCGCGACCTCGGCGATCGCGACGACGGTACCGTCACCTCCGCAGACACCGAGCGCCTTGGCACCGTTGCGTACGGCGTCCTCGGCGATCGCGATGAGGTCGACGTCCGGCTCGAGCGTGATGATCTCGGCCTGGGGCAGGCCGTGGCGGATCTCGGCCCCGATCGGCGGCCGGTCCACCCCCGCCTTCTCGTTGACGATGACCGTCAGGCCCTTGCCTTCCGGGAGCCCGCCGATCTCGAACTGGTCGGGCATCTCGTCATCGGTGAGGACGGGCAGCACCGGCGGGACGACCTTGGCTCCAAGCAGCGCCATCCCCGATCCCACGGCGAACCCGGTCAGGACATCGCTCGGGTAATGCGCCCCGGTCGCTACTCGCGAGGTGCCGACGCCCGCGGCCAGAATGCCGAGTGCGGCACCGACCGGGAGGTTCTCCAGCGCGACCGCCGTGCTGAACGCTGCGGCGCTGGCCGAGTGACCCGACGGGAAGGACGACGACGTTGGCATCCGCTTGGCCCGGCGGCGCAGCGGTACTGCCGCGCCGTTCGGCCGGTTGCGCCAGTGCAGCCGCTTGAAGCACTGATTGGTCACCAGACTCGACACCGCGAGGGTGCCGATGGCTCGTCCCGCTGCCCGCTTGGTACGCCGTCCGCCGAAGGCCCGCATCGCCGCGGCCGCCGCCATCCACAGCATCGAGTAGTCGGCGGCACGCGACAGGGCCGGCATGCTCACATCGAGCACTCGGCTGTCTGCGTTGGCGAGCTTGTCGTACACGTCCTCGTCCCAGCGCGCGACCGAGTCAAAGACGCCCGGTCCGAGTGGCTCGAAGTATCTGCTCATGAACAGGAACCTACCCACCGCGCCGCGAGCGCGGCCGCCGAAGCGGGTCTGGCCTGCCTTCGGCGTCCGCCCATGTCGGTCTACGAGCCTGGCAGCGCGTAGTCGGCGTACCGGTCGCGAAGGTCCTTCTTGGAGAACTTGCCGACGCTGGTCTTGGGTACCTCGTCGATGAACTCCAGCGCGTCCGGCACCCACCACTTGGCGATCTGCGGGGCGAGGAAGTCCAGGATCTCCTGCTTCTTCTGGTCGTTCGCCTCGACGCCGTCCTTGAGGACGACGCAGGCCAGCGGGCGCTCGGTCCACTTCGGGTGCGGCACGCCGACGATCGCGGCCTCGCGGACGTCGGGGTGCGCCATCAGGATGTTCTCGACGTCCACCGACGAGATCCACTCACCACCGGACTTCACGAGGTCCTTGGTGCGGTCGACGATCCGGATGACGCCCTCGGAGGTGATCGCGGCTATGTCACCGGTCTTCATCCAGCCGTCCTCGGTCGACAGCGGCTGCTCGCCCTTGAAGTACTCGCGCGCGATCCAGTTGCCCTTCACCTGCAGCTCTCCGGTGGTCTCACCGTCCCACGGCAGCGACTCGCCGGTCGCGAGGTCGGCCACCCTCGCCTGCACGCCGCCGACGATGGTGCCCGCGGTGGCGGCAGCGTCGAGCAGCTCCTCGTCGTTCTTGCCGGCGTCGCGGCGCTGCGGCTTGGCGATCGAGCAGACCGGCGAGGTCTCGGTCATGCCCCAGCCCTGCAGGATCGGGACGTTGATCTTGTCGCGGTAGGCCTTGATGAGCGCCCGGGGTACGGCCGAACCACCGGCAGTGAGCGCGCGAAGCGACTTGAACTCGTAGGTGTCCAGCAGTGGCAAAATCCCCTGCCAGATCGTCGGGACGCCCATGGCGATGGTGATGTCGTCGTCCTGGAGGATTGTGGCGATCGCGTCGGGCGACATGTCGGCGCCTGGGAAGACCATCTCAGCGCCGCACAGCGGAGCGGCGTACGGCAGGCCCCAGGCGTTGGCGTGGAACATCGGCACGATGACCAGCGCACGGTCGGTGTTGTCCACGCCGATCGTCATCGTCGAGGTCATGCCGAAGGCGTGCAGCCATGTCGAGCGGTGCGAGTACATGACCCCCTTGGGGTTGCCGGTCGTGCCCGAGGTGTAGCACATGCCCGACGCGCGGTTCTCGTCCTCGATGTGGAACTGCGCGGGCTCGCGGCCGGCGATCAGCTGCTCGTACTCGATGAAGCGGTCGTCGTCCCTCGGGATCTCCGGGCCGTTGCCGTCGTCGACGACGATGACCCTCTTGACCGTCGGCGACTGCTCCAGGATGGGCAGGAACAGCGGCAGCAGCGAGCGGTCGACGAACACCGCCTCGTCCTCGGCGTGGTTCACGATGTAGACCAGCTGATCTGGGAACAGCCGGATGTTCAGGTTATGCATCACCCGACCGGTGCACGGGATCGCGTAGTACATCTCCAGGTGCTGGTGGTGGTTCCAGCAGAAGGTGCCCACGCGGGCGTCGTCCGACAGGCCCAGGTCGTTCAGCGCCGTGCCCAGCTGGCGAACCCGCTTGGCCCAGTCGCCGTAGGTGTACTCGTTCTGGCTCGGTCCCCGGGTGATGACCGTGTGGTCGGGGAACATCGTCTCGCACCGCTCGAAGATGTCGACGATCGTGAGCGGGGCGACCTGCATGAGTCCATCCATCGGACTCTCCTTTCTCTTCCCCCGGTCTAGGGCCGGGTGTATTGGTCGCGGAGGGCGGGCTTGGTGACCTTGCCGGAGGCGTTGCGGGGCAAGGCTTCCACCAGGTGCACGGCCTTGGGCTGCTTGAACTTCGCGAGCTTGTCGGCGACGTGATCGAGCACCTGCTGCTCGGTGAGCCGCGCGCCAGGGTTTGGCGCCACGACGACCACCGGCACCTCTCCCCACTTCTCGTCGGGCCGGCCGATGACCGCCGCCTCCATGACGTCGGGGTGCGACTGGACGGCGGCCTCGACCTCGGCGCAGTAGATGTTCTCGCCGCCGGAGATCAGCATGTCCTTGAGCCGGTCGACGACGTAGATGAATCCCTCGTCGTCCTCGCGCACCAGATCGCCGGAGTGGAACCAGCCACCGGTGAAGGCGTCGCGGGTGGCCTCCTCGCGGTTCCAGTAGCCGAGCATCATGTTCGGGCCGCGGTAGACGATCTCGCCGACTTCGCCCTTCGCAACGTCCTGCATCGCGGGGTCCACGATGCGCGCCTCCACCCCGGGGATCGGGCGACCAACCGAGCCGATCTTGCGGATGGCGTCCTTGGCCTCGAGCGAGCAGGTCACCGGCGACATCTCGGTCTGGCCGAAGACCGCGATGTTCTCCACGCCCGGGAAGGTGCGCTCCATCGCCTCGAGGATCCCCTTAGTCGTCGGAGCCGCACCCCACGAGATCCGCCGCAGCGAGGTGATCGGCGGATCGAGCGGCGGCAACGAGCAGACCGCCTGCCACTGCGTCGGCACCAGGAAGCACTGCGTGATGCCCTCGTCGCGGATCAGCTCCATCGTCGCCTGCGGGTCGAACGCGCCGAGTCGCTGGATGACGGTGTGCCCGCCGACCCGGAAGTTCGGCAGCAGTCCCCCGATCCCGGCGATGTGGAACAGCGGGACGCCGCACAGGTTGATCTCGTCCTCGCCAGAGATCTTGAAGATCGACATGACGTTGTGGGTCTGCGCGAGCAGGTTGGTGTAGCTGAGCATCGCGCCCTTGGGCAGCCCGGTGGTGCCCGAGGTGTACATGATCGCGCAGAGCTCCTGCTCCTCCACGTGCACGTAGTCGTGTTCGCCGCTGCCGGTCTCGAGGAACTCGGTGAAGTCCCGCGCGCCGCTGTCGCTGTCGCCGACGACGAGGTGGGCACTGAGCTGCTGACGGGCGACTTCCTCGAGCTTGTCGAACATGCCGTCGATGACCAGCGCCTTGGCGCCCGAGTCGGTGATCAGGTAGGTCAGCTCGGATGGCGCGAGACGGAAGTTCATCGGCACGATCACCGCGCCCAGTCGCCAGGCGGCCCAGAAGGTGATGATGTGCTCGAGGTGGTTCATGCAGACGGTCGCGACCCGGTCGCCGCGCTCGATGCCGGCTTCGCGCAGCGCGTTAGCGAGCTTGGTGACCTTGGTGTCGAGCTGGCCGTAGGTGAGGGTGTCCTCGCCGCACTTCATGGCCAGCTTGTCCGGCTGCTTCTGCGCCAGCCGGGTCAGGTGGGCGCTGAAGCACCACGACCTGGCCTGCTGGATGTCGGGGGTCTCGGCGACCGATCCGGGATAGAGGGGCTGCGTCACGCGTGTCTCCTGTCACAGGGTGTCTGCTCTGACGATATGTGAACGTGACTGGGGTGTCATGTGCCACCTGACAGACTCAAGGGCGTGGACATCGTGATCCTGGGCCGCGGCCGTGTGGGGACGGCGCTCGGCACCGCACTGGATGCCGCAGACATCGATGCGCGGCTCACCTCCGGCAGAACCATCCCGCCGCCGGCCGATCTCGTCGTGCTTTGCGTGCCGGACGACGCCATCGCCCAGACCGCCACGCGGCTCGCCGACGAGGTGCTGCCCGCAACAGCGTTCGTGCACTGCTCCGGCGCGCTCGATCTCACCCCTTTGCAGCCACTGGCGGAAGCCGGGCATCAGGTCGGCGCCTGGCACCCGCTGCAGGCCTTCGCCACCGTCGGTACGCCGCTGCAGAGCGGCATCACCTGGGGGATCACCGCCGACGAGCCACTGCGGACGGCGCTCGTCGAGCTCACCCACCGACTCGGTGGTAAGCCGCTGCCGCTCGCGGCATCCGATCGCACTCGGTATCACGCGGCCGCCGTCCTGGCAGCCAACTACTCGGTCACCCTGATCGCGCATGCCGCCGGGCTGCTCGCCGAGTGCGGCCTCGACCGCGACGAGGCGTTGTCGGCACTGCTGCCGCTCATGCGCAGCACCCTCGACGGGCTCGCCACCAACGGGCTGCCGCACGGGCTGACCGGCCCGGCGGTCCGCGGCGATGTCGGGACGATCGAGCGTCACCTCGCCGCTCTCGGCAGCGGCGCCACGGCGGACCTGTACCGCGCCGCAGGCCTGGCCACCCTCGGACTGGTGGCCGAGCGAGGACTCGACCCCGACCGAATCGGTGCCCTCAAGGCGTTGCTCACACAACCCCCACCGGATCAATAGCAGCACTTACGCTCTACGGAATTCGCCGAGCATCGAGCCCCCGATAGACCACCCGGACCCATCCCCGGAGGAGCCATGGCCCGCCGTACCTCGATCGCCGATATTGCACGCATGCACGCCGAAGACCGGCGCATCACGATGATCACTGCCTACGACTACACCTCGGCCGCGCTCGTCGAGCGCAGCGGCATCGACATGATCCTGGTCGGCGACTCCCTCGGGATGGTGATGCAGGGTCGCGACTCGACGCTGCCGGTGACGGTCGACGACATCATCTACCACACGAAGATGGTGATGCGCGGCGCTCAGCGGCCCCTGGTGATCTCTGATCTGCCGTTCATGGCGTACGCCGAGACCTCCGACGCGCTGCGCAACGCCGGCCGGTTGATGGCCGAGGCCGGCTGCCAGTCCGTGAAGCTCGAGGGCGGCGCCTCCCGAGTAGCGACGATCAAGGCGCTGATCGCCGAGGGCGTGCCCGTCATGGGGCATCTCGGGTTCACGCCGCAGTCGGTGAACACGATCGGCATGAAGGTGCAGGCCCGCGAGGCGGACGCCGCCGCACAGCTGATGCGCGACGCGCTCGCGCTGCAGGAGGCCGGCTGCTGGGCCGTCGTCTTCGAGCTGATCCCCGCGCCGCTCGCGAAGGCGATCACCGAGCGGCTCGACGTCCCCACCATCGGCATCGGCGCCGGACCAGACACCAGCGGCCAGGTGCAGGTGTGGCACGACCTTCTCGGGCTCTACGAGGACTTCGTCCCGCGGCACACGCGTCGCTATCGCACACTCGCGGACGAGGCGCTCGGCGGGCTCGATGAGTACGCGGCCGACGTCCGCTCCGGCGCCTTCCCCACCGACGCGAACAGCTCGAAGATGGACGACGACGTCCTCGCAGCAGCGCTGGCCGCGATCGACGACGAGGCGGGCCGATGAGGGTCGTGACCACCCGCGAGGAGCTGCGGGCCGCCCGCGCCGAGCTCGATGTCGTCGGTCTCGTGCCGACGATGGGCTACCTGCACGACGGGCACCTGTCGCTGGTCCGCCGGGCCAAGAAGGAGTGCGGCGCCGCAATCGCGACGATCTTCGTGAACCCGCTGCAGTTCGGTCCGAAGGAGGACCTCGGCTCGTATCCGCGCGACCGCGAGCGAGACCTGGCGCTGCTCGAAGAGACCGGCTGCGACGTAGTGTGGACGCCGTCCGACACCGACGTGTATCCGCCCGGCTTCGACACCTACGTGGACGTCGAGGGCATCACCGACGGGCTCGAAGGTGCGCATCGTCCGGGCCACTTCCGCGGCGTCAGCACGGTGCTGTCGGTGATCTTCAACGTCGTCCAGCCCACCCGCGCGTACTTCGGGCAGAAGGATGCGCAGCAGGTGGTGGTGGTCAAGAAGATGGTGGGCGACCTCGGCATGCCGCTGGAGGTCATCGCCTCCCCCACGATCCGCGAGCCGGACGGGCTGGCGATGAGCAGCCGCAACAGCTATCTCGACCCGACCGAGCGGGAGCGGGCCGTGGTGCTGCGCCGGGCGCTCGACGCGGTCGAGAAGGCCTGGCAGGACGGCGAGACCCACGGCGCGTTGCTGCGGTCGGCGATGATGCAGGTGCTGGACGCCGAGCCACTCGCCGAGCCGGACTACGTCAGCATCGCGCACCCCGACACCCTCGAGGAGCTCGACCACGTCGACCCCGCGGTCGGCGCACTGGCCTCGCTCGCCGTCCGGCTGGGCAAGCCGCGGCTGCTCGACAACGTCGTCCTCCCGCCCCGCTGATTTCGTTCTGCGGGGCAGTGGAGCACGCTAACGAGTGGTTATCGTGCTCCACTGCCCCGCAGGTCGGGCTCAGGCGTTGGGTGGCTACTCGGCGGCGACGGCGGCGGTGAACTGCGCGTTGTACAGCCGCCAGTAGGCGCCATGCTGCTCCAGCAGCGCATCGTGCGTGCCCTGCTCGACGATGGCGCCGTCCTCCATGACCAGGATCAGGTCGGCGTCGCGGATCGTCGAGAGGCGGTGCGCGATGACGAACGACGTCCGGTCGCTGCGCAGCGCCGACATCGCCTTCTGCACCAGCAGCTCCGTGCGGGTGTCCACCGAGGACGTCGCCTCGTCCAGGATCAGCAGGGAGGGCTGACTGATGAACGCCCGCGCGATGGTGATCAGCTGCTTCTCGCCCGCGGAGACGTTCGAGGCCTCCTCATCGATGACGGTGTCGTAACCGTCAGGCAGCGAGTGCACGAACCGGTCGACGTAGGTCGCGCGGGCTGCGGCCAGGATCTCCTCCTCGGACGCCGACGGCTTGCCGTACGCGATGTTGTCGCGGATCGTGCCGCCGAACAGCCACGAGTCCTGCAGCACCATCCCGATCCGCTCGCGAAGCTGCTGACGTGGCAGCTCGGCGATGTCGACGCCATCGAGGGTGATGCGGCCAGCATCCAGCTCGTAGAAGCGCATGATCAGGTTGACCAGCGTCGTCTTGCCCGCACCCGTGGGCCCCACGATGGCGACGGTCTGCCCGGGCTCGGCGATCAGCGACAGGTCGGTGATCAGCGGCTGGTCCTTCTTGTACGAGAAGGAGATGTGCTCGAACTCGACGCGGCCCGGGCCCGGCTCGTCGAGGTTCTCGGCGGGTTCGGGGGATTCCTCGGCAGCGTCCATCAGCGAGAACACCCGCTCGGCGCTCGCCACACCGGACTGCAGCAGGTTGGCCATCGACGCGACCTGGGTCAGCGGCTGGGTGAAGCGCTGAGAGTACTGGATGAAGGCCTGCACCTCGCCGAGCGTCATCGCGCCCGAGGTGATCCGGAGTCCACCTATGACGGCGATCGCGACGTAGTTCAGGTTCCCGATGAAGAACATGATCGGCATGATCATGCCGCTGATGAACTGCGCCCCGAAGGCCGCCTCGTAGAGCTTCTCGTTCGTCCTCGCGAACTCGGCTGAGACCTCCTTCTGCCGGCCGAACACCTTTACGAGCTCATGTCCGGTGAAGGCCTCCTCGATCTGGCCGTTGAGCTCGCCGGTGTGCGTCCACTGCGCGATGAACTTCTTCTGCGAGCGCTTGCCGATCAGCGCCGTGACCAGGCCGCTGAGCGGGATCGTGACCAGCGCGATCAAGGCGAGCAGCGGAGAGATCACGAACATCATAACGACCACGCCGATTACCGTCAGCAGCGCGGTCAGCAGCTGGCTGAGGGTCTGGGTGAGGGTCTGCGCGATGTTGTCGATGTCGTTGGTGACGCGGCTGAGGATCTCGCCGCGCGGACGCCGGTCGAAGTACGCGAGCGGCAGCCGGTGCAGCTTGCGCTCCACGGTCTGACGCATGCGGCGCACGGTGCTCTGGACGACGTCGTTGAGCAGGAAGCCGGTCAGCCACTGGAACGCCGAGGACAGGACGTACAGCACCAGCACCACCAGCAGCGTGCGTCCGAGATGGTCGAAGTCGATCCCGCGGCCGGGCACGAACGGCATCGTCGAGAGCATGTCCGCCATCCGATCGTCACCGGAGGCGCGCAGCCCGTCGAGCACCTGCTGACGAGTCCCCCCGCCGGGCAGCTGGCTGCCGATCGATCCGCCGAAGATGATGTCCATCGCGCGGCCAAGGATCAGCGGCGCGACCACCGAGAGCACGACCGCGATCACGGCGAGCACGACGACCGCCAGCGCCTTGAGCCGTTCTGGTATGAGCCAGCCCAGGAGGCGCCTGGTCGAGGGCCAGAAGTTCAACGACTTCTCGACCGGGCGCCCCATCATCGCGTGCGGCGGCCCGCCCTGGTTGCGACTCGCCTCGGGCAGTCGCTCAGGACCGTCCTGCTCGTCGACCTCGGTCGCCGCCGCCACGCCGCCCGGTACGGCTCCACCGGGGACCGCAGCCTCGGTCGGCACGGCGACCTCCGGCGGACTCGCACCGGCGATTGGGTTGTCGGCCACCGGGCGCTTGGGGTCGCGGCGCATCATGACACCTCCGCCGCGGCCTGCGACTCGACGATCTCGGCGTACGTCTGGCAGTGCTCGAGCAGCTCGCGGTGCGTGCCGCGACCGACGATCGCGCCGTCCTCGAGGACGATGATCTGATCGGCGTCCACGATCGTCGACACCCGTTGCGCGACGACGATCATCACCGCGTCGCGGGTTACCGGCTCGAGCGCGGCGCGCAGCCGCGCGTCGGTCCCGAGGTCGAGGGCCGAGAAGGAGTCGTCGAAGAGATAGATCTCGGGCTTGCTGACCAGGGCACGGGCGATCGACAGCCGCTGACGCTGCCCACCCGACACGTTGGTGCCGCCCTGCGCGATCGCGGCGTCGAGGCCACCGAGATCGGCGACGAAGTCCGCCGCCTGGGCGATCCGCAATGCCTCCCAGAGATCGTCGTCGGTGGCGGCCGGGTTGCCGTAGCGCAGGTTGCTCGCCACGGTGCCGCTGAAGAGGTAGGGCCGCTGCGGCACCAGGCCGATGCCGCGCCACAGCAGCTGTGGGTCGAGCCGGCGGACATCGACGTCGTGGATGCGCACCGCGCCATCGGTGACGTCGACCAGCCGTGGGATCAGGTTCAGCAGCGTGGTCTTGCCGGAGCCGGTGGAGCCGATGATGGCCGTCGTCCGGCCCGGTTCGGCGGTGAAGGTGATGTCCCGCAGCACCGGCTGATCGGCGCCGGGGAAGGTGAACTCGACGTGGTCGAAGGCCACGGTCGCCGGCCCGGCGACCTCGGTCACCGGGTTCTCCGGCGGCACGACCGAGGAGTATGTGTCGAGGACCTCGACGATGCGCTCGGCGCTGACCGACGCCCGCGGCACCATCATCATCATGAAGCTGGCCATCATGACCGCCATGAGGATCTGCATCAAGTAGGCCAGGAAGGCGGTCAACGAGCCGACCTGCATCTCGCCGTTCTCGACCCGCTGACCTCCGAACCACAGCACCGCGACGCTCGAGACGTTGAGCACGAGCATCACGGTCGGGAACAGCGTCATCATGTAGCGGCCCGCGGAGATCGCGACCGCAGTGAGCCGGGCGTTGGAGTCCTCGAACCGCGCGGTCTCGTGCTGCTCACGCACGAATGCGCGAACCACCCGGATGCCGGTGATCTGCTCCCGCAGTACGCCGTTCACCTCGTCGATCAGCAGCTGGTTCTGGCGGAACAGCGGCACCATGCGCCGGATGATCAGAGTGACCGCAACCGCGAGCGCCGGGACGCTGACGGCCATCAGCCACGACAGCCCCACGTCCTGCTGCAGCGCCATGACGATGCCGCCGACCGCCATGATCGGCGCGCTGATCATCATCCCCAGCGTCATCACGACCAGCATCTGCACCTGCTGGACGTCGTTCGTCGTCCGGGTGATCAGCGAGGGCGCGCCGAACTGGCCGACCTCGCGCGCCGAGAACTCACCGACGCGCTCGAAGACCGAGGCACGGACGTCACGACCGAAGCCCATCGCGGCCCTCGCCGCGAGGTAGGTGGCGGCGATGGAGCAGGTGATGCTGAGCGCGGTCACGACGAGCATCCAGAAGCCGATCGAGAGAATGTAAAGCCGATCGAGAGAATGTAGTCGTTGTCGCCAACGGCCACGCCCTTGTCGATGATGTCGGCGTTCAGGCTCGGCAGATAGAGGTTGGCAATGGTGCCGGCCAGCTGCAGCGCGACGATCCCCGCGATCAGAGCGGCGTACGGTCGCAGATGCCCGCGCAGCAGACGAAGCAGCATGAAGGCCTCCTAGGTGACCCCCAGGAGGTTACGCCGGTCGTCGAGCCGAAACCGAGGGCGGCTCGCGCGCTGCGGCACCGCCCCCGACCTGTCACGAATGCGCCCAGGTTCAAGGAATTCTGTAGAACATCATCTATGTTCGAGTCATGTCTGCGAAATCCTGGCATGAGGCACGCCTCATCCCGACGTCCGGAATCGGTAAGGGTCGAGAACAGGAACGGCGTGCGACGTCTGCCCTCTTGGCCGTGATGGGCGTCGTACGGGATTTCGGGCAATCGATCTGCCGACCCCTAGGAGCGCCAGCGGGTCCGCTGGAGACGTACATTGAAGTGCCGTTCACCTTGAACGGCAAAGAATTGAGACCCGACGGACTTATTCGCGTGACCCGCGGTTCCCGAACTTGGACTGCTCTAGTCGAGGTCAAGACCGATAAGAACGAGCTCTCATTGGAGCAGGTCGACAACTACATCTCAATCGCACTCCAGGAGGGCTATGACGCCGTCCTCACGATCTCGAACCAGGTTCCACCACTGCCCGGCACCCATCCGACGCCCGTCGATCGCCGCCGCCTTCGAAGAGTGCAACTCGCGCACTTATCCTGGTCCGAAGTACTAACGACCGCGGTGATCCAGAAGGAGCACCGCGGTGTTTCAGATCCTGAGCAGGCGTGGATCCTCGGTGAACTGATCCGTTACCTGGAGTACGACGGGTCGGGCGCGCTCGAATTCACCGATATGGGCAGCCACTGGACATCTGTGCGCTCCGGAGTTTGCAACAACACTGTTCGCATTGGGGATCCAGGCGCCCGAGAAGTCGCACAGCGATGGGACGCACTAGTGCGGTTCGTTTCCCTCCAACTTGGTCGACGTTTGGGATCCGAAGTGACCCAAGTACTCTCCCGCGCCGAAACAAGGGATCCTGCCATCAGATCCGACACAGTACTTAAAGAACTAGTCGAGGACGGCCGTCTCAGCGGAGAGATTCGCATACCAGACGCGCACAGCACAATTGCTATGGTCGCAGACCTGCGGTCTTCACTCCTGACCTGCTCAACTGTGGTCGACGCGAGCGACAGCGCGCGACAGCGGACTCGCGTGATGCGGCTCACTAAACAGTTGGCCGGTATTGAATTCGATCTCGACGTGGCTGCACTTGTCAAGAACAGCCGCACACCACCACCGGTGGTACGACTCGCCGCTCTCGTTGAGAATCCTGACGCTCTCGTGCCCGACGCCGGGAGGGAGATTCGTGGATTCCGTCTCTCTCGAGGTGTCGCACTGAGCACAAACAAGAGCGGAACTGGCGGATTCGTTAATTCGGTCCAGAAGGGGGTCGAGAACTTCTACGACGAAGTCTTGAGCAGGCTTAAGATTGCCAAGACGACTCCCCCACGGACCCGTTCGCTGCCAGAGGCCGACAAGTCCCCGTCAAAGCTCTCCAGCACAGACCTCTCATCGCAGGATGAGCCGGACGAGTCATCGCAGTATGACCCGAACGAGCACACAGCGCCCTCGCCTCCCACGGCACCGCCCACATCGCCGCTCTCCGGGAGAGACCCCTCGGGCAGCAGGATTTCTCAACTCGGGTAGATGCATCAACGCTTTCGTTGGCCGGTCTATAGCCTCAACATATGACCCTTCAGCTACCGCCGATCGAGACTGCCCATGCCTGGATCAGCGAGCGGGGCGAGCAGGCGCTCGCCACCGGCCGCGAGATCGTCGCGCAGATCAAGCAGCTGGCCGACCCCGACGCCCTCGACGTGCTGCATCGGTGGAACGACCTCGGCGTCGCGGTCGGTGGCGTCGGCTCGATCGCCAGCAGCTTCAGCCAGCTGCACACCTCGCAGCAGGCCCGCGAGTCCGCTGACCAGGTCAGCCAGGAGATCTCCCGGTTCTATACCGAGATCGGTCTGGACCGCGACCTCTACGAGGTGTTCGCGAGCCTGAGCGAGGAAGGGCTGGACGACGAGGCCCGCCGGCTGCTGAGCAAGGTCCGCCAGGACTTCACCCGCTCCGGCGTCGACCAGGACGAGCAGACCCGCGAGCGCCTCAAGGCGATCAACGAGCGCACCGTCGTCATCAGCCAGGAGCTGAGCAAGAACCTGCGCAGCGACGTCCGCTCGATCAAGGTCGACCCGGCCAGCCTCGACGGCCTTCCAGAGGACTGGATCGAGGCGCACCCGGCCGGTGACGACGGCAAGGTCACCGTCACCACCGACTACCCCGACGTCATCCCCTTCAGCACCTTCAGCACCGACGCCGCAGCCCGCCGCGAGCTCCGGGTGGAGTTCCTGAACCGCGGCTGGCCGGTCAACGACGACCTGCAGAAGGAGCTCTTCGCGCTGCGCGCGGAGTACGCCGGGCTGCTCGGCTACGACTCCTGGGCCGACTACAACGCCGAGACCAAGATGATCGGTGACGGCGCGGCGATCATCGAGTTCATCGACAAGATCAGCGCCGCCGCCGAGGAATCGGGCAAGCGCGACCGCGACATCGTCCTCGCCCGCCTGCAGCAGGACCGCCCTGACGCGACGACGATCGACGCCGCCGACCTCTCCTACTACTCCGAGCTGGTGCGCAAGGAGCAGCTGGACGTCGACGCGCAGCAGGTGCGTCAGTACTTCGACTTCGCCAAGGTCCGCACCGGCCTGCTGGAGGTGACCGGGCGGCTGTTCGGGTTGCGCTACGAGCCGGTGGACGCCGGCATGTGGGACCCCGACATCGCGTCGTACGACGTCTACCTGACCGACAGCGGCGAGCACATCGGCCGCATCCATCTGGACCTGCACCCGCGCGAGGGCAAATTCAAGCACGCCGCGCAGTTCAGCCTCGTCAGCGGCCTCACCGACCGCCAGCTGCCCGAGGGCATCCTGGGCTGCAACTTCAGCCGCGGTTTGATGGAGCACTCGGACGTCACCACACTGTTCCACGAGTTCGGGCACCTCGTGCACCACATCGTGGCCGGGCGGCAGACCTGGAAGCGATTCTCCGGCGTGGCCACCGAGTGGGACTTCGTCGAGGCCCCCAGCCAGATGCTCGAGGAGTGGGCGTGGGACGCCGACGTTCTGCAGACCTTCGCCACGAACGCCGCCGGTGAGCCGATTCCGCGGGAGCTGGTGGAGGCGATGCGCAGGGCAGACGACTTCGGCAAGGGCTACTTCGCGCGGACCCAGATGTTCTACGCGGCACTCTCCTACTGGTTCCACATCCAGCGGTACGACGACCTCACGGCGCGGCTGAAGGAGCTCCAGCAGCAGTACAGTCTCTTCCCGTACATCGAGGGGACCCATTTCCACACCTCATTCGGGCATCTGGACGGCTACTCGAGCGGCTACTACACCTACATGTGGTCGCTGGTCATCGCCAAGGACATGTTCAGCGCGTTCGATCGCGACGACATGCTTAACGAGGCGATCGCTCGCCGGTATCGCGACAACGTGCTGGCGCCGGGTGGCTCGCAGGACGCCGCCGACCTGGTCGAGCGGTTCCTCGGACGGCCCTATTCCTTCGACGCCTTCGCCGCCTGGCTCGCCGAGTGACGCCCTAACAGCCTCTACCCATCGCGAGGTGGCTACCACCTGGCGAGCACGATGCGGCCCGGCCTATCGTTGGGGACACTCCGACTTCAAGCAAGCAGGGCGGTCAATCGGTGTTCGATGCTGTTTCCCCTTTCCGTCTGCTCGAGCGCTGGTCGCACCTGCCCACCCGCAGGTTCGCCAGTTACGAGAGCCCGGCAGGTCTGGTCAAGCAGGTCACCTACCAGCAGCAGATGGACCGGTCGCTGCGGGCGGCCGCCGTCCTGCGGCAACTGGGTGTGCACCGCGGCGACCGGGTCCACGTCCACCTGCCGAACTGCCCCGAATTCCTCGACCTGTGGCTGGGCGCCAACGCCATCGGCGCGGTCCTCGTGCCGACCAACCCGCTGTCCACCGCCGCGGAGCTGCAGCACCTCGTCAGCGACTCGGGGGCGAGCGCGAGCATCGCGGACGACGACCTGATCGACACGGTGAAGGAGGCGATCGCGCCCGGCATCCGGGTGCTTACCCGCTCGCAACTGGCCGAGCAGGCCGAGAAGGCGGCGCCGACCCACCCCACCCCGGCGCTGGGCAGCGACCTGGCGGCGATCCTCTACACCTCCGGCACGACCAGCCTGCCCAAGGGCGTGATGATCACCAACGCCAACTACGTGAGCGTCGGAACCGCCTGCGCCGAGCACTTCAGCGTGGGACCCGACGACCGGTGGCTGATCGTATTGCCGTTCTTCCACGCCAACGCGCAGTACTACTGCACGATGTCCGCGCTGTACGTCGGTGCCTCGATCGCGGTGATGCCGACGTTCAGCGCCTCGAAGTACGGTGCGCAGGCACGACGGCACGACGCGACCCTGGCCTCGCTGTTCGGCGCCCCGATCCGGATGATCCTCGCCCAGCCAGAGAGCCGGCACGACAAGTACTCACGGCTGCGCACCACGATGTTCGCCCAGGCGATCACCGGCGAGCAGGCGGCGGAGTTCGAGCGACGATTCAACACCCGGCTCGTGCACGGCTACGGAATGACCGAGACGGTGCTGCCACCGACCATCAACCCGGTGAGCGCGCAACGGCGTCCGGACTCGATGGGACGCGAGCTACCCGGCGTCCGGCTGCGGATCGTCGACGAGCACGGCAACGAGGCCGCCGCCGGCGAGCCGGGCGAGCTGCAGGTCGCGGGCCGCCCCGGCCAGAACATCGCGCAGGGCTACTGGAAGACCCCCGACGCCACCGCCGAGACCTTCGGCGGCGGGTGGCTGCGCACCGGCGACGTCGTACGCCGGCACGCCGACGGCTTCTACTACTTCGTCGATCGCACCAAGGACATGATCAAGCGGGCGGGTGAGAACGTTGCCGCTGGCGAGGTCGAGCGGGTGGTCAACGCGCACCCGAGCGTCTTCGAGTGCGCGGCGGTCGGCGCTCCGGACGAGATGCGCGACGAGATGATCGTGGTCTACGTCGTGGTCGCGGCCGACCATCATTTCGACGGCGAGGCGCTCGAGAGCTGGTGCCAGGAGCGGCTGGCGCGCTTCAAGGTACCCAGCCGGTTCGTGCAGGCCGCCGAGCGGCCCCGCCCCTCGGTGGGCAAGACCCGCAAGACGGTGCTGCGCGGGCTGGCCGTCGAGTGACCCCGGCCTACTACTCACGGTGAATACCGCGCCACTGGCGGGGGGGGCGGGGAAGACGCGGGGTACGCCCGCCGCAGGGAAGGCGCCCGCCCGACCGGGGAGGCGACCCGCAAAGCGCAAGAAGCGCTCGCCAGGCTGGGTGCCCAGCCAGCACGGCGCCTGGGCGATGCTCATCGCGCCGTACCTCCTCGGGCTGATCGCGACGATCGCCGACGGGCGCTTCGAGCTCGCCGACGTCGTCCTGTTCGCCTTCTGGATGGTCGACTACTTCGCCTTCTTCGCCACCTCGCTATGGCTGAAGTCGCGCCGCAAACCCCGGTACTTCCCACCGGTCAGGGCGTACGTGGTGGCCTCCAGCGTCCTCGGACTGCTGACGCTCGTGCTGCAGCCCAGCGTGTGGTCCTGGGTGCTGGCGTTCGCGCCGCTCCTGGCGGTGGGGCTGTACTCCGCCTACCAGCGCGACGAGCGCTCGCTGATCTCCGGCGCGACGACCGTCGCTGCGGCCTGCCTGATGCCTGCCGTGGTGTACGCCGACGGGCTGTTCGACTTCTTCGATGGGCTGGGCGAGGCACCGTACGACCGGATTGCGCTGATCATGCTGGCGTGCTTCGGATACTTCTTCGGCACCGTCCTGTACGTCAAGACGATGATCCGCGAGCGCGGCCACCTGTCGTACGTCGTCGCTTCGGTCGCCTGGCACGCGGCCTTCACAATCGCAGCCTTCCTGTCGCGAGGGTTACTGCGTGAGCAACTGCTCGTGGGGGACGGCGTCTGGCTCGGGCTGGTGCTGTTCTTCGCGGTGATGACGGTGCGGTCGCTCGCCGTCCCGATGTTGTGGCCCATGCGGGGCAAGACCCTGAGCGCCAAGTCCCTGGGGATCGGCGAGATCTTCTGCACTATCGCGCTGGGCGCGATCCTCATCGCCGCCGTCGTATGACGGGCCCCTCGACCCGGCAGCCGGCTGGGCTCGACCCCCGGTCGCGTCGGGTCCATAGACTGCGGGGCTGAGCAGCCGCCAACAGATTGGGAGTCCCGTGTTGAAGCCTGTCCTTCAAATCATCATCTGCAGTACCCGCCCGGGCCGGGTCGGCAAGTCGGTCGGCGAGTGGTTCGCCGGGGTCGCGCGAGAGCACGGCGGGCTCGAAGTGCAGGTCGCCGATCTCGCGGAGATCAACCTGCCGTTCATGAACGAGCCCAACCATCCGCGGATGCAGAAGTACACCCATCAACACACCAAGGACTGGTCGGAGCGGATAGCCGGGTCGGACGCGATCGTGTTCGTCACCCCGGAGTACAACTACGGCTTCAACGCCCAGTTCAAGAACGCCCTGGACTATCTGTACTTGGAGTGGGGCAACAAGCCGGTCGGTTTCGTGTCGTACGGCGGCATCTCCGGCGGAATGCGGGCGGTGCAAATGATGAAGCAGGTGGTCACCACCGTGCAGATGTTCCCGATGAACGCCGCCGTGGCGATCCCCAACGTGGCCGGGATGGTCAGCGACGACAAACAGACCTTCTCGCCGTCCGAACCGGTAACCAAGTCGGCAACAGCCCTGCTTGACGAGCTCGTCAAGACCGCGCCCATCATGGCCCAGCTCCGCACATAGCCTCCCCACTCCCCCGATTTTGGGGTCAACGGCGGTTGGTGCGGGCGGTGGCTGGGGCGCTCCACGGGTCTTCCGGCCACGGATGCTTCGGGTACCGCCCACGCATCTCGGCACGCACCTGCGCGTAGGGCCCCGCCCAGAACGAGGCCAGGTCGTCGGTGACGGCGAGCGGACGGCGGGCCGGCGACAGCAGGTGGAATAGCACCCGCACCCGGCCGTCCAGGATCGTCGGCGATTCAGCGAGCCCGAAGCACTCCTGCAGCTTCACTGCACACACGACCGGGCCGTCCTCGTCGGGTGGTGGGTAGTCCAGCCGCACCGCCGACCCGCTGGGCACGACTAGCCGCTCAGGCACCAGCTCGTCCAGACGGACGGCGTCCGGCCATGGCAGCAGCCGTCCCAGCGGGCTCGTGAAGTCGATCGAGCGCAACCGCCCCGATACGGCCGCCTGCGTCAGCTCCGGGCCGAGCCACTCATCAAGGCGGGCGAGGAGCGCCTCCTCCGCCATATCGGGCCACGGATCGCCAAAATGTCTGCGAAGCAGCGCGAGGCGACGGCGCAGCAGATCGGCGCTATCCGACCAGCCGATGACCGCCAGGCCCTCTGAACGCACCGCGTCACGCACCGCCTCTTCCCCCACCTCGGACGCCGGCACCGGTGTCGAGCTCAGCTCGATCGCACCCAGCACCGTGAGCCGCCGAGCGGTGAGTCGTCCCTGATCGATGGCCCCGCGGGTCTCGGTCGACACCAGGTGGCTCGCAGCTTGGCGGGCCGTAGCCTCATCGAGCGCGGCGCCGGCCCGGATCACCGCGCCGGTACCCGCCGCGGCCGCGCCATCAGCTCTGGTCACGTTGGCAACCGCGAGCCATTCGTGCCCAGCGAGGGCGGCCGGCGCCGCAGCTCGAGTGCCCGATGCCAGCAGGTAGCTCGCGCCGGTACGCCGCGCGACCCGCTCAGGGAAGGCCAGCGCGATTACGGTCCCCGTGGAATGAGACGTTCCGGAAAGCTCGTGAGGTCGGTCGGCCGGCACGGCGCGTTCGAGCCGCGCGATCTCTGTTCGCCAGCGCGCGCCGTCCGGCCCGCTTCCCTTACGTAACAAGGAAAGTGCTCGATCGAGGTCCGGCTCGCCGCGGCCGGCGTCGAGCTCGACCGAGGCCACGATCTCGGCCGCGCGGCGCCGGCCGACGAGTGCGGCGCCGTCGACCAGTGCGCGGGCCCATCGCGGGTCCGCCGGAACGGCAGCGAGTGCGCGACCGACACTCGTCACTCGGCCCTCCTCGTCTACCGCACCGAGCGAGCGCAGCACACGCTCCGCGTCGCGGATGGCGCCCGCGGGTAGCGCCGACGGCAGGCGTAACCCCTCGCCACGCGGCGCTCCCCAGCAGGCGAGGGTGAGCAGCGCGGCGGTGAGATCCGCGGTGGCGGCCTCGGGAGTGACCTGCGGGCGCATCGCGGCGTACGCCCGCTCGTCGTAGCAGCGCCACACCACGCCGGGCCCCTGTCGGGCCGCGCGACCGGCTCGCTGATCAGCGGATGCACGCGAACAGGTGACCGTCACCAGGCCCGACATGCCGCGCATCGCGTCCCGTCGCGGCTCACGGGCCAGCCCCGCGTCCACCACCGCGCGGACGCCGTCCACCGTCAGCGAGGACTCGGCCAGAGCGGTCGAGACGACGATGCGGGCGGGCTCGCCCGGCCGGCGGCCAGAGACCGCGCGGTCCTGCTCGCGGGCATTTACCCGGCCGTGCAGCTCCAGCACCTCGGCCGGGACCCGGCCACGGAGCCGGCTAGCGACATCGGAGACCTCGCGCACTCCCGGCAGGAACACCAGCAGATCCCCGCCGTCCGGACGCTCGTCGAACGCGCGCACCGCTACTTCGCTTACATGCTGGAGAAATGCGCGATTCACGCCGCGGGCGTCCATTGCCGGGCCAGTCGGCGGCGCCCAGTAGACCGCAAGCGGGTAGGACGCCGCCGGGCACCCCACCACCGGCGCTGCGCCGTCCGGGCCGTCGATGAGCGTCGCCAGCCCTGCGGCGTCCAGCGTCGCCGACATCGCCACCAGCACCAGATCCTCACGGAGCTCCCGTACCTCGCTCAGCAGGCCGGTCAAAAGGTCCGTCTCCAACCCACGCTCGTGCACCTCGTCGAGGATCACCGCCCCGACGCCGTCCAGCGCGGGATCCGCGAGCAGCCGGCGAAGCAGCACTCCCGGCGTCACGATCTCGATCCTCATCCCGGGGCTGGTCGCGCGCTCGCCACGCACCGTGAACCCGACCAGCTCGCCGACCCGCGTGCCAGTCAGCGAGGCGAGGCGTCGGGCAGCGGCGCGGGCGGCCACCCGCCGCGGCTGCGTGACGACGACGCGGCCTTCGACGCAGCCGACGACGATCGCCGGCGCGAGGGTCGTCTTGCCGGTGCCCGGCGGGGCTTCCACCACCGCCGTCCCGCGAGCGCTGACTGCCTCGGCGAGGTCGGTAGCAGCGGCTGCGAACGGCAGCCCGCAGCCATCGGCGACAAGATGGGCAAGGGTAGGCACCAACCCATCATCCCAACCCATGTCTTCCCACCTGCGGTACGTCTTGCCTCGCTATAGCGAGTCGTAACCCACTCACCAGGCTGATTGCCCCTCCCCACCAGGCAGGGCCCGCGATCGCCAGATACCAGAGCGCGACAGGGATGGACCGGCGATCGTTCACCGGACGATCGTGGGGGATGCGGTCACCCCCGCCGTCCGGGCCGCTTGGCATTCGCCGGGTAGCGTGCAGGCAAGCGCCAACCCACCAGCCACGGAGGAGAACGATGGACTACGTACGGATCGGCGACAGTGGACTGGTGGTATCGCAGATCGCTCTGGGCTGCATGACCTACGGGGCCCCTGGCCAAGGAGCCCATCCGTGGTCGCTTCCGGAGGACCAGTCCCGACCCTTCATCAAGCAGGCTCTGGACGCAGGGATCACCTTCTTCGACACCGCCAACGTCTACTCCCTGGGCTCGTCCGAGGAGATCGTCGGGCGTGCGCTCGCCGACATGGCCCGCCGCGACGACATCGTCATCGCTACCAAGGTGTGCAACCGGATGCGCCCAGGACCGTACGGCGCCGGCCTCTCCCGCAAGGCGATCATGGCCGAGTGCGAGGACTCGCTGCGCAGGCTCGGTACCGACTACATCGACCTGTATCAGATACATCGTTGGGATCGCGCGACGCCGATCGAGGAGACGATGGAGGCTCTGCACGACCTCGTCCGCAGCGGCAAGGTGCGTTATATAGGGGCCTCGTCGATGCATGCCTGGCAGTTCGCGAAGGCTCAGCACGTGGCGGCCATGAACGGGTGGACGCCGTTCATCTCCATGCAGGACCACTACAACCTGCTGGCCCGCGAGGAAGAACGCGAGATGCACCCGATGTGCCTGGACATGGGCGTCGGCGTCATCCCCTGGAGCCCGCTCGCACGTGGCCGGCTGACCCGACCGTGGGACCAGGCGACCGGCCGCATCGACACCGACGAGTTCGGCAAGACGCTTTACCGGGACGACGACCAGCGCATCGTGGACGCCGTCGAGCAGATCGCCGGCGAGCGCGGCATTCCGATGGCGCAGGTGGCGCTGGCCTGGGTGCGGTCCAAGCCGGTTGTGGACGCACCGATCGTGGGCGCCTCGAAGCCCGAGCAGCTCGCGGATGCGGTCGCTGCGCTCGACGTCGAGCTCACCGGCGCCGAGATCGCCACGCTGGAGGAGCACTACACCCCGCGCCCCAACACCGGCTTCCTATAGTCCCCACTGGGTGAGAAGCCTTATCGACCGACGCCGGGTGAAACGCCGCCATCGGCGAACGTCGGCGAGACAACACGGTCGTCGATAGCGCCCGCAGGCCGCTATCGTGCAGATGCTAGTCGAGCCCACCGAGAATCGAGTCGGTATCGGCTCCGTGCAGCGGTGCGTGGTTGCGCAGCTCTGCCCCCTCGCCGTCGAAGTACGCCGCGGTATCGGTCAGGTGGTAGGAGCCCGCTGCGGGATGCTCGACGACGGGCAGCGCGTCGACCAGATCGTCGAGGGTCGCCACCCGAGCCGCCGGAATCGACCGCTCGGCGCAGAACGTCATCCAGTCGTCGGTCGTCCTCGTCGCCATCACGCGGCGTACGTCGGCGTACAGCGAGTCCGAGTTCTCCATCGAGTCGCCGGGCCTGGCGTACCGGCTACGGTCCTTCAGATCGGGCCAGTCGACCGTCCCGAACAGGTCGTCATAGTGCGCCGGGCGGTACGGCAGCACGTGGATCATGCCGTCGAGCGTCGGATGTACGCGCCGCTCCTTGGTCATGATCCGCGCGTAGCCGGCCGGCCCCATCGGCGGCTCGGTGATCCCCTTCGAGCCGTGCTCGACGAGCAGGAAGGAGCTCGCGGTCCGCTGCATCGCGACCTCGATGTGGCAGCCTTCGCCGGTGCGCTCACGCTGAAAGAGCGCAGCCGAGATCGCCTGCGCCATCGCCATTCCAGACACCTTGTCGGCGAAGATCGTGGGCAGCAGGTAGCCCTCGCCGTACACCCGGCGCGAGATGTCGGCGACACCGCTGGCCGCCTGGATCACGTCGTCGTACGCTGCCGCCTCCCGCTGTGCGGAGGTCAGTGGGAATCCTTGCCCCTGGCAGTAGATCAGGTCGCTGCGGTTCTCCCGAAACTGCTCGTACGACACACCGAGTCGCTCGAGAGCGGCGGGCCGCATCGTCGCGATGACGACATCACAAGTTGCCGCGATCCGTTGGACGGCGTCCCGGCCCTCCTCCGTCTTGAGGTCGAGAACGACCGATCGCTTGTTGCGTAGGAGGTTCAGCGCGACGCCCGAAAGCTCCGCGTGCGGCCCGCCACCCATGATGCGGTTGGTGTCGAGCTCCGGGCTCTCGATCATGATGACCTCGGCACCCTGATCGGCAAGGATCTGAGTCGCGTACGGCCCCATCACGACGCGGGTCAGATCGAGGATCCGGATTCCGGTCAGCGGCCCGCTCATGTCTAGCACCAGCCTTTCGCTCTGCTAAGGATTCTCTGGCGGCAGCCTAGCCGACTCGCCCGCTGGCGGCACCCGCCCTGACGGCGGGCAGTGTCATGGTGCGTGCAGCAGCAGTGCCCCTGACCGCGGCGGCAGGGTCAACGCACCGCCGACGAGGCGGACGCCGGCGTCCGTGCTGAACAGCAGCTCGGCGTCCGCGCTCACCCCGATCTCCCAGGGATCGGCTCCGAAGTTCACGATCACCTCGGCGGGGCGATCGAGACCGGCGCCGCGCGTGAAGCGCAGCCGCTGGCGCTCATCGTCGACCTCGACGTGCCCGGTCGCGAACGCCGGATCGATGAGCGCAGCGACGCTGACGCGGAGCTCTGCAAGTCGGCGATAGCCGTCGAGCACGCGCTTGTTCGGCCTCTGCCCCGGCTCGGTCCAGTCGAGGTGGGAGGCCTCGTAGGTACCCGGGTGCTGGGGATCTGGAACGACCGACAGATCCCAGCCCATCCTGGCGAACTCGCCGCGGCGTCCGTCTGCGACCGCCCGGCAGAGCTCCGGCTCGGGGTGCGAGGTGAAGAACTGGAAGGGAGTCGCGGCCGCCCACTCCTCCCCCATGAACAGCATGGGTGTGAACGGTCCGGCGTACAGCATCAGAGCCGCGATCAGCAGCTCGGACTCGCCGAGCACCTCGGTGATGCGGTCACCGCGCGCGCGGTTGCCTATCTGATCGTGATTCTGCGCGCTGACCACGAGTCGCCATGCGGGTGTCCGATCGGTGTCGATCGGATGGCCATGCTCCCGGCCTCGGAAGGATGAATAGCTGCCGGCGTGGAAGAATCCGTGCTCGAGAACGGTCGCCAATGACGACAGCGACGCGAAGTCGGCGTAGTAACCGTCGACCTCCCCGGTGAGTGCGACGTGCAGCGCGTGGTGGAAATCGTCGCTCCACTGAGCATCCAGCCCGTATCCGCCGTGGTCGATCGGTGTGATCATCACGGGGTCGTTCAGGTCTGATTCGGCAATCAGCTCGAGAGCGCGGCCGGTGGTTTCCTCCAGCTGGGTACGTCGTTCGGCCATCTCCTGCAGCAGGTGCTTCCCACCTAGATCTCTCAGCGCGTGGACGGCATCGAGCCGCAGCCCGTCGACGTGCATCTGCTCGAACCAGTAGGCCATGTTGTCGAGGATGTAGTCGCGGACGGCGAGCTCGGTCAGGTTCACGTGCTCACCCCACGCCGACCGTCCCTCGGAGGCGAGATACGGGCCGAACCGCGGGAGGTAGTTCCCGCTCGGTCCGAGGTGGTTGTGGACGACGTCCTGGATGACGGCCAGTCCCTTTGCATGACAGATATCCACGAACTCTTGATATGCAGCCGGCCCCCCGTACCGCTCGTGGACGGCGTACCAGAGGACTCCGTCGTATCCCCAGTTGTAGTCGCCGTTGAAGGCGTTGACCGGCATCAGCTCGACGTGCGTCACACCTATCGCCAAAAGGTGATCGAGGCGGCCGGCGGCCGCCTCGAAGGTGCCCTCGGGTGTGAAGGCGCCGACGTGGAGCTCGTAGATGACGCCCCCCTCGATCGACCGACCACGCCACCCCGCGTCAGACCACTGAAACGCTTGTGTGTCGAAGAACCGGGACCGGCCGTGGACGCCGTCCGGTTGCCATCTGCTGCGGGGATCTGGCAACACCGAGTCATCCCCGTCTATCTGATAGCCGTAGTCGCCACGCGGCCCGTCCGCGCACCACCAACCCTCGTCCGACGGCTCCATCTCGATGACGTCGTCGTCCACGAGCAGCCGCATCGTCGATGCCGCGGGGGCCCACACCTCATAGCGTTCCATCAGGAATCCTCTGCGACGAGTAGCGCGACGGGATGCTCGTCGAACAGCTCCGCCACGTCGACCTGCCCTCCCGAGAAGGTGCGGTGAGACACTAGATCGCGCCAGTTTCCTGGTGGAATGGCGATCTCGGTCGCACCCCAGCTGTCCACTGCTGAGGAGAAGCGTCCGACGACGGTGATCGAGCCGCCGCGGTCGAAGGCAAGCACATGGTGACCCTTCTCGCCAGACGCACGCAGCGCCTCGTAGCGAGTGAACAGCTCGGGCCGGTCGCGGCGCAGACGGAGCGCCTCACGGACGACGTGCGTCTTCAACGCGCCCAGGTCAGCCGCGGCCGGGTGGGCAGGCGGGGTCGTGTCGGCCGGCCATTCGACCGGTCGGCGGTTGTCGGGATCGACGAGACTGTCGCCGACCTGCTCAGATCCCTGATATAGATCGGGAAAGCCAGGGATCGTGATCGACAGCAACTTTGCTGCGAGGACGTTGCTCGCCCACGCGCGGTTGGTCTCCACGACCAGCCTGCCGATCCGGTCGTCCGATGCGGCATCGGTTGCCAGACGCCGGAGCTGTATCTCGACCTCCGCATCGTTGGCGGTCCAGGTGGTGATGATCGAGGCCTCCCGGGCGGCCTTCACGGCGTACTCGGCGAGCCGGTCCGCGCGATCCGCTGTATTCCCGTCGTGCGACCACGAGCCGTAGACCGCCTGCAGCACGAGGTTTCCGAATGCCTTGTCGCCCTCGGGGAACTCGTGCTCCAGGTGGTCGATGACGGCTCGCCAGCGATCGGGAAACTGTGCCAGCGTGGTGATCCGGGCCCGGACGTCCTCGCTGCGCTTGGTGTCGTGCGTCGACAGCGCGTTCATGGCGTCCGGCCATTCCTGTTGCCGGTGGCGCATCTCGCGGTGGAACTCCTCGACGTCCATCGAGAAGATGCTCGGATCGCCACCGACCTCGTTCAGGCTCGTCAATCGCGGATAGCGGTAGAACGCGGTGTCCTCCACCCCCTTGGCCATCACCATGCCGCTGGTTTGCTGGAAGCGCAGCGCAGCGGGGTTCTGGGGATCGCCGAGGATCGGCATCACCTGATCGAGCTGATCGCCAAGCTCCGGCCGCCGGCGGCGCGCCTCCTGCTCAGCTGCCCGCAGGTGCGTCTCGCCCGACGGGAGATAGGACCGGTACACGGGGAAGCAGGCCAGGAGCTCGGCCAGTGCGTCGTCGATCTGCTCACTCGGCGGTTGCTGCAGCTGGCCGACGATCTCCCGGCCGATGCGGTGCACCTCCGATCCCAGCGTGTGGTCGGCGATCGCCCGCTTGGTGTCGTGGATCAGGTCGTGCCACTCGATCGCCTCGCCGCCGCGCAGATGCGTGTCGACGTCGCCGAGGGGACCTTCGCCGTCCGGGTCGGTGAGTACCCGATCGATCACGCCGAGCGTGTCGTACCCGGTCGTGCCCTCGCAGGCCCACGGCTCCAGGCGCTCGCCCGGCTCCAGGATCTTCTCGACGACGATGAACGCGCCGCCGATAAGCTCCCTCAGGCGCTCCAGGTAGCCGGCGGGATCCCGGAGACCGTCGGGATGGTCGATGCGCAGTCCATCGACCAGACCTTCGTCGAACCAACGTCCGACCTCTCGGTGGGTTGCATCGAAGACCGCAGGGTCCTCGACGCGGACCGCGGCGAGAGTGTTGATGCCGAAGAAGCGTCGGTAGTTCAGGTCGTGGTCCGCCCGGCGCCACCCGATGAGCTCGTAGTGCTGTCGGTCGTGCACCTGCTGCGGCGTCCCCTCGCCGGTTCCGGGTGCAATCGGGTAGCGGTTGTCGTGGTAGCGCAGCTCGTCGTCGACGATCGTCAGGTTGTCGATCGCGCCGTCTGCGCCGAGGTCGTCGTCTCCCACCACCGGGATCCGCAGGCGCCCATCGCCGGCGTCCCAGTCGACGTCGAACCACTCGGCGTACGGCGACTTCCTGCCCAGACGTAGCAGGTCCCACCAGGCGGCGTTCTCGTGCGGGAGGGCGACGCCCATGTGGTTGGGGACGATGTCGACCAGGATGCCCATGCCGAGACGGCGCGCCTCGCGCGACAGCGTCGCGAGGCCGTCGGCACCGCCGCGCGCGGGATCGATCCGGCCGTGGTCGATGACGTCGTAACCGTGCTCGGATCCTGGGACCGCAGCGAGGATCGGGGAGAGATACACCCAGTCCACGCCCAGGTCATGCAGGTACTCAAGACGGCTCGCGGCGTCGTGCAGGGTGAAGGTGGGCGTGATCTGCAGGCGGTAGGTGCTCGTCGGGGTACGCACGCACCCAGGCTACTGAGCCCGATTTGGTAACGGTTCACCCGCTGCGCGAGTCAGGCGTCACAGAAGCGGGTCACTGGGCGCGCAGCTGCGCCTTGGCGATCTTGCCAGCCGGTGTCATCGGCAGCTCGTCGACGAACACGATCTCGCGCGGCACCTTGTAGTCCGCCAGCTTGCCGCGGCAGAACTCGACCAGCTCGTCACCGGTCACCTCACCCTGCTTGAGCACGAAGTAGCGGCCGACCTCGCCTAGCACGGGGTCGGCGATGCCGATGCCCGCCGCCATCGCGACCGCGGGATGGCTGGTCAGCAGGTTCTCGACCTCGACCGGGTAGACGTTGTAACCGCCCTGGACGTACATCTCCTTCAGCCGCCCCTTGAGCGCGATGTGCCCGTCGGCGGTGATGGTGGCCATGTCACCGGTCGACAGCCACCCGTCGTCCAGGAAGGTCGACCGTGACTCCTCCGGCATCTCCCAGTAGCCGGCGGCCACGCCGTCGCCGCGCAGCTGCAGCTCACCCTCCTCATCGGCGCCCAGCGGTGTCCCCGCGAGGTCGACAACCCGCGCCTCGACGCCGGGGATCGTCACGCCGATGTACCTCGACACCTCCTCAAGGGTGTCATCGTGAGCCGACAGGACGGCGGCGCCGGAGGACTCCGACAGCCCGTAGAGGTTGGTCAGCTTAGTGTTCGGGAAGGCCTCGACGATCTGCCGACAGAGGGTCGGCTCCGCGTTGGAGCCGCCGATCACGGCCTCCTGCAGCGAGCTCACGTCGTACGAGGCGAACGACGGGTGGTCGATCATCAGCTTCCACATCGTCGGGACGCCGCCAAAGTTGGTCCCGCCGTAGTTGGCGATCGCCTGCAGCGCCGGCTCGGGCGCGAAGGCCGGGAGCATGACCAACTCGCCGCCTCCGACCAGGCAGGTGGTGACGGCGCAGGTGATGCCGCCGACATGGTTGAGCGGCATGCAGCTGACCTGGACGTTGTCCGGCCCGAAGCCGGTGTGCTCGCGCTGCGCGGAACCGGAGGAGATCATCGACCTGTGCGTCAGGATGGCGCCCTTCGGGCGGCCGGTGGTGCCGGAGGTGTAGAGGATGACGGCCGGATCGTCGGGCTGCACACCGGGATCGGCGACGTCGGCGGCGTCCCCGTAGAGGTCCTCGAACCGGCGTCCGCCGGTGCTGGTGCCGATGAAGAGGTAGTGCTCGACGCTCGGCAGCTGCTGGGCGAGCCCATGGTAGAGCTGCTCGTAGTCGAAGTCGCCGAGGCGGGCGCTGGAGACGACGACCTTCGCCTGCGACTGGCCGATCATGTACTCGAGCTCGGACTCGCGGTAGCGGACGTTCAGCGTCACTACGACCATGCCGGCCCGGACGGCGCCGAAGAACAGCTCCAGCCACTCGACCGTGTTGGGGGCGGCGATCGCTATCCGGTCGCCCTTCTGCACCCCGAGCGCCTGCAGCCCTGCGGCGATCTGCCGCGAGCGCTGGTCCATCTCGGCGTAGGTCACCGCGGTCATCTCGCCGCGGAGCGAGTCTGCGCGCAGGAACACCTTGTCCCCGGCCTCGCGCGCCCGCTGGGTCAGCAGCTCTCCGTACGTCATCTCTCCCCTTCTCCTCCGAAGTTGGACCGTATCCACCGCCTGGCGGTGGATACGGTCCGAAAATCGGGTCAATTGCTAGCTGTATGAGGCCAGGACGTTGTTGACGCGGCGTGGGGTAGCGGACGCGGGCGGTTTGCCGTCGTGGGCGCCGTGGGGCCGGTGGTAGTTGTAGTGCAGGTTCCAGGTCTCGAGTGCTTTCTCGCGCTGCTGTTCTGAGGTCCAGGTTCTGGCGTAGAGGAATTCCTCGGCCAGGATGCGGTTGTAGCGCTCGACTTTCCCGTTGTGCTTGGGCGTGTAGGGCTTCGTCCGCCGATGCTCAGCACCGTTGAGGGCAGCAGCGAAGGCGCCGGAGCGGTAGCAGGCGCCGTTGTCGGTGATGATCCGCTCGATCTTCACGATCCCGTGCTTGGTGAACCAGTCTCGGGCGCGGTTCAAGAACGCGACGGCGGTGGCGGCCTGCTCGTTCTCGAGGGATTCGGTGTACGCCAGGCGCGTGTGCCCGTCGATCGCGGAGTGCAGGTAGGCGTACCCGGCCCGCGCACCGCGGGTCTTCGCGCGGGCGGCGGCCCTCGCCTCGGGGCTGTCTTTGCCGTGCACTCGCCAGCCGCCGCCGTCGGGGATGCGCCCGACCTTCTTCACATCGAGGTGGACCATGTGCCCGGGGTGCTTGGCGGTGATCGTCTTGACCTCCCGGTTCGTCTCGCCGTTCGGGTCGATGAACCGGCGGCGGTTCAAGCCCAGTTGGGCGAGCAGCCGGGCGATCGTGCGGCGGCTGACCGCAACGCCGTCGGCATGCAGCTCGAACGCGATCCGGGATGCCGGCCACTTCTTCTCCCGCCGCAAGTGTTCGATCCGCGCCACCGTCTCGCCGGGCGTTGCGGTCGGCTGCCGTGCCGGTGCCGACGAACGGTCGTAGAGGCCGAGTTCGCCGAACTGCTTGTAGCGGTTCACCCACTTGGAGGCGGTCGCACGGGAGATGCCCATCTCGGCTGCCACATGCGCGATCGGCCGAGTCCGGCAACGTTCGATGAGCCGCTTGCGGCCTTCGGGTGTCAGGGGTGCGTTGCGATGCGTGACCGTCAATCGGATACCTCGACGACGGCGCCGAAGTGGCGCTGGTTGCTGAGACCGCCCAGCATGACAGCGGCGAGGTCGCTTCGGGCCAGGCTTCTCGCACCCTTGAGCGGGGTGTTGATCGCGATCCTGGGGCGTCCGTGGCCGGCTCGATCTGTCAGGTATGGGGGCCGATATGACGTCCAGTTGGCGTCGGAGTCGCGGAGGGCCTGCTCCATTCTGCGCATGTCGTCGTACGTAGCCGCGAAGCGGCGGCTGAGGATCGGGAAGAGCACGTGCGCGCGGAACGCGCCGTATCGAGCCCAGTTCTCGTGCGGCTCGGCGAGGGCCGCTGAGACGACTTCCAGGCGCCTCACCCCGGCAGTGCGCATCGCGGCGAGGATGTGACGGGTCCCGTCGGAGTAGACCGTGGTTGGGGTCTTCTGCGCACCGATGCCGATGGTGGAGATCACGGCGTCCGCGCCGGTCAGCGCAGCCGTCCATGACGTCGGCTGCAGAATGTCGCCCACAACGATCTGCACGCGGCCCTGGTATGCGGCAAGCGGGCTGGGCCTGCGGACCACAGCGGCAACCTGGTGGCCGGCGTCCAGCGCCTGGTCGAGCACGTAATGCCCGGCTCCGCCGGCAGCGCCGAACAGCACGAGCTTCACTTCTGGGCTCTCTGGCTCCGGCAGCCAAGGCGCGTCCGCATCAGGGTGCTGCTCCGCATCACGCCCCCAGTAGCCCTTCCGCCTTCTGTCGGATGGCGTCGAGTACCCGGCGCGCCGTCTCCTGCTCGGTCTCGTCGATTCCCTCGATGAGGCGAAGCGTCGTTCCCGTGACCGCCGCTCGCGCGGTCGTGAGCTCAGCAGCCCCCGCCGCCGTGAGTGTCCCGTCATCGTCGACCAGCCCTGCAGTGCGAAGCTCGGCGAGCACCCCGTCGATCTCATCCGCGTCGGCCTTGAGACCGTCGGCGGCTCGTTGCCGCCAGTCGTTGCTTGAGTCAGCAGCGCTCGCGGCGTTGAGGACGACCCATGCCGGATAGCTCGGGATAAGCGTTGAGGACAGGGTCCGGGTCAGAAGTGCACGCAGGGCGTTCTCAGTAGGCCCGATCACGGTGGGCAGCGGGCGCGCAGATGACATCATCTCTCCTAAAATGTTGGTGTGACCAAAACTGTATTGGTGCCACCAATAGAAAGCAATGCCGTGTCCTCTGACCTCACCGCCCTGCCCACGTGGATCTTGAGCTCGGCCGCGACCCGCTCGCATCACGTGCTCCACACGCTGCTGGCCCGAGCGGGCGTCAACGGGTACGAGTACAGATGCCTGTCGGCGCTTGCCGCCGCGGAGCAGCTGAGCCAGACCGACCTCGGCGCGGCCGCAGCACTCGACCCGCGCGACGTCACCCACACCGTCCGTGAACTTGAAGCCCGCGGCCTCGTCTCGCGCGTCAAAGATCCCAGTCACGGGCGCCGTCAGCTCGTGTCGCTCACCCACGAGGGACAACAGACAGCCGGTCTACTGACCGGCATCATCGCCGAGGTGCAAGACACCGTGTTCAGCGACCTGACCCCGAACGAACGCACCACGCTCCTCACTCTCCTCGAGCGTGTCGCCCGCACCTGAGTCACTCACGGACGTCAACAACCTCCTGGCCAGCAACACCTAGCCCGGTAATTGCGCGAACTCGTCATTGCACCGCGGGCACATCGGCAGTGCCTCGTGGTCTTGACCTGGAACGAAGAAGACGCCGCATAACCCACGTACGCCACGTCCTTCAATCGTCTTACCTGCTAGGTGCAAGCGGTGCGCGTAGTGGCTGTGGGTTCCCGGGACGGATTCACCGAGCTCGCCATCGGCAATCATGCGTTGCAGGATCTCTGATCTCTGGCGCCACGAGCCCGGTTCTCCGATATTGCTAAAGGTCTGCCCGTCGTAGTCCCAGTCCTGCTCAGGGGGCGAGATGGAGATCAACACACGGATCTGAAGTTGCCACAGCAACGCCGAGGATGCCCAGCGGCTGGTCGGTTCCACATCGACGGAGATCTCGTCGGCGTGGTACCCGTCCTCACGGACCGGCGTGACCGTCATAGTGACGGCAGCAATGGTCCGTTCATGGGCAGCGAACCGATCCGCGAGGGGATGCTCGATCGTGAAGCTAGCCTCGCCGCCGTCCTGAACCGTCTGCAGCGCCTCGCCGACGCGGCGTTGAACCCTCAACTCCCACTCGGTGCTCAGTCGGCTCGCGGTCTCAGCCTTCAGCAGCCGGTGGTCCTCATCCGTGGGCAGCCACCGCTCAGCCTCGCCAGTGCCTTGCGCTCGGCCGACGATCTCGTAGACATCGTCGTGGTCCTCGTGGTCGCCCTTGCCCAGCCCAGCAATGAGTAGCCACCGAACCCCCGTGTCGGGATCGCGCCACACCCCACCCCGCCACTGGCCTGCGCGGATCCTCCATAGCTGGTAGACCCTGCTCTCCTTGACGCGCTTGGCAGGCAGATCCTCGCGTTCATCAACGCCGAACACTTCGCAGGCTTTGGCCACCAGCGGGTGCGGCAACTCACTCAGAGCGCCCAGTTCACGCTCCGCACCTTCGGCCAAGCGGCGCTGGACATGGGGAGACTCCCAGTCGCTGGTGAGGTCTTCCCTCAGCACTCGTAGGGTAGGGCGGGCTCGACGGTTGTGCACACCCGCATAATGCCTGACTACATCAACGGTGGCGACTCTGCCGCGCGCGTTAGAGCAGATCGGCGATCTCGTCGACGACGGCGGCACGCGTCTGTTGCTGATGTGCGAAACGCTCAGCGAGCTCGCGGCGCGCACTCTGGCGGCGCGTTTCATAGGCGACGAGATCCTCGATGCGTACTCGACGATCTCGTCCCACGCGATGGGACACGATCTCTCCTCGGTCCAGAAGCTTGTACAAGTGGGTGCGGCTCATTCCCAGCCGCTCGGCCACCTGGCTCGGCGTCAGGGTCCGCGAGGGGGCCTCGTCGACGCGCAGCGTGGCGCCGTCGCGAATGCAGCGAGTCAGGCTCAGCAGCACATCCCGCAATTCGGGGCTGATCGAGCGCATCGCGTACTCGTCGAGCCGATCAAGGGCGTCGACAGGAATATTCGCAGTCGGAATTGTCTGCATGACTCACACACCAAGTGTCACAGATGGCCTACATGTCACAGATGACACTACGGGCGGATTCGGGATTCGTCAAGCGTTCGCTTGACACTCCCCACCGCTCGCTAGGGTCAGGTCGACCACTTTTCACCCCCCTCGAGGAACCCTATTTACCCATGAATCTCTTCGACAACATCGATCGGGACCTCGGCAGTCACCTTCAACAAACCCTGCAGATCTCCGACCGGATGGACGTCGCAGTGGGGTACTTCAATCTTCGCGGCTGGCGGCTGTTCGATGAGATCGTCCGCGCCAAAGTCCCCGATGGCTCCGTCGATGAGCCGGTGGTGCGGGTATTGATCGGGATGGCCACGCCCACGCCGCAGGAAGACGCCCTCGATCGCCTGCAGGACGACGTCGATGGGGTAGGGGAGCAGGGCGCAGATCCCGACAAGGTCGCCGAACGCAAGCAGCGGATCATCGATCACCTCCGCGAACAACTGATGCGCGGGCGACCCACGGCGGCTGATCGCGCCGCCCTTCAATCCCTGCGGGACCTGCTCGACCGCGGCGTGGTGCAGATCAAGGTGTTCACCCGCAGGCCACTGCACGGCAAGGCGTACATCTGCCACCGCGACGACCTGAACAACCCCATCACGGGCTTCGTCGGCTCATCGAACCTCACCGCGCCCGGGCTAATGAGCAACCTCGAACTCAACGTCGACGTACTCGACCACCAGGCCACCGCATCCCTCGCCGGCTGGTTCACCGACCGGTGGGAAGACAAGTACAGCCGACCGGTCACCGCCGAACTACTCGACGTGCTGGACGAGTCGTGGGCCAGCCGGAGCCCGCGGCCGCCGTACGAGGTGTTCATGAAGGTCTGCTACGACCTATCGCGGGACGTCCGCGAAGGACTAGCGGAATACTCGATCCCGCCGGAGATCGGCCGTCAGCTGCTGGACTATCAGAGCACCGCGGTCCGCACGCTCGCCCGCCGAGTCATCACCCGCCGCGGCACGATGCTCGGCGATGTCGTCGGCCTGGGCAAGACCCTCACCGCGATCGCCAAGTCAACTGATGCGGGCGGAATTTCTCCGCCACGGAGGATGTCAAGGTTGTCCCCGTAGAAGAGCCGACTCAGCGCCATGGAGGCGACTGTAACCGACTACGTGCCGCTCTCAGCCCAATCAGCGTGTCTCTCGCGTTGAGTGGGACCGGAAGTCCGCGGGGCGCCATCGGGTTGCAGACTTGGCCGTTGCGTCACAGGCGTCCACCGCTGCCATGTGCGGAACTAGATCTTGTGGTGTCTCTGCATGTTGTATGCCACCCCTAGTGGTTCGGTTGGCGGGGTTGTCGCGGTCATCTGTAAGGATGTAAACCCAGACCACGTGTTCCACGGACGTGGCTCGCGATGGAGGGAAGCGGGGGAGCCACTGGAGTTCTTGGTACTACCCGATAGCGAATCGAGATTCTTGAAGAAATTGCGCCGGAGTTGGGGGGTAGCTCCTCACTGCCCACTTAGAAGGGGACGTGATCAACAGCGTGCTGTTGATCAGGTGCCCTGCAGAGAGGACGTTTATGGGCGACGGTTCAGAGCAGCGGCCGGGGAGTCCCGGCTACTCTGGCGCGCCCGTACAACGCGCAGTCGCAGAGGATTCCGTCCCCGAGGCATGGCTGGCCGAGCCCGTAGTTCGCGGTCTAGGCGAGGCTTTTGATCGCGACTTCGACCGGGATCGGCTCGGTGCCGACAACGATCTGATTCAGAGCCTGGCCCTTGCCGGATTTGAGGGGCGGGACTGGGACTACTTCGCAACGGAACTAGCGAGATATGGCATGGCCGTCGTTGCGAGTTGGATGCGCCGGGGTCTGATTCTTGGTCGGTGTCGCAAGCACGGGTTCGGTGGGCTGCCCGAGCTCGGGCGTGACTTTACTGAGGACGAGATCAGCGAGTTGACCAACGAGACAGTCGCAAAGGCTCTGGACCGTTTCCGCTGCGACGTCCTGATGAAGAAGAAGTGGGACTACCGCAAAGGTGCGACTATCCGAACCTTCTTCATCGGGCAGTGCCTGATCCGGTTCCCAAACATTTACCGGCGCTGGCACGGCAACGAGACCCGTAACAGTTACGACCTCACGAATGAATGGGAAGCGCTCGTCCAGCCGCGGACTCGGGGCTTGCTGGTCGACCAGAAGGTAGTCGACTACGAGATTGCGATGAATGCACTGTCAACGGTCAAGAATCCCCGCGTCCGCAAAGCGATGCTGATGACTGCAGGCGGGTTCACTCAGGCCGAGATCGCGATTGAGTTAGGTGTGTCGGAGAAGGCTGTGGAGCGCATGCTGGCGAACGAGAGAACGCGTCAGAGGAAGCGGAGGGCGGGATGAACCTGCAGCAGATAGAGCAGAAGGTGGAGCAGAGCTCGCTCGGCACATCCAAGGCTCGATCAGCTCGGCGATCAGTGTCTCGGGACGACGCGGCACAGGTCGTCGCCCAGGCGGCTGCTGAGCAGAAAAAGAATGAAACACGCGGCCCAAAATCTGGGGGGTAGTGGGGCGTCTTCCACCTATACCTAGGCATCCGCCGCATCCAACTGGAGCAGAGCGGCTGGAGTCCCACACAAGTGTGGCTCCCCACTCGCAGGAGCAAGTTGAGAGCCAGCACGTGTGGACAGCGGCCAGCCTACTCGATGAGCTTCTGCACGAGGACCTGGAGGTCCAACATGGCCAAGAACGGCCGCGCGCGAAGCGCGATCACAGGTAGGTACATCTCTCGAGCGGCAGCCGCCAGACATCCGCGCACTTCGATCACGGAGTCCGGCAGTAACCGCAACACTGGGACGCGCCATCGCTCGGCGATCACCGGACGATACGTCACCGGAGCAATTGCCCGCCGGCATCCGGATACGACCGTTACAGAGGAGGGCTGACATGGAAATCACTGCCGCCCTCGTCGATGAGCAAGGCGTTCGATTCGTCGTAGTTCTGGTCCAGCGTGCTGCGATGCAGCCTTCGCGCCGAGAGACAACGCGGCGAAGTGCCTCATCTCTCTTCCCGGGGCGGGCGGTCGTCCTCTGTGCGCAGGATGCTCGGGCGGTGCCGAGCTACTACGGCCGGCCAGACATAGTCAAGTTTCTGGCCAGCATCGAAATGGAGCGGCTGCCCTGGAAGAGGTACCGCGCCTCCGCTGCGTAGGGCCCTTGGAGCGGGGGTGGGCCTACAGATAGGCCCGCCCCCGGTTCGCTCGGGTACTGCTCTATCTTCGGCTGGCCCTGCCCGAGTCAGTCAGCAGCCTCCTCGTCTCGCTCGTTCCAGAACTGATAGTCGATGATGTCGTCGATATGAAACTTGACGTAGTCACCGTGATCCAGGTGGACGAACGCCGGCGAATTGCTGAGCCTGCCACGGAGTTGATCTCCATCACGCTGAGTGATCTCGACCCACATCCGTTCTTCGGAGGCTTCATACCGCTTTACCGACCACATCAACTTGACCTGATCACCGGGCACTAACGCCGCCTTTTCCTCAGGGGAGGGGATCCAGAACGAGCCGGGGTACTCGCGGTGACGGTCGACTCCGGACTCGATCACCGCGCGGTGCCAGAACCAGCGACCCCAATACCACGACACTTCGGGGATCAGCCCGAGTCGGATTACCACCTCGAACTGCTGGGCTACCCAAAAGGGCCGTTCCCACCGTGGAACCTCATACAGCTCGGCCTGCAGCTCTCGACGCCGGTCAGGATCCCGGATCAGGCGCACTATCGCAGCCAGGACCATGCCCGGGGCGAAGCCGAAGACCAATACAGCCAGACTCAACGTTCCCCAGGCGCCTCTAATGCTCAGCAGATCGGCGATCATGCGTAGCCCCACTGCCTGCTCATGCCCGCGAATCGTTGCTCCCTCGCCGCGGCTCGCACCATTGCACCGAGGTTGTTCCGCCCTGCGTCGGTCAGCGTGTAGTAGCGGCGTGCTGGGCGCTTCTGGTCTTGGGTGCGCTCCTCCCAGTGATCCTCAAGCCAGCCCTCACCCATCATCCGGTCAAGCTGTGGATACAAGACTCCGGACCGAACGCCAGACCGCTTCGATAATGCGTAACCCCAAAGACGCCCGTCGCCCTCACAGGCCATCTCCAGGATGGCCACGGCGACGAGGACGAGTGAATGAGTGACCTTCATAGGTCTAACTCTACTTAGGTAGCTTGAATTGGTGACGTGACACTCCGCGCCTGGTAGGCAATCGTCAACCGGAACACCCTTCGAGCCCCCTCCGCGCCCGTGCGGGGTGTTGTCGCCCCGAGCGGGCGGCGCAGAACTCGTCGGCCTCCGAGCCGTCCGCGATATGGCGGCGCAGCGTCTTGACCAGGATGCCGCCGCGCCAGGGCCTGCGGATCTCGCAGCGTCTCGTCATGCGGCCGCAGCGACCACATCCTCGTCTCGGGAGCGCCCAATAGCTGTCGTCGTACTTCATAGACCTTCATCTCCTTGCGTTGCTGTCGTCACTGAGCCGGAGCGGCCGCCGGGGCCAGCGATTCCGTGCTGGCTCTTATTACTTCTGAATCCCGAGCAAAAATGGCAGCAAGAGGGTTTCCGGATCGACACACCCACGCGAAGATGACATAATCTCAGTTATCGGCGCAAAATCCGTACGTTGAATAGGTGCAATAATCGGCGTAGAATTGCATGCATGAGTAAGCGATTGAGTCTGATCATGACCGACGTCGACCAGCAGGCCGTCGCGCCGTGGATCTCGGCCGGCACGGTCGAGCACGAGACGCTGCGGGCCTGGGCGGCCAGCCGTGGCGACGACGTGCGGCCGACCGAGGCCAGCGCGCTGCGGGTGCTGCTGAAGGCCGGTGTAGAGCAGTTGCGCGAGAGTGCCCTGGAAGCGGCGTACGAGGATCTCGCCGAGGAGTTCGGGCAGCAGGATCTCGCGGCCGACCGGCGGGCTGCGCGTGACCGCTACGCGGCCCGCTCGGATCGAGGCCGCGAGTGAGTTCGGCGCCGCTGCGCGGGCAGGTCTTCCGCGTCGACCTGGGCCACGGCGCGAAGCCGTGGCTGGTGGTCAGCAACAACGCTCGTAACGCCAAGCTCGACACGGTGATCGCTGTGCGGATCACGACCACGACCAAGCGCACTCATCTGCCGACCGTGGTCGCTCTCGAGCCAGCCGACCAGCTCGTCGGTGCCGTGCTCGTCGACGACCTGGTGCAGCTGTACCAGGACGAGCTCACCACGCCGCTCGGGGTGCTCACGCCGCGCACGTTGACCGCCGTCAGCGCCGCCCTTCGTGTCGCCTTGCCGTGACACACTCGCCACGAGGAACGGAGACAACCATGACCGCACCCTCCCGATATGAGCACCTGCGATCGCGGCACCCCGCGGTCGTCTACGAGCTCGTCCACCAAGCTGAGCTGTCCTTCCGTGGCACTGCGGTGCCACCGGAAGGCCCCGAGCGGGACCGTTACCTGGCCGAGGTGAACCGGCGTGAGGACGAAGCGGCCGCCGCGCTGGAGGCCGGCGTCGACGCCATGATTGCTCTGCTGGAGAAATGGGCGGCCGAAGCCGAATTGGGAGCGATCCTCGGGTCGAAAATTGATCCGCTCGTCGAGGACGGGATGAAGCCGGCGCCGAGGTCTCCCGACGATGCGCGCGGCGCAGCGCAGTGGATGCCGTCGAGCTGGTCGGAGAGCCCGTGAGCGGTGCGGGGTTGTAAGCGATGACGTTCCCAACCGATGATCGACCGCTGTCGACCGCTGAGATCGACGACCTCTACCGCCGGCATGTCAGCCCGATGGTGTTCCGCCGCGCGACAGCGGTCAGGCGGCCTATGGCGGTGTTCGTCGGCGCTCAGCCTGGTGCGGGTAAGAGCAGCATTCTCACTCGCCTGCGAGGTCGCTTCCGAGGCAACGTCGCACTCATCAGCGGCGACGACTTCCGCCAGTTCCACCCGGCCTATGCACGTCTGCGCGACACCGACCCGGTCGCGATGCCGAACGTCACGCAGACCTTCAGCGGGCCGGCCGTCGAACGCGCGATTGGCGAGGCCCGCGATCGGCAGGTCAACGTGATCATCGAAGGGACGTACCGAGATCCGGCAACGACCTTCCGCACCATGCAGCTGTATGCCGATGCGGGTTATCGCACCGAGCTCGTCACCGTCTCGACATCGATTTACGCCTCACAGATCGCGGCACAGCAGCGTTACCTCGACGCCGTCCGTGAGGGGTATGACGCGCGCTGGACACCGCGATCGGCGTTGCGTCGCGGGTATGACGAGTCCGCCGCGATCCTGACCGCAGCGATGGCGGTGGCGGCATGCCACGTCATCTCAGTCGTTGACCGAGACTCCGTCGAGCTGGCACGCGTTGCGCGTGATGCGGAGGGCCTCTGGCCCGCCGGCGCGAATCCCGAAGCCGTCTGTCGCGAACACCGCGAGCAGACCCAGCCGAACGCCGACGACTACACCGAGCAGGTTGCCGGCCTCAGCGCGCTGGCGGCCGAGCTGGACATTCACGAACCCGAGTTCGAGCGCTCCTTGCAGCAGCTGGCCGACGACGCTCAGGGCCTTGTCGCACATGAGGCAACCGAAGGCGCCGACGCGCCCGAGGAGACGTTCACCGACCGACTCGATCGGGTCATCGAGGAGGTCCGATCGACGACCGTCTACGCGCGCGATGATGACGCCGACGTGCTCGACGAGACGCAGGACGTCTTCGAGGACTACCGACACCAGGAACGCGAGCAGGACCGCGGCCCGAGGCACCGCTAGTTGTATGAGGCCATGACGTTGGTGACGGCTGCTGGCGCGAGCGATGCTGGTGGTCTGCCGCTAGCCGCGCCGTGCGGTCGGTGGTAGTTGAAGTGGATGTTCCATACCGCGACGGCGGCCGATCGCTCGGCCTCGCTAGACCAGGTGCGGGCGTACAGAAGCTCTTCGGCGATAATCCGGTTGTATCGCTCCACTTTCCCGTTGTGCTTGGGGGTGTAGGGCTTAGTCCGTTTGTGCTTGGCGCCGAGCAGGGCCCGGGTGAAGGCGTCGGCGCGGTAGCAGGCACCGTTGTCGGTGACGATCTTCTCGATGTGGGTGATGCCGTGCGCGGCGAACCAGATCCTGGCCCGGTGCATGAAAGCAATAGCGGTGACGGCCTTCTCGTCCGCCAATGGCTCGGTGTACGCCATCCGTGTGTGACCGTCGACGGCGGAGTGCAGGTAGACGTATCCGCGTCTGCCGGTCGTGGTTCTTGATCGTGCCGCAGCGCGGGCTTGGTCCGAGCCTCGCCCATGAGCGCGCCAGCCGCCGGCGTCGGGGAGGCGCCCGACCTTCTTCACGTCCACGTGCACCATGTGTCCAGGGCGCTTCGCGACGATCACGCGGGGCGCGCGGTTGGTGTCGCCATCAGGGTCGATGAGCTTGCGCCGGTTCAATCCGAGCTGCGCCAGCAGCCGGGTGACGGTTCGTCGGCTGATCGAGGTGCCAGTTTCATTGATTTCAAAAGCAATTCGTGATGCCGGCCACTTGTGCTCTCGCCGCCACGTCTCAACCTGTTGGACCACATCAGGCTGCGTGGCGGTCGGTTGTCGTTGCGGTGTGGAGGATCGGTCCTGCAGGCCGACCTCGCCGTGTTTCCGCCAGCGGTTGACCCATTTCGATGCGCACGCCCGGGAGATTCCCATTTCGGCTGCGACGTGGGAGATGGGGCGGGTCTTGCAGCGCTCGATCAGGCGGCGACGCCCTTCGATGGTCAAGGGTGCGTTGCGGTGGGTCACTGGTTGTTTTCCTGCCGACTTGTCCGGTAGATGAGGATCGCTCCGAGGAGTGCGCCGACCGCGCAGATGGTGAGTGCGGTGAAGGCGACGCGGAAGGCGTCGGTTGTGTCCGGGAGTCGGGACGCGATCAGGACGGCGCAGATCGCCCCGCCCAGGGAGCCGGCGACTCGTTGGATGATGTTGACCTGGGTGATGGCGTCGGGCAGCTGCGTCGCTTTCACCGCCTTGTATGCGGCGACGTTCGCCGGGGTGGCGACCATGGCGACTGCGGCTCCGTAGGCGATCAGCAGCGGCTGAATGATCCAGCTTGATGCGTGCACTGGCAGGGCTACGAAAGGGGCAGTGGTCGCTATCGCGAGGACAGCACCGATGAGCGAGATCCGGGCCGGGCCGTAACGGTCCACCCATCTGCCCGTGAGTGGAGCGAACACAACGGTCGCGCTAGCCACGCCGAACAAGCTGAGCCCGGCGTGGATGGTGTCCTGGTCTCGGCCGATCTGGAAGTACAGGGTTTGCACGATTCCGCTGCCGAACACCAAGGCACCGGCGAAGGCCGCGGCGATGGCTCCGGCGCGATACGCGACGTTGCGGTAGAGGCGCATGTCCAGCAGCGGGTTGGTGGTGCGGGCGGCGTGTGCGACGAAACCGACCAGAGCCAGGACTCCAGCCGCGGCGAGTACGGCGGTGGTGGCGCTGATCGATTGGGAGTTTCCCCATTGCGTCACTGCGAACACGACGAGCGGGATCCCGATGGTGATGAGGGCCAGGCCCGATTTGTCGATGCTCTTCGTTGTCTCGGGGGTTCCGCGGGGGATGTAGCGGCGTCCCACGAGGAGTCCGGCGGCGCCGATAGGGATGTTGATCGCGAACAGCCATGGCCACGGCAAGGCGTGCAGCAGAAGACCCCCGACGAGCGGGCCGACGGCTGGTGCGGCGCTGACGGCAATTCCGAGCGTGCCCATCACGCGGCCGAGCCGGTCGGGTCCGACTGCCTGGCCCAGCAACGTTTGCCCGGCCGGTATGAGTACACCGCCAGCGAGGCCTTGCAGGACTCGTGCGGCGATCAGCAGGCCGATGTTCGGCGCGAGGCCGCACAGCGCGGATGCCACGGTGAAGGTTGCCAGCGCGGTGAGCCAGACCCGTCCGGTGCCGAACCGGCGACTGAGCCAACCGGCCAACGGAAGGGACAGTCCCAACGCCACAAGGTAGGCACTGGCGACCCATTGTGTGACACCGAGGGTTGCGTGCAACTCGCGGCTGATCGTGTCCAGGCCGATGTTCACCAGTGACGCGTCCAAGCCGCTGGCGAAGGCGCCGAAGACGACCACCCAACACATTCGCCACGTCGCGCGATCTATCGGCGTTGAAGCGCTCGTCGCCTCACGTTGGTCTCGCATGTGACTCATCGGCCTGCGCGTTGCCGCAGCAGGCGTAGGGCCAGGGCCCAGTCGGCAAGCTCGTCGAGCATCCGGCGCATGACCTCGTGGTGGTGGTCGGCAGGAGCGAAGGTGCCCGGTTGGGTCATATCGGGGATGTCGAAGTCGGTGAACAAGCCAAGCGCGACCTGTGACCGGACCGTGGCGACCTGGACTTCCGCCAACGACAGCCGCAGGTGTTCGACGGCGCGCGTGCCGCCGTTGAGTCCGTAACTGACGAAGCCAGCTGCCTTGTTGTTCCACTCGGCGAACAGGAAATCGATCGCGTTCTTCAGCGCTGCCGGCATCGAGTGGTTGTACTCGGGCGCGACGAAGATGAACCCGTCAAACTTGTCGATAGTGGCCGCCCATGTCTTGGTATGCGAGTTGCGGTAGTCGCCGATGGCCGCTGGCATTGGCTCGTCCAACAGCGGCAGGCCGAACCGGGCAAGGTCGACCACTTCGAGGGTGGCCCGCTCACCCAGGTGTGTCGTAGCGGCTTCCCGGAGCCACTCGGCGACTTGGGGTCCCCTGCGCCCCGGTCGGGTACTGCCCACCACAACGGCAAGCCGAACGGGCTGATCTGACGTCAGTAGTTTGTCCATGAGAGCAACGTACAACGATCGTTGCACTAATTGCAATGATCGTTGTATTTCGGCACACTGCAGAGCATGCCTACAGCAAGAGCGGACAAGCAACGTGACCTACTGGATGGAGCGCTGCGCGTCTTCGCCCGCGATGGCTACAGTCGCGCCAGCATCGACGCCATAGCCGAGGCCGCTGGTGTCTCGACGCGTACCATCTACAACCACTACGGCGACAAAGCGGGGCTGTTCAAAGCAGTCATCCTCGACAGCGCAGCCCGCGTCGCAGACCACGAGATCGCTTTGGCCGACCGACTCTTGGCCCACATCGTCGACCTCCAGACGGACCTGGCCGCTTTCGGACTCGCGTGGTCCGCCCCCGACCCGGCAACGGCTGACCACTTCGCGCTCATCCGGCAGATCCACGCCGACTCAGCCCACATCGACGGCGAGACCCTCGCCGCCTGGCAAGCGGCCGGCCCGGTCCGCGTCCGAAACGCCATAGCCGCCCATCTCAGAGCACACTCAACAGCGGGCCTACTCCACATCAACGACGAGAACATCGCCGCGCTCCAACTCATTCAACTCACCGCAGGCAGCGTCACGGCTGCTCCCGACACCCGCTCGGAACGGATCGTCCGCGCCGGCGTCAACACCTTCCTCGCCGCATACCGACCTCAGAAAGCTCACTCATCGGGCCGCTAAGTTCATCCACTACGACTGGACCTCAGTACGCCGCTGTCAACAACCTCCTGACCCGCAACAGCTAGCGGGTGACGGTCTCGCCGTGGCCGGTGAACTGCTCGCGCAAGGTGCGCTTGAGGATCTTGCCGGTCGCGTTGCGCGGCAGCTCGTCGATCACCTCGACGCTGGTCGGGCACTTGAAGTGCGCGAGGTTCTCCCGCGAGAACGCGATGACCTCGTCCGCATCGATCTGCTGGCCCGGCGCAGGGACGACGACCGCCTTGACCGTCTCACCCCACCTCTCGTCCGGGACGCCGATCACCGCGACATCAGCAATTGACGGCTGTCGATGCAGCGCCTGCTCGACCTCGATCGGGTAGACGTTCTCGCCGCCGCTGATGATCATGTCCTTCTTGCGGTCGACGAGGGTGTGGAAGCCGTCCTCGTCGACGCGCGCCATGTCACCGGTGTGGAACCAGCCGTCCCGGATCGCGTCGCGAGTGGCGTCCTCCATCTCCCAGTAACCGATGAAGATGTTCGGACCGCGCAGCACCAGCTCGCCCACGGTGCCGACCGCGACGTCCTCGCCGATCTCGTCCACGACCCGCGCCTCGGTCAGCAACGCCGGCTGACCCACCGAGCCGGCGTGATCGACGACGTCCTCGCGGTTCAGGCCGAGCGCGCCGGCGCAGGTCTCGGTCATCCCGAAGCCCTCGATGAAGTCCCAGCCCTTGTTCTGGAAGAACTCGATCACGGGGATCGGGCACGGCGCACCGCCGGAGATCGCATAGCGCATGCTCGATACGTCGTACGAGTCGAAGTCCGGCACCTGCGTCATCGCCGCCCACATGGCCGGGACCAGGAACTGCACGGTGGTCTTCGTATCGGCCATCGCCTTGAGCGTGCCGGCCGGGTCGAAAGCCGGCAGGACGACGGTCTTGCCGCCGAGGAACAGCAGCGGCAACGTGTGCACGGCCAGGCCGCCGATGTGGAACAGCGGCGCCGGAGTGACCGTCGTGTCGTACTTCGAGATGCCGTCGGCCATCGCCATGATGTTGACGTTGTTGGCCTCGATGTTGCCGTGCGTGAGCATCGCGCCCTTCGGGAATCCCGTCGTCCCGGAGGTGTACATGATCATGGCGACGTCGGACTTCTCGACGTCCCGCTCGTTGTTCTCGGGCGCGCCGCTAGCAACGACCTCCTCGAACGACTCGGCGTTGTCGGGGAGGACGTCCGCCTCGATCGCGATCAGCTTCGGTTGCTCGACCTCGTCCTGCTTCAGCGCCGCGTCGACGCTGGGCTGCATGTTGCCGCTGTAGAAAAGCACCTTCGGACGCGCATTCCCAAGCACATAAGCGATCTCGGGGCCGGCGAGGCGAAAGTTGATCGGCACGAAGATGGCGCCGAGCTTCGCGACCGCGAACATCGCCTCGAGGAACTGCGCGCTGTTGGTCGACAGGATGCAGACGCGGTCGCCCCGTTCGACCCCGCGCTCAGCGAGTGCATCCGCCAGCCGGTTGGAGCGCTCGTTGAGCTCGGCGTACGTGATCTCGCGATCGCCGTACTGCAGGGCGATGCGGTTGGGGTTGGTGATGGCGTGCTTGTACGTCCAGCGGCCGATTCCGTTGTCCATAATCGCGGGCTCCTCGTTGCGCTCGCAGGTATCGATGTGCTGGAGTTGACATTAGAGTCATCTTTGTCGAATTACTAGCCCTAGAGCCCATTCTGGAGGGCTCTGATGCCCGTCGCCGACGCTTGATCACCCGTGGAGGGCGCGGGGTACCGGGGGATGGCGGTAGTAGACCCGATTAGGGGGTGAAGCCGTCGATGCGGGCGAGGACCTGCAGCATCGTCTCGTCGCTGCCGCCCCCGATCGAGCCCAGGCGGGTGTCCCGGACCATCCGAGCCACCCAGAAGTCCTCCATGTAGCCCATGCCGCCATGGAACTGCAGGCACCAGTCCGCGACCTCGCGGGCCAGGCGAGCACCCAGCAGCTTGGAGATCGTGGCGTCGCGGGTGGTGTCCTCACCGGCCATGAACTTGTCGGCCATCGCGTACCCATGGGTGCGGATCAGCTCGACCTGGGCCGACAGCTCGGCGAGCTTGTACGAGATGTAGTGGTTGGCGATCAGCGGCTTGCCGTTGACCTTGCGCTCCTTGAGGTACTCAGCGGTGCGGTCCAGCGCGCGCTGCATCGAGTCGGCCTTGCCGTACGTGGCGAACATCCGCTCGACGACGAACTGCTCCATCTGCTGCTGGAAGCCCCGACCCTCCGTCCCGATCGTGTTCGAGATCGGCACCCGCACGTCGTTGAAGGCCAGCAGCGCCGTGTCGGACGAGTGCATGCCGTACTTGTCCAGCTTCTTCTCCACGGTCAGGCCGGGGCTGTTGCGCTCGACGACGATCTGCGACATGCCGCGGTAGCCGCCCTCGTCCGACGTCCGCGCCAGCAGGCACAGCCAGTCGGACTGGGTGCCGTTGGTGATGTACATCTTCGAGCCGTTGATGACCCAGTCATCGCCGTCCTTGACCGCCTTGGTGCGCAGCGACGCTACGTCCGAACCGGCGTCCGGCTCGGTGACGGCGATCGAGGTGACCATGTCGCCGGCGATCGCGGGCGCGAGGTACTTCTCCTTGAGCTCGTGCGATCCGTACTTGTGCAGCGACGGCGTGGCCATCATCATCTGGACGCCGAGGGCCATCGGGACGCCGCCGCAGGGCATCCGGTTGATCTCCTCCACGGCGATCATCGTGTAGAGATGGTCCGCGCCCATCCCGCCGTACGCCGGGTCGTACTCGATGCCGAGGATCCCGAGATCGCCCGCCTTCTTGAAGACCTCGTGGGCCGGAAAAGTCCCGGCCTTCTCCCACTCGTCGGCGTACGGCGTGAGCTCCTTGGCGACGAAGCTGCGGACCATCTGGCGAAACGCGTCGTGCTCGGCGGTGAACTGCGGCATCAGGAACCTCCGGAGAGAAAAGTTGATTCGTGTGTCAACTTAGCACGCGGGCTTCGGCCGCCGGAATCCTCCGCAGCGGACCGACTCCGGCTACGGGCCGACTCTGCGACCGAGCGGGCGCAACACCACCAAGCGGGGTTCCCGCGAGCGGGAGGGGATAAATCCCCGCTTGAGATCGACAAGCCCTCTTGACGCCGGCAACCCCTCTCGAAAAAGGGAGTACCGCGACTCAAGAGTGCGTCATGTCCATCGGCACGACCCACTCGTCGAACTGCTCCTCAGTGACGTGCCCGAGCTCCAGCGCCGCCTCACGCAGTGAGGTGCCGTCCTTGTGCGCCTTCTTCGCGATCGCCGCCGCGTTGTCATAGCCGATGTGCGGGTTGAGCGCAGTCACCTGCATGAGATTCGTCGCCAGGTTCGCATCGATCCGCTCGCGGTTTGGCTCGATGCCCACGGCGCAGTGGTCGTTGAAGGACACGCACGCATCGGCGATGAGCCGGATCGACTCGAGCACCGCGTGCGCCATGACCGGCTTGTAAACGTTCAGCTCGAAGTTTCCTTGGGTGCCGGCGAAGGCGACGGTGGCGTCGTTGCCGAACACCCGCGTGCACACCATGGTCATCGCCTCGCACTGGGTCGGGTTGACCTTGCCGGGCATGATGCTCGAGCCGGGCTCGTTCTCGGGGATCAGCAGCTCGCCGATCCCGTTGCGCGGCCCCGAGGCCAGCCACCGGACGTCGTTCGCCATCTTCATCAGGGCGCCGGCGAGCGTGCGCAGGGTGGCGCTGACCGCGACGAGCTCGTCATGAGCGGCGAGCGCGGCGAACTTGTTCTCGGCCGAGCTGAACTCGACACCGGTCTCGCTGGCCATGTAGCCCGCGGCACGTACGCCGAAGTCGGGGTGCGCGTTCAACCCGGTGCCGACCGCCGTCCCACCGATCGCGAGCCGATGCAGCCCCTGCTCGGCGTGGCGGACGTCGTCCATCGCATGGTCGAGCTGGGCGACCCAGCCACCGATCTCCTGGCCCAGCGTGATCGGGGTGGCGTCCTGCAGGTGGGTGCGGCCGACCTTGACGACGTCGGCGTACTCGCCGGCCTTGGCATCGAGGGTGTCGCGCAGCTTCTGCACCGACTCATACAGCCGCTCACGCATCTCGAGGACGACGGCGATGTGCATCGCGGTCGGGAAGGTGTCGTTGCTGGACTGTCCGCGATTGACGTGGTCGTTGGGGTGCACGGGCTTCTTCGAGCCGAGCTCCCCGCCGGCGATCTCGATCGCGCGGTTGGAGATGACCTCGTTGGCGTTCATGTTGCTCTGCGTGCCGCTGCCGGTCTGGAACACCACGAGCGGGAACTCCGCGTCCAACCTCCCGTCGATCACCTCGTCGGCGGCCTGCGCGATCAGCGACGCGACGTCGGAGGGCAGCTCGCCGAGCTCGCCGTTGGCCAGCGCGGCTGACTTCTTCAGGATGCCGAGGGCGCGCACGATCGGCCGGCCCCACACGAAGCTGTCGCGTCCGATGTCGAAGTTGTGCAGGCTGCGCTGCGTCTGGGCTCCCCAGTACCGGTCGGCGTCGACTTCGATCTGGCCCATGCTGTCGGTCTCGATGCGCGTAGTCATCCCTAGACCGTACTTCGGTTCCCATCTGCGGGGCAGTGGAGCACGGTGTGTGGCCGATAGCGTGTCCCACAGCCCCGCAGGTCGGGGGAGGGCTCAGCGAGCCCAGGTCAGCGGGTCCAGGTCAGCGGGTCCAGGTCACCGTGAGCTCGTCGCGGGCGCCGAAGCGCTCGAGGTGACGTCCGACCACGCCTTCGAGCCGTTGGAGATCGTCGTCGGACGACGCGGTCGCGTTGATCGCGATGGCCGAGCCGGCATCGCGCAGCTCGCACTCCCCCATGGGGAACGCCAGCACCGTCGCGCCGTCTCGTTCGGTGACGTCGATCTTCTGCCCGAAATGCGAGCCGAGCTGCTTGATGTAGCGGGCCGGCTTCTCGGTGAGCACGGTGGCCCGGGAGGTGTTAGGCAACGCTGATCTCCTTGCACCGGCAGGCACCGGCGCAGCACCGGCGGGTCGGGAACGGCAGGCACACGAGCTGCCCGTCGATGTCGCGGACGTCGACCGGGACGCCGAAGATCTGCTCCAGCTGGCGGGGCACCATGATCTCGCTCGGGGCGCCTTCGGCGATCACCCGTCCCTCGGACATCGCGATGATGTGATCGGCGTACGCCGAGGCGGCGTTGATGTCGTGCAGCACGATGACGATGGTCTTGCCGAGGTCGTCGGCGGCGCGCCGCAGCAACTCGAGGATGGCCACGCAGTGCGCCATGTCGAGGTTGTTCAGCGGCTCGTCGAGCAGCACGTAGTCGGTGTCCTGGCACAGCACCATCGCGACGAAGGCCCGCTGGCGCTGTCCGCCGGAGATCTCGTCGAGGAAGCAGTCGGCCAGCGGGCCGAGGTTGAGGTAGTCGAGGGACTGCTGGATGTGCCGCTGGTCCTCGATGGTCAGCCGGCCACCGGAGTGCGGGTGGCGGCCGAAGGCGACCAGGTCGCGCACGGTCAGCCGGACGGCGAGGGTGTTCTCCTGCCGCAGGATCGCAAGATGGCGGGCCAGCCGCTTGCTGTCGGTGCGTCCGACGTCCATGCCGTCGACGCTCACGCTGCCGGAGTCGGCCTGCAGCAGCCGGCTCATCACGGCGAGCAGCGTGGACTTGCCCGCGCCGTTCGCCCCGACCAGTGCGGTGATGCCGCCGGGGGCGATGGTGACGTCGACGTCGTCGAGGACGACCTTTTCGCCGTACTGCTTGGCTACCGATTCGACCTGGATCATGCCGAGGCCCTTCTCAAGAGGAGAACGATGAACACGATGCCGCCGAGGAACTCGACGACCATGGACAGGCTGCCCTGGAATCCGAGGATTCGTTCGAAGACGACCTGTCCTCCGATGAGCGCGATGAGCGCACACAGACTCGCGGCAGGCACGATCACGGCGTGCTTCTGCGACGAGAAGAACTGATAGGCGAGGTGAGCCACCAGCAGTCCGAAGAAGGTGGTGGGCCCGACCAGCGCGGTGGCGACGGCGACCAGGATGGCGATCAGCACCAGCAGCCGCATGGTGAGTGCGCGGTGATCGACGCCGAGGCCCACGGAGGTGTCGCGGCCGAGGGCGAGGACGTCGAGCTCTCGCCGCAGCCGCCACACGATCGCGACACAGGCGAGGATCAGGACGCCGCCGATCGCCAGCAGCCGCGGCTCGGCGCCGGTGAAGTCGGCGAAGAAGGCGTCCTGGACGACGATGAACTCCTCCGGCGACATGATGCGCTGCAGCAGCGACGAGAGGCTGCGCAGCATGGTGCCGATGATGACGCCGACCAGCACCAGCAGATGCAGGCTGCGCCGGGTGTCCAGCAGCAGCCAGCGGTACAGGACGACCGACATCCCGACCATCAGCAGCGCCTCGAGCGCGAAGCGCACCAGGGTGTCGACGTTGTTCATCGCGGAGCTGCCGATCACGAACACGCCCGCGGTCTGGATCAGCAGGTAGAGCGAGTCGAAGCCCATGATCGACGGCGTCAGGATGCGATTGGCCGTGATCGTGTGGAACAGCACCGTGGAGATCGCGATGGCGACCGCGACGACGCTCATCGTCGCGACCGTGGTCAGTCGCCGGGGCAGGATGAAGTCCCAGTTGCCCGTGACGCCGATGGTCAGGAACACGGCGATGCAGACGGCGGCGACAGCGACCAGCAGAGTCATTCGCCGGGCGTCACGGCTGCGGGACGGCGCGGGCCGCGCGTCGGACAGCTCAAGAGGCTCAAGCACCATGGCGCGCCCCCTTCCGCAGCAGCATGTACAGGAAGGCGGCCGCGCCGATGACGCCCATGACGGTGCCGATCGGCAGCTCGAAGGGGTAGACGACGACGCGGGCGATCAGGTCGCAGATCAGCAGCAGGCCGGCCCCACCGAGCGCAACCAGCGGGACGGCGCGCCGGGCGTTGTCGCCGACGATCAGCCGGACGACGTTGGGCACGACCAGCCCGAGGAAGGGCAGCATGCCGACGGTGACGACGATGATGGCGCTGACGATCGAGACCACCGTCAGGCCGAGCGCCATGGTGCGCCGGTAGTTCAGCCCGAGGTTGGTCGTGAACGCCTCGCCCATGCCGGCGACGGTGAACCGGTCGGCCACGACGAGCGCGACCACCGTGGCCAGGCCCGCCACCCACAGCAGCTCGTAACGGCCGGCGAGGACGGCGGAGAAGTCGCCCGTCGTCCACGCGCCGAGGCTCTGCAGCAGGTCGGCGCGGTAGGCGAGGAAGGTCGCCGCGGCCGCCACGACGCCGCCGAGCATCAGGCCGATCAGCGGTACGACGAGGATGTCGCGCATCGGGATGGCGTTCAGGATCTTCAGGAAGATCGCCGTGCCGGCGAGCGCCAGCGCGGTGCCGGCCAGCATGCGCATCCAGACCGGCGCGCCCGGCCAGAAGAGCATGACCAGCACCAGGCCCAGCCCGGCGAACTCCATGGTGCCGGCGGTCGAGGGCTCGACGAAGACGTTGCGGGTCAGCAGCTGCATGATCAGCCCGCAGACCGCCAGCGACGATCCGGCCAACACCAGCGCGGCGGTGCGCGGCAGCCGGCTGGTCATCATCAGGTTCAGTGCATGCCCACGGGTCTGCTCGGCGAACAGGTCCGAGAAGCCCAGATCGGCGACGCCGACGAACATCGAGATGCCGCACAGCACGAGGATCGCCAGCGCGCTGATGCCCAGATACAGCGACCGGCGACCGGCGCGCGGTGCTCGCGTGCCGGTCGCCTGGTGGTCGCTGATGGCGCTCACTACTTGATCGCGTTCGCGATCTCGTCGATCATCTCCGGGACGTTGTTCAGCCCGGCACCGACGACGTACCAGCGCTGCCCGTCGAGATAGGTGATCTTGTCGCTCTTGGCCGCATCGGTGCCCTTGATGAGGTCGTTGTCGAGGACCTGCTCGGCACCCTGGCCACTCTCCTGGCCGATCGCCGCGTCGCGGTCGACGACGAACAGGTGCTGCGGGTTGGTCTGCGCGACGAACTCGTTGCTGATCGCCTGGCCGTGCCGATCGACCTGCAGGTCGGGGCTGGCGGCCGGGATGCCGAGGACGTCGTGCACGAAGCCGAAGCGCGAGCCGGGGCCGAAGGCCGACAGCTTGCCGCCGCTGACCAGCACGATGAGCGCGTTCCCGGCGCCCTCCGCATCGCTCTTGGTCTGCTCGATCTGCTCGTCGATGTCGGCGAGCTTCTCCTCGACCTCGTCGGTCTTGTCAAAGATCTCGCCGATGGTGGTCGAGACCTCCGTGAACGAGGTCATGAAGTCATCGCTGCCCACGGTGAGGTCGACCGTCGGCGCGATCTCGGCGAGCTCGGCGTACTTCGGGGCGGCCCGGCCGCCGATCAGGATCACATCGGGATCGAGCTCGGCGATCTTCTCGACGTCCGGCTCCTGCATGGTCCCGACGTCCTCGTAGTCATCGCCGGTGTACTCCTCAAGGAAGTCCGGCGCGCCCTGCTTAGCCAGGCCCACGACCGAGTCGACCTCGAGCGCGTCGAGTGTGTCGAGAATGCCGAAGTCCAGGACGACGACCTTCTCGGGGTTGGTGGTCAGCGTCGTCTCGCCCTGGGCGTGGCTGACCGTTATCTCCTTGCCCGCGGCATCTTCGCTCTGCTCGTCACCCGAGTCGGAGCTGCAGGCGGCCAGGGACACGGTCATGAACGACACGAGCCCGGCGGCTAGGGTGGTGCGGAGTCGGCTCAACTGAGGTTCCTTCATCGGTTGTGAAGTTAGGCTGTCCTAACTTAGGCGTGCCTCACTTTACCGATGATCCCGCTTTTGCCAACCCCTCGTGAGCCTCATCACGGAAGAACGATCCGGACACGGTGGCCGGCGTCCGCCCGAGAAGTTGACGCACCCGTCAACTTCTCGGACAATCGGTGGACCCTCAGCCAACACCACCGGGAGCAGCCCATGAAAGCCGACGTCTCCGGAGTCTCCTCGCTCGACCTGAACCTCGCCGGACGCTGCGTCGTCGGCGACATGCTCACTCGATCTGCCGAGCAGTTCCCCGAGCGGATCGCCATCAAGGACTCCCAGGGCAGCGTCACCTATGCCGAGCTCGAGCGTACGGCGAACGCAGTGGGCCGCGGGTTGCTGGAGCTCGGTCTGCGGCGTCAGGAGCCGGTCGGGTTCATCATGGGCAACTCGTGGCAGTTCATGGCCACCTACTACGGCTGCGCGAAGGCGGGCCTGATCAGCCTGCCGATCAACCTCGCCCAGGCACCCGATGAGATCCGCTTCTGCCTGGCGGACGCCGAGGTCGGCACCATCGTCGTCGACGATGCCTTCCTGCCGATCCTCGAGCAGATCATCGGCGAGCTGCCTCAGGTGACCCGGGTCGTCGTCCGCGGTGAGCACCCTGAGCAGATCGGCGGGATCGACACGGTCTCGTGGGATGAGATCGCTTCCGGTGACGGCTCGCTACTGGAGGTCGAGGTCGACGACCGCGACATTCTCCAGTGCCTGTATTCCAGCGGCACGACCTCGCGGCCCAAGGGCGTGCTGACCAGCCACGTGTCAGTCGTCGTCGCCTGCCTGACCACCGCCATCACCGCTGGCCACAAGTGGGGCAACGAGCCCAGCGTCTTCGGCGTGATCGTCCCGATGTTCCACACCACCGCGCTGAACGTGCTCACGATGCCGACCCTGGCGACCGGCGGCACGGTCGTGGCGCTGCCCGGGTTCGAGCCCGACCAGTTCATCGACTCGCTGGAGAACGACGGGCTCACCCACATCATGCTGCTGCCGCACATGTATGAGCTACTGCTGCAGAACCCGCGCACCCAGGGCAAGTCGTACGACAGCGTGCAGTTCTGCATGTACGCGATGGCGCAGATGCCCGAGCAGCGGATCAAGCGCATCAAGGAGCTGTTCCCCAACGGACACGCGCTACTGGGGTCGGGAATGACCGAGTGCGTCCCGCCGACCGTCTTCCAGTTCCCCGAGCACGAGTTCACCGCGACGGCGTCCTGGGGCCCGCCGGTCGCGACCGTCGACACCCGGATCATCGGGCCGGACGGCGAGCTGCTGCCGCGCGGCGAGCACGGCGAGATCGTCTACCGCGGCGCCCAGGTGATGCAGGGCTACTGGAATCGCACCGAGGTCAACAACGAGGTGTTCCGCGGCGGCTGGCTGCGCACCGGCGACCTTGGCTATAAGGACGACGAGGGCGTCATCTGGTTCACCGACCGCTCGAAGGACATGATCAAGTCCGGCGGCGAGAACGTCTCCTCGATGGAGGTCGAGCGGACCATCCTGGAGCACCCGCACATCCAGGACTGCGGGGTGATCGGCGTCGCCGACGAGCGGTGGGGTGAGGCGGTCACCGCGTTCGTGGTCACCGACGGCTCCGACGTCACCGCAGCCGACGTGATCAAGCACTGCAAGGAGCGCCTCGGCGGGTTCAAGGTGCCCAAGCGGGTCGAGATCGTCGAGGCGCTGCCGAAGACCGCGACCGGCAAGGTGCAGAAGCACGAGCTGCGCAAGCTCGCCTGAACTAACGCTGGCCGTCGACAGCCACCCGCAACGCCCGTCGACCGTGTAGTCAACGGTCGTCGGTCAACACCCACGGTCGCCGCCGGTCAACACCCACGGTCGCCGCCGGTCAACACCCCTGGTCGCCGCCGGTCAACACCCACGGTCGCCGCGGTTCAACACCCACGGTCGCCGCCGGTCAACACCCACGGTCGTCGAGCGAGCGACGAAGGAGCGACGCCGAGACGCCGCAACCCGGCATCAACCGAAAGCGGGGCCGGAAATCAGCCGTAGGAGACGCCGAGGCCGGCGCGGGCATCGCTCTGGATGCCGTACTGCGGGATCGGGTAGCGCAGCCCGTTGCCGCTGAGCGCCTGCAGACCGTCGATCATCCCCGGCAGGTACTCCGGCGGCAGCGCGAGCAGCAGCTCGTCCTCGAGGACGCCGCCGTACCGCCGCTCGGCGTAGCACGGGATCGACAGCGACGGCTCGCGGGTGCTCAGCGCGCGTCCCCAGGAGTCGGCGCATGAGGACTCGCCCACGCAGCTCCACTCGAACTTCTTGTACCCCGACCACTGCAGCCCGTTGATCATCAGGATGCTCTGCGCCGGAGTGGCGTAGATGAGCGCGACGTCCGGCGGGTCGAGCCGCCCGCTGGTGAGCGGGGAGACCGCCATCGCCTGGTACTGGCCGTACTCGACGGCGTCCATCGAATGCTGGTGTCGCGAGGAGTCCTCCTGGTCGGCGAACCACACCCCCGCCATCCGGTCGCCCGAGAGCCACTGCTCATCGCGCGGGTGCAAGCCGATCACCACGCCGCACTGCGGACCAACCAGGTCATCGTTGGTGATGCCCATGGTGAAGCCGAGCCGGGCCGCCTGGGCGACGATCTGATCAGTGGTGTGGATCGCGTTCGGACGGCGGATCCGCGGCACCGCTTCCATCTCCTCGACGGTGGCGAACATCTTCATCCCGACCGGCGTGGTGCGTAGCCGCAGCAGCTCGTTCAGCCGCGCGATCAACGCCGTCCAATCGGTGGCGCCAGGCTCAAGGTGGGCCGGCGGCTCGTCCTGCGGACGACGGCTGGGCGTCGGGAGGCTCACGGGCTGGGCGGTGTCGGTCATCATTCGCTCCAATCGTTGCAGCGAGCGTAGGCAGATCGAGACGCTCCCGCCAAGCGGCCCTCACCCTCCCGGATGGGCAGTGATCAGCCCACGTGCCGGTACTTGCAGACCAGCTCCTCGGGCGCCTCGTCGGCTCGCTGCGACGTCGGGTGCGCGGTTAGTCGCCAGCGACGCCGAGCCCGCGGGTCCAGATTCGGGTGAGCACGGGGACGGCCGCGTCGATCTCGGCCTGGCTGCGTTTGTTCACCCACACCTGCGCGAAGCGCTCGATCATGCCGCCGAGGACGTCGGCGGCGATACGGGCATCGAGCGACTTGTCCGCCAGCCCTCGCTGCTGGAGGCGCTTGACGCTCTCCTCGTTGCGGTCGACGAAGCGCTCGCGGATCTGGATCGACAGGTCGCGGATGAACTCGTCGTACGCCGCGACCTCGGACATCACCGACATCATCCGGGCGTTGCGCGCGTAGGACTCGACGTACTTGCGGTTGGCCGCCTGGATCCGGGCGACCGGGTCGTCGCCGCCGGTGCGCGGGCGTGAGAAGTCGAACATCTCACTGGTGACCTCGCGGACGACCTCCTGGAAGACTTCTTCCTTCGACTCGAAGTAGGTATAGAACGAGCCGTACGACGCGCCCGCCCTCTTGGCGATGTCGGCGATCCGGGCGTCCTTGAAGCCGAACTCCTCGAAGACCTCGCGGGCCGCCGCCACGATTGCCGCGCGTTTGCGTCGTCCGCGCTCGGTGACGGGCTGGGTGTCGGCGTCGTTCGCCGTGGACAGCATTGCCGCCGGGTCGGCCTTCGCCATAGCGTCGCTTCCTTCCATGATCATTTACCCTAGCCCACCTGACACCCGAATCATCTCAACCGCCGGAGCAACTTGACATGTGAGTCATGTTTGGCCGAGAGTTGTTCCCGATAGCGATACCCCACCTGAGGTCTGGCTTGGAGGGCCCGCGTGCCACAACTACACAGCCGCATCAACACACGATCACCGGAGTACGCCGCCAACCGCGAGGCGATGCTCGGCATGCTCGACGAGATCGCCGAGCAGAACGCCAAGGTACTCGCCGGCGGCGGCGAGAAGTACGTCGCCCGGCACCGCAAGCGCGGCAAGCTGCTGGCCCGCGAGCGCGTCGAGCTGCTCGTCGACCGCGGTTCGGCGCTCCTGGAGCTCTCACCGTTGGCCGGTTACGGCACCGAGCACCCCCTCGGTGGCGGCGTGATGACCGCCGTCGGCGTGGTCGAAGGCACCGAGTGCCTGATCATCGCCAACGACCCGACGATCCGCGGCGGCTCGCAGTCCCCGGTCAGCGTCGCCAAGGCGATGCGCGCCTACGAGGTCGCCCGGGTCAACAAGCTGCCGCTGATCAACCTCACTGAGTCCGGCGGTGCCGACCTGCCCTTCCAGTCGCAGATCTTCGTGCCCGGCGGCGCGTCCTTCAAGGAGATCAGCCGGCTGAGCAAGAACGGCGTCCCGACGATCGCGCTCGTGTTCGGCTCGTCGACCGCCGGCGGCGCCTATGTGCCCGGCATGAGCGACTACACCGTCTTCGTCAAGGGCGGCGCCCAGGTCTTCCTCGGCGGACCCCCGCTGGTGAAGATGGCGACCAACGAGGACGCCGACGAGGAGACCCTCGGCGGCGCCGAGATGCACGCGAAGACCTCCGGCAGCGCCGACTACCTCGCGCGCGACGAGCACGAGGCGATCGCGCTGGGCCGGCAGATCATGCGGCACCTGCGCATGTCGCGCCCGGCACCCGACGGCGTGACTGGGCCGGATCCGGTGTACGACGTCGAGGAGATGCTCGGCATCCCGTCGGTCGACCCGCGGACGCCGTACGACATCCGCGAGGTCATCGCCCGCACCGTCGACGGATCGGTGTTCGAGGAGTTCAAGCCGTTGTACGGCGCCAACCTGGTCACCGGCTGGGCGCGGCTGCACGGCCGCGACATCGGCATCCTGGGCAACAACGGCATCCTGTTCAGCGAGGAGTCGCAGAAGGGTGCGCACTTCATCCAGCTGTGCAACCACCAGGAGATCCCGCTGCTGTTCATCCACAACATCACCGGGTTCATGGTGGGCACCCGCTACGAGCAGGGCGGCATCATCAAGGACGGCTCGAAGCTCATCAACGCCGTGTCGAACTCCTGCGTGCCGCACTACTCGCTGATGGTCGGCAACTCGTACGGCGCCGGCAACTACGCGATGAGCGGCCGCGCCTACGACCCACGTTTCGTCTTCTCCTGGCCGACGCACAAGATCGCCGTCATGGGTGGAAAGCAGCTCGCTGGAGTGCTGTCGATCGTCCGGCAGAACGCGGCGAAGGCCGCGGGTCAGGCGCTCGACGAGGAGGCAGAGGCCAAGGCCCGCGCCGTCGTCGAGGCGCAGATCGACAAGGAATCCACCGCCCTCTACGCCACTGGCCAGCTGTGGGACGACGGGATCATCGATCCCCGCGACACCCGCACCGTGCTCGGCATCGCGATGTCGGCCGCCCGTGGCAACCCCCTCGACTCTGAGCGCGGCTACGCCGCCTTCCGGATGTGATCACGATGACCCGAATCTCCTGCATCCTCGTCGCCAACCGGGGCGAGATCGTCTCCCGAGTCGCGCGTACGGCGTCTCGCCTGGGCGTCCGCACCGTTGGCGTCTACTCCTCCAGCGACGCCGACTCCCGCTATCTCGACGACGTCGACCTGGCGGTGTCCCTCGGCGACGACTCGCAGAGCTCGCCCTACCTGTCTATAGAGAACATCATCGATGCGTGCCGCCGTACCGGGGCGGACGCCGTACATCCCGGGTACGGCTTCCTCGCCGAGAACGCCGAGTTCGCCCGCGCCGTGGGTGAGGCGGGGCTGATCTGGATCGGTCCGACCCCCGAGGCGATCGACGCGATGGGCGGCAAGATCGGCGCGAAGCAGATCGCGGCCGAGGCCGGCGTCCCGGTGCTGGACTCGGTCACCGTCGGCGAGGACGTCGCGGCGTCCATCGACGACATCAAGGCGCTGCAGCCACCGCTGCTGGTCAAGCCGTCCGCTGGCGGCGGCGGCAAGGGCATGGTGCGACTGGACTCGCACGACGGGCTGGAGCGGGCGCTGGAGACCGCCCGCCGCGGCGCCGAGTCCGCCTTCGGCGATGGCACCCTGTTCGTCGAGCGCTATCTGGAGGGCCCGCGGCACGTGGAGGTGCAGATCCTCGGCGACACCCGGGGCTCCGTCGTCCACCTGGGCACCCGCGACTGCTCGGTGCAGCGCCGGCACCAGAAGATCATCGAGGAGGCGCCGGCTCCCGACACCAACCCGGTCGAGCTGGCGCGCCAGATCTGCGACTCGGCAGTCGCGCTGGCCAAGCAGATCGGCTACGTCGGCGCCGGAACCGTCGAGTTCCTGGCGTTCGACGGCGGCTATGCCTTCCTCGAGATGAACACCCGCCTGCAGGTCGAGCATGCCGTCACCGAGGAGGTCACCGGCGTCGACCTGGTCGAGCAGCAGATCCGGATCGCCGAGGGCGCCCCGCTGACCCCATGGGTGGGCGGCGCCGACGAGCTGATCGCGGGGCACTCGATCGAGGCCCGGGTGTACGCCGAAGACCCGGCGCGCGACTACCTGCCCTCCCCCGGGCTGATCACGCACTGGTCGGCACCCGAGCTGGAAGGCGTGCGCTGGGAGATCGGCGTCCGGTCGGGAAGCGAGGTCAGCGTCCGGTTCGACCCGATGATCGCCAAGGCGGTCGCCACCGCTGACGACCGCCCGACCGCCATCGCGTTGCTGCGCAAGGCGCTCAGCGCCGTCGAGGTGGCCGGGATCAGCACCAACATCCCGCAGCTGCTGGCGATCTTGGACGACGATGAGTTCGTCGGCACGGCGGTCGGCACCGACTTCCTGGAGCGCCGTGCCGAGCTGGTCGGTTCCGATGCCGACGCGGAGGACGTGCGCCTGGCCGCCGTCGCTGCCGCACTCCAGTCGCTGCTGCATAAGCCGACGGGGCCGGTCGTGCAGGCCTTCGCCCCGGTCGGGTTCCGCAACCTGCGCAGCCAGCCGGTCCAGACCCACTTCACCCACACCAGTGGCGATCTGCAGGTGGACCTGACACCCGAGCGGGACGGCACCTGGACCTGGCAGGACGGCGAGACCGCCCGTCCGGTGCGCGTCGCCCGCCTCGAGGACGACCGCATCGCGATCGAGGTCGACGGCATGCGGCGCTCTTTCGCCATCACCGCAGGCGACCCGACATTGGTCGGCACCCCGCGCGGCGTCATCTCGCTGCACCCGGTGGCGGCCGACGGGTCGGACGACGCCGAGGGCATCGCCGGCAGCGTCGAGGCGCCGCTGCCCGGACTCGTGGTTGCGATCGAGGTCGAGGTGGGCGACAAGGTCGGAGCCGACCAGACTCTTGTCGTCCTCGAGGCCATGAAGATGGAGCACAAGCTCACCGCGGGCGGGCCCGGCGTGGTGAAGGAGATCCTGGTCGGCGTCGGCGACTCCGTCGACTACCAGGCGGCCCTCGTCGTCGTCGAGGAGGATGAGTCATGACCGACCTGCTACGAATCGCAAACTGCTCGGGGTTCTTCGGCGACCGGCTCTCGGCGGCCAAGGAGATGGTCGAGGGCGGTGACATCGACGTCCTCACCGGCGACTGGCTGGCCGAGCTGACGATGATCATCCTGCGCCGTCAGATGGCCAAGAACCCGGACGCCGGGTTCGCCAGCACCTTCCTGATGCAGGTCGAGCAGGTGCTGGGCAGCTGCCTCGACAAGGGCATCAAGGTCGTCTCGAACGCGGGCGGGTTGAACCCGAAGGGCGCCGCCGACGCGATCGGCAGGGTCGCCGCGAAGCTGGGGCTGACGGCGTCCGTCGGATACGTCACCGGAGACGACGTCCTCGAGCGGGTGCCGGCGTTGATCGAGGCCGGCAAGCTGACCAACCTGGACGACGGCACGCCGGTCGATCTCGCCGGTCGTGTGCCGCTCGCCGCGAACGCCTACCTCGGCGGGTGGTCGATCGCCTCGTGCCTGTCGCGTGGGGCGGACGTCGTCGTCACCGGCCGGGTGACCGATGCCGCGGTCATCGTCGGTCCGGCGGCGTGGGCCTTCGACTGGTCTCGAGACTCGTACGACGAGCTCGCCGGCGCGATCGTCGCCGGTCACGTCATCGAGTGCGGCGGTCAGGCCACCGGCGGCAACTTTGCCTTCTACGACGAGGTTCCGGGGATCGAGCGCATCGGCTTCCCGATTGCCGAGGTGCGCCGTGACGGCTCGTCGGTGATCACCAAGCACGAGGGCACCGGCGGTCTGGTGTCGGTCGACACCGTCAAGGCCCAGTTGCTCTACGAGGTGGGCGGTCCGCAGTACGCCAACCCCGATGCGACCGCGCTGCTCGACAGCATCCAGCTGCGGCAGGACGGTCCGGATCGCGTCGAGATCTCCGGTGTGAAGGGAATCGCTCCACCGCCTGGGTTGAAGGTGTCGATGGCAGTCGAGGGCGGCTACCGCAACCAGATGCTGCTGTGCATCACCGGTGAGGACCCCGAGGGCAAGGCCGAGATCGCCGAGAAGACGATCTGGAACATGATCCCGGGTGGCCGGGAGGCCTTCGAGCGCGTCGAGGTCGACCTGATCGGCCGTCCGGCCGACGACCCCGAGACCTTCGGTGCAGCGACCACGCTGCTGCGGATCGCTGTCGCGGACCAGAACGAGAAGCTGGTCGGTCGAGCGTTCTCCGGCGCGATCATCCAGACCGGGCTGTCGACCTACCCGGGGCTCTACGCAACCTCGCCTCCGGGTGGCGCGACGTCGTACGAGACCTACATCCCCGCCGTGGTGGACGTCGACGAGGTGATGGCGCACGCCCTCGTCGGCTCGGACGACGTGGCGGTGCCCGAGACCGGCCGCGAGACCTCGCAGCCACTCGATCCCCCGACCTACGACGATGCCTCATCGTCGTCATCCTCACGGTCGTCGACTGCGGCCGAAGGCCGCACGGAGACGCCGCAGGACGGAAATGCCGGCGACCACGGCAACGGCTCCGACCCGGGCCCGACGGCCCGCGTCCCCCTGGGCCGCCTCTATGGCGCCCGCTCGGGTGACAAGGGCGGCCACGCCAACCTCGGCATTTGGGCGCGCTCGCAGGAGGCATTCGACTATCTCGACGGCTTCCTGACGACCACGAAGCTGCGCGAGCTGATCCCCGGCATCGAGGACCTGAAGGTTCGGCGCTACCCGCTGCCGAACCTGTGGGCGATCAACTTCGTGATCGAGGGATTCCTCGGCGACGGGGTGTCGTCGTCCCTGCGCTTCGACGCGCAGGCCAAGGGGCTGGGCGAGTTCGCCCGCGCCCGGCACATCCCGGTCCCGTCGTCGCTGATCTCCTGACACCGACCGGATGCGGTGGCTTTGACCACGCTAATCGCGAGATAGCGTGGTGGAAGCCACCGCATCCGCATGTGGTGAGCGTGCCTCGATCATGACCTCCGACAGGGACACGAGCGATGCCCGATCAGTACTGGAACCACAACACGCACTATCACTCGTGGGTTCTCGATCGCGCCCGCGAGCACCGTGGTGATGCGTTGGACGTCGGCTGTGGCGACGGACTGCTCGTCGAGCGACTGGCCCTGGTGTGCGACCACGTCACCGGGATCGACACCGATCCACACGCCGTGCAGCTAGCGACCGACCGTACGGCGCGGCTACCGAACGTCGACATCGAGCTGGCCGGACTGGGCTCGATGCGAGGGCGGCAGTTCGACTTCGTCAGCATGGTCGCCGTCCTGCATCATCTCCCGCTGCGTGAAGGGCTGATGCTCGCGCGCGACCTGGTGGCGCCCGGCGGAGGGCTGGCGATCGTCGGCCTGACCCGAACGGCGGGCGGGCTCGACTGGCTGTTCGCGCTCGTCCAGGCGCCGGTCGCCCACCTCCTCGGGCGGCTTCGCGGCAAGACCGACTACGACGGCATGGCCGCCACCGATCCCGCACACACGCTCGCCGAGTTGCGCGACGTCGTCGATGAGGTACTCCCGGGAGCGCGGATCAGGCGTGCCCTGCTGTGGCGCTACCTGCTCACCTGGCGCCGTCCACCCGATTCTGGAACCAATCCTTCGCCAGACGTTGGATCCGTTCCACGATCGGCTTAGCAACCTGGGTTGCGAGTGGCCGTTTAGCAATGTAGGTTGCTAACCGTGCGCTCGCCCGACATCGCCGTCACCGCGGCCGACACCTCGAATCCACGCGCAGGGCTGCGCGCTGTCGCCACCCTGCGCACACTCGCCGACGCGCTCGAGCTGCGTCAGGTCGAGTCGGCCCTGCGCGCCGGGCTGAGCTGGCAAGAGGTCGCCGACGCGCTCGGCGTCACTCGTCAGGCGGTGCACAAGAAGTACGCCAAGCGGATCGACCCGTCGATCGACGTACCCCGGAGGAACCGAGCATGAGCAAGTGGAGTGACGCGATGAGCACCGGCATGGTCGTCTCCGCCGCCGCGTCCGATGAGGCGGCCCGAGCAGGCAGCCCAGAGATGGACATCGATCACCTGCTCGTGGCACTGGCCATGTCCGGCGGCCCCGCGGGCGCCATCCTTCGCAGACACGGCGTCTCGCTCGACTCCGTCCGGGCTGCAATCACTGCGGTGCGTGATCGCGAGCTGAGCACGCTGGGCATCACGGCTACGGAGACCGGGCCAATGCCGCAGCGGCCACTCGGCGATGTGAACCTCGACTGGTCGCGCCGCGCCCAGGAAGTGCTGTCCGGCACCGGCGGTGAGTACGACGGCACCGGCCTGTTGCGCTCGCTGCTGGCCGAGCCGTCGGGCACCATCGCGCAGATCCTGCGCGAGCTGAACGTCGACCCTGACGCCGTACGCGCCGACATCGACTCCGCCAAGACCCAGGGGCTCGGCACCGACGTCCGCTACGAGCACCGGGGGCGTCACCTGCCGACCGCGGCCGAAGGATTCGCGCCTGCACCGGTCGAACAGGTCTGGGAGCTGGTCAGCGATCCGCTGCGACTGCCTGAGTGGGACTCGGCGGTGCAGGCGATCAGCCCGGCAGGGCCGGGCAAGTGGATCGGGCGGCAGGATCGAAGGAAGCTACGTGGCGGGATCGTCGAGGGGCACCAGCAGATGCAGATCCGGGTTCTGGCGAGCGAGGCCGACACGCACCGCGTGATCTACGAACGCACCTGGCCGAGCCGTCGGCGCTCCGGAGACCACCGCGTCACGGTCGAGCTCGAGCCAGTCAAGGACGGCACTCGCGTGATCGTGCACTCGTCAGTGCGACTGGCCTCCGGCGTACGCCGCCTGCTGCAGGTCTTCTTCACCCCACTGGGCCGGTTCATGATCAGCGCGCAGGCGGCGCACCTGGCGAGTGGGATCACGCGCCGATTCCGCTGACCTCGGGCCGATTTCGGAACGAATCCCTCGCCAGGCGGTGGATAGGTTCCAAGATCAGGGCTAAGACTTGGGGAAATGCCCGGGCTCGCGGCCGCCTCCGGGCGGCCCGGCGTATGAACCGGTCGACGCCGGGACGTGGGACGCCGACGTGGCGTCGTACGACGTATCTGACCGCGAGCGGGGAGCACGTCGGGCGCATCCATCTCGACCTGCATCCCCGCGACGGCAAGTTCAAGCACGCGGCCCAGTTCAGCATGGTCGAAGTGATCGAGAGCCAGCAATTACCCGAAGGCGTGCTCGCCTGCAACTTCAGCCGCGGGCTGATGGAGCACTACGTGTGGTCGCTGGTGATCGCCAAAGACATGTCCAGCGCGTTCGACCGCGACGACCTGTTCACACCGACCGTCGCTACTCGGTACCGCGACCGCGTGCTCGCTCCGGGCGGCACGAAGGACGCCGCTGATCTGGTCGCCGACTTGCTCAGCCGGCCGTACTCCTTCGACTCATTCGCCGCCTGGCTCGCCGAGTAGCCCAGACAGCAACGCCTCGATCGCCGCGATGTAGTCGTCGAGTTCGAGGTCGAGCCGTACGCCGCTCTGGATGACGTAGCCCTGCGCCAACCCGAGCATTGCCGGCGTCACGAGGGCCGCCCGGCGCTTCGCTTCGGCCGTCGGCACCCCCTGCCGCTCGAACCACGTGACGAGGTAGCTCGAGATCCCCGCGTCGACCCGAGCGATCGCCTGGTGCGCGACGTCTTTGAGTTCGCCGCTCGACACGGTCGAGGCGAACAGCTGCAGGAGGATCGGCGCGGGCATCCCGCGCAGCAGCTCGGCGAGGACAGTTGCCGGCGCCGGCAGCGGATCACGGCCAGCGACCTCGTCGAGCACCGCCAGACGATTGCCCAGCACCGAGTGGGCGACGGCCACCGTCAGCTCTTTCTTTCCCGGGTAGTAGCCGTAGATAGCGCCGGCGCTCAGGCCCGATTCTTTGATGATGTCGGCCATCGTCAAAGCGACCAGGCCGGTGCGCTCGATGCACGCGATCACGGCCGCGTCGATACGGGCACGTTGGGCGGAGCGATGCTCCTCGCTGACCTTGGGCATGTCGCCTACGTTACAAAACGAACGTTCTTTTTGTCAACTCCAATCCTCGCGCTCACTATTGCGAATGAACATTCGTTTTCTTTCTTGGAGGCTCGCATGACCGCAACCGCCGATGTCGCCGAGGCCGCGGCACCGCAGAAGCTCCACACCATGCCCACCGCGCCAAGCTGGAAGCACGCCGTCGGGGCGATCCTGGCCGCGACCACCGTGGTCACCCTCGTGCTGCTGGCCTTCGCCTGGCCGACCTACACCTCGAGCGTGAAGGACATGCCGATCGCGATCGCCGGCGCGCCGCAGGCCGTCGAGGCGTTTGAGCAGCAATTCACCGCCGGCGGCGAACAGGCCGCCGAGGCAATCGACCCGCAGCAGTACGCCGACCGAGCCGCAGCCGTCGAGGCGATCGACAAGCGCGAGGTGTACGGCGCGATCGTGCTGCCGAGCGCACCGGGCGAGGGCATCGAGGTGCTGACCACTTCGGCCGGTTCCGCGGCTGCCTCGCAGCTGCTCACCCAGGTCGCGGCGAACCTGACCGCCGCGCAGCAGGCCCAGGGCGTGGCCGAGCCGGTCAAGGTCACCGACGTCGTACCGCTCGCTGCCAGCGACGCTCGCGGCGCGGGCCTCACGCTCACCGGACTCCCGATGGCGATGGGCGGAATGATCGGTGGCGTCCTCATCTCACTTTTGGCCAGCGGCTGGCGGCAGCGGCTGTCGGCCGTCGTGGGGTACGCCGTACTCGGCGGGCTCGCGCTGACCGGCCTCCTGCACTCGTGGTTCGGCTGGCTCGGCGGCGACTTCACCACCGTCTGGGCCGCGATCTCACTCACCTTGGCCGCAACCGCTTCCGCAATCGTCGGGCTCCAGTCGATGGTCGGGCAGGCCGGTATCGCCATCGGCGCGGTCCTCACGATGTTCATCGGCAATCCGCTCGCCTCACTCGCGACACCCAAAGAATGGTTGCCGGGGGCATGGGGTGAGATCGGACAGTACTTCGTGCCGGGCGCCTCAGGGTCGCTGCTGCGATCGGTGTCGTACTTCCCGAACGCGTCTGTGACGCACGAGTGGGTGACGCTGAGCTGCTGGTTCGTCGTCGGTGTCGCGCTGCTGCTGATCGGCCATCACCGTAATGACCACGGCGTGCTCGACGAGTGACCTATCACTTCGGCGCACCGTCATCGAAGGCTTCCTCGGCGACGGAGCCTCCTCGTCCCTACGCTTCGACGCACAGGCCAAGGGGCTGGCGAGTTCGCCCGCGCCCGGCACATCCCGGTCCCCTCGGCACTCCTGGCCTGACCTCCGTCGGATGCGGTGGCCTTACCCCGCTAATCGCCAGATAGCGTGGTGGAAGCCACCGCATCCACATTGAGCGGGGTCAGGACCGGGGGAACTGGCCGGGCTTGCGGCCGCCTCCGGGCGGCCCGGCGAAAGCCTGTGCAACGTCGAGGAACTCCTCGGCCAGCGGACCCTCCGCCTCGAGCGAGGTGTCGGCGCGGTGCCGGCGCTGGGTGACCAGCAGCGCCATGTCGAGCGCCGTGCCGCGGATGACGTTCACATCGCCCACCGCCGCGGGGACGGCGCCCATCGAGCCGAGCCCGGCCGCCTGCGGGTTGTTCGCGGGCCGTGCACCGAGCACCAGCGGCTTGCCCGAGGGCAGCGTGAGCTCGAAGCGGACCTCGCCCTCCGGAACCTCCATACCGCGGTTGGCGTAGGCGAACGGGCGGGCCTTGTAACCGATGAAGACGACGTGCGCGATGCGGTCGCTCGGCTCGCGCTCGATGCCGAGGCCGTCGGCGACGTCCTGCCCGTGGGCCCAGGTCTCCATGATCCGGGCGGTGCAGGCCGACGCGACCGACATCGGCGGGCCGTACCAGGGGTAGCGGCCCTTCGGGTCAGCGCCCAGCATCGCGTCGTACATCGGCTGCCGGCCGGCCTTCCACTTCGCCCACAGCTCGGACGACGGCAGTGCCACCAACGGCTCGGCGACCACGTTGACGTAGTTGGGGTCGGCGGCTCGCTCGGTGAGCGTGGCAGTGAAAGCGTCCGGGTCCGTGATCGCCTGGGTGACGGCGCCGTCGAAATACGTCAGGTGCGCGACCTGGTCCTGCACCTTCCAGCCCTCGGCCGGGGTGTCGGTCTGCCACGCGGCCTCGTCCACTTGGGCAAGGACCGCATCGAGCGACTCCTGCTCCGCCTGCAGATCGGCTACCAAGGACTCGATATCGGCCATCGGGCACTCCCATTTCGAAGTTGACAGTGGTATCAACTTATCTAGACATGGACGATTTCGGAATGCCCAGGTGTGGATCCCGGGAAGATCCAGGGAGATATCGTCGCCGCAGTCCGCCACGAAGGAGCTACGTCATGACCGAGTTGGTCCACCTCGACATCGCCGACGGCGTCGGCACCATCACCCTCGACTCGCAGGAGAACCGCAACGCGCTCTCGGCCCAGCTGATGGACGAGCTGCTCACCCACCTGAAGACGTGCGGCGAGTCGGACGACGTCCGCGCGATCGTGCTGACCAACGCCGGCAAGGTGTTCTGTGCGGGGGCAGACCTCAAGACCGCGACCAGCGGAGGCGGCATGAACACCGGCGACATGATGGTCGAGATGCTGCGCACCATCGCCGCCCTGCCCAAGCCGGTCGTGGTGCTCGCGCGTGGCCCGGTGCGCGCCGGTGGCCTCGGCATCGTCGGAGCGGCGGACATCGCGATCGTCGGCGAGGACCAGACGTTCGCCTTCACCGAGGCCCGCCTCGGCCTCACGCCGGCGATCATCTCGCTGACCACACTGCCGCGGATGGATCAGCGCCTGGCCAGCCGCTGGTATCTCACCGGGGAGACCTTCGACGGCAAGGCGGCCGAGAGTGCCGGCCTGGTCAGCCGCGCCGTCCCGGCCGATCAGCTGGACGCCGTCCTGAAGGAGACTCTCGACGGGCTGCTGCAGGCATCGCCGCAGGGCCTGGCGAAGACTAAGGAGCTGCTCGGGCGCGATCTCGTGCGGCACATCGACGAGAACGGCACCGACATGGTGACCCTGTCCGAGGGGCTGTTCGCCTCCGACGAGGCCCGCGAGGGCATGCTCGCCTTCCGAGAGAAGCGCAAGCCCTCCTGGCAGCAGTAGCCGCGGCGCGCTCCCCAGCCCTGCGGGTCGGCGAGTTAATGGGGTACTTCAAGCCAGGTGAGGCTCGCGGCCCTGGCCAGGCGGCAGCAGGCCGCCACCGGACCACCTGAGAAGGTGAACCCATGAGATGTGACCGCAGGGGATTTCTGATGATCGGTGGGCTGGCGCTGGCCGGCTGCACCGCACGGGCCACGGGCGGCCGGTCCGATTCGTCCAGCGCCGTGCCGCCGTCTGCGTCATCGCAGCCCGCTCCGGCGTCCTCGCCCGCTCCCACGTCGAGCGCACCGCCGGTGCCGACCCGCGAGGAGATCGTCGCGCAGCTCGGTTCCCAGACACCCGTCGAGTGGGGTCTGGAGGTCCCCGGCGTCGTCCAGCGCTCCACCTCGCCCCAGGTCGCCCTCACGCTCGACGCCTGCGGCGGTCCCTCCGGCTCAGCGGTCGATCAGCAGCTCATCGACCTGCTCCGGACGTCGCAGACGCCCGCAACGCTATTCCTGAACGCCCGGTGGATCGATGCCAACCCAGCGCTGACCGAGCAGCTGATCGCCGAGGACCTGTTCTGCATCGCCAACCACGGAACCCAGCATGTGCCGCTGTCGGCGAACGGGCGGGCGGCGTACGGCATCCCCGGGACCGCCTCGATCGGGGCGGCGTACGACGAGGTGATGGGCAACCAGCACAAGCTCACGGCGCTGATGGGTGAGCCACCGCGGTTCTTCCGGCCGGGCACGGCTCACTTCGACGAGGTCTGCGCGGCGATGGTTCGCGCGCTCGGGCTGCTGCCGGTGAACTTCGACATCAACGCCGACAACGGCGCTCCCGCCTCGACGTCCGCGGTGGTGGCAGCGATGGACGGCGCGGTCCCTGGTTCGATCTGCATCGGTCATTTCAACCAGCCCGCCGGGTCGACCTTCGAGGGGCTGGCACAGGCGATTCCCCGGTTGCGGTCCGCCGGTCTTACCTTCGCGCGGTTGGACGAGATGACGCTGTCGTGACGGCACGGCGGGAGGTCCTGCTGCCGTGGGGTGTCGCGGTGCTGGCCACCGCACTGACCGGCTGGCTGCTGTGGCTGCTCGACGTGCCCTCTCCGATGCTGTTCGCCGGTCTGGTGGGCGGCGGCGTCCTCGCGCTCTGGCTGGAACGGCCCCCGCAGCTCGGCCGGGTGGCGAGCAGGTCGGCCCAGGCCGTCATCGGCACCACCATCGGAGCCACCATCACGCTCTCGGCGCTGCGGGGGCTGGCCGAGGACTGGCAGCCGGCAGTGATCGTGACGGTCGCGACCCTGGCGCTGAGCATCGCCGGGGGCTTCGCGCTGGCGATGTGGGGAGGGATCGGCCGGCTCACCGGCGTCCTCGCGATGATCGCCGGCGGGGCGTCGACGCTGACCGCGATCGCCCGTGATCTCGGCGGCGACGAGCGCATCATCGCGGTCATCCAGTACCTGCGCGTGCTGCTGATCCTCATCACCTTGCCCGCGATCGCGCTGATCGTCTTCAGCGCGAGCAGCGGACCGAGCGCCGACGAGCCGCCGACCGAGCTGTGGAGCGACGTCCTCTTCCTCGTCATCAGCGTGACAGTGGGCTCGTTCATCGGCTGGCTGGTGCCGATCGCGACCTTCTTCCTGCTCGGCCCGATGATCATCGCCGCAGCCATCGCGATTAGTGGGGTGCTCGGTGCGGTGCAGGTACCGCCGTTGGTGGTCGCTGCCTGCTTCCTGGTGCTGGGCCTGCAGGTGGGGCTGCGGTTCACGCGCGAAAGCCTCCGCACGATCGCCCGGCTGCTGCCGGGCGCCGCGCTGATGACCGCCCTGGTGATCGCCGGCAGCGGCCTGCTCGGGTGGGCGTTGGCTGCTGTCACGGGGATCGACGGGTTGACGGCCTATCTCGCCACCACACCCGGTGGGCTGCCCGCCGTCCTCGCCATCGCCGCTGACTCCAGCGCCGATGCCACCTATGTCTTCGCCGTGCAGATGGCGCGGTTGCTGATGGTCCTCGCGCTCGCACCACTGCTGTCGCGCTGGCTCGCCCACGAGCCGGACGCGGATTGACCCGCCCTGATCAGGACTTGGTGCGGCCGATCCCCAGGACGACGGCGATGCCGAGCGCGGAGCGCGGATCGTAGGGTCCGCGCCACAACCCGCCGTGCACCGCCTTGTCGGCTTCCTCCCGCCACGGTTCGCGAAGCGGCTTCTTGGCCGCATAGAGGTCGTGCACCATCAGCGCCGCCATCAGGGTGTTGCTGGTGGACGGCGCGAACACCTCGACACCGAAGCGGTGCGCACCGGTGTACGCCGCCGCGAGCGCCCGGTTCTTCAGCACCGACCGGGTGCGGGTCGGCGGCGCGACGAGCATCGAGACGTCGAAGCCCTCCCGCCGCGCGACCGTCGCCCGCCAGCGCTGCAGTCGCTTCGCCAGAAGGTAGTTCGGGCCCTGCTGCATCACCATCGAGTCGTTCAGCCCAGGATCAGAACCCGGGGCATAGTTGCGTTTCAGCAGCCGCCCGCCGCTGACGAAGCGGGCCGCCGGCCGCAGCACCTTCGCCAGCTTGCCAGCCTTGTAGGCCTTCTCGCTGTACTCGACCGCCTCCCGCGGTACGCCGAACACGTCGGTCGGGGTCGCGAGGAAGGCGAGCGAGAGGTCGTCCGGGCGCTGTTTCATCAGCCACGCGGTGAGCGCGTCGACACCGGCGGTCAGCCGCAGGTTTACCACCCCGTCGGCGTAGACGTAGTTGCCCAGTACGATCGGACCCTCGATCGAAGCGATCCAGCGCGCCACCGTCGGCAGATCGTGCAGCAGGTCGGCGCCGGCCCGGTCCTCGATCGGACCTTCGGAGCCGACGGGGACGAGCAGGGTGCCGGCGCTCTCCTTGGCCAGATCGACCGTCGTGCGCCAGATGTCCCGCTTGGGAAGGTCGACCGCGGCGACCGTCGCGCCCCAGCGCAGCAGCGAACGCAGCGGACCCATCTCGGACGCCGCTCCGAGCACCACCATGGTCCGGCCCGGCATCGCGAGCCACTCGGGGTGCTCGATCACCTCGCGGACGGCGTCCGCGGCACTCGGCTCCATCGCCCCGCCGGCCACCCACGCGTCGAGCTGCCTGCGTAGGTCGTCACCGCCGAGCCGCCGTCCGCGGTAGGGGATGGTCAGCTCGCGCTCGGGCTCTCCTCGGCCATGGACCACGGACGTCGACAGATGCGTGGCCGGCTCGATGTCCAGCGCCTCCCGCAGCGGACGCTCGGTGTCGCCGTCGATGAACCTCAGGTGATCGTGGACCGCATCGAGGCCGCGCCGAGCGATGCGGACGGCGTCGTCCTCCCCGATCAACCCCGCCTCGACCAGCCGCCGGAAGTGATCGCCGTAGCGCCGCCGCCAGTCGGTCTCCCGCGCGGCGGCCTGCGCACCGACCGTATCGGTGCCGGCGAAGGCCGCGCCGACGACGCCGCGACCGACCGCGGTGCTGGAGCGCTTGCCCTCGACCAGCGGTACCACGACACCCGTTGGATCATCAGCCATCACTGCCTCCCTGAGCCGCCTGTCGAGGTTGCTTCAGCCTAGTGCCCGCCGCGTGAGGTGGCACCTGCTCGCCAGAGGGCAGCATGCGCTCGGCAGGAGGGCAGCATCCCGTACGGCAGCGGGGCGGCATCGCCGATCGGCAAGGTTGCTCTCGGGCGGCAGTTCCGCTACTCGTGGAGATATGAGCGTTCTTTCGCGCCTGCAGGGCGTGGCCATCAGTGACCCCGAGGGTGCCGCGATCGTCTTTCCCGTCCGGAACGGGTTGGCGAGCATGTCGCGCCGTGAGCTGATCGAAGGCGTTCTCAGACTGCGGCGTGAGCTGCACGAGCGCGGCTTCGGCCGCGGCGACTGCGCGGCAGTCTGGTTGCCCAACTGGCCCAGCGCACTGATCTGGCAGCTCGCGGTCGGTTCGCTGGGCGGGCACGTGATCGGCATTAACACCCGCTACAACGTCCATGAGGTCACGCACGTGCTGACCCTCGCCCGGCCCAGGGTCGTGTCGATCGCCCATGACTTCGTGGGGCTGGACCTTCTCGGTCGGCTCCGCGAGGCGGCATCGCACGCCCGGGAGAGCGAGGGGTGGCAGCCACCCCAGGTGGTTCCGGCGTCCGCACCGGGCGAGGATCCCCCGGAGGACGTCGCCGGTTACTACATCGGCGGCGGGAGCTGGGTGTGGGGTCCGGCGTCGCCCTTGGGCCTCGACGAGCTGCCCGAGCCGGACGACGAACTGTACGTCGCGTTCACGACGTCCGGCTCCACCGGGCTTCCGAAGCTGGCGGCGCACCGCCAGGCGGGCACGCTCGAGCAGCTGCTGGCGACAGGCTGGGCGATCGGCGCCGGACCGTCGTCGAGACTACTTGCCGCGCTGCCGTTCTCGGGCACCTTCGGCTTCGTCGCGGCCTTCGGGATGCTGCTCGCCGGCGGCTCGATCGTGCTGCAACCGTCGTTCAAGGCGCAGGAGGCGATGCGGCTGGTCAGCGAGGAGGGCATCACCCACGTCGCGTTCGGTGACGACATGCTCGGGCAGGTCATCGAGCTCGCGCAGGCGCAGAACGCTGATATGTCTGCGTTGCAGTGGGTAGGTATCGCGGACTTCCAAGGCGGCGCGCGGCGGCTCGCCGAATGGCTCGAGGAGCATGCGGGCACCCATGTCACCGGACTGTACGGCTCCTCGGAGACCTTCGCGCTGCTCACGACGTCCGGTCACAAGGTTCCTGCGCCGGATCGGTGGCTGCCTGGCGGCACCCTCACGCCGTCTGGGCTGGAGTACCGGATCGCCGATGGCGAGCGGGTCATCACCGACGGCTCGGAGGGTGAGATCCAGTTCCGCGGCCCGCAGGCGGTGGACGCCTACCTCGGTCAGCCCGAGAAGATGGCTGAGAACTACACTTCCGACGGATGGTTCCGCAGCGGTGACTTGGGCCGCGCCCTCGACGAACGCAGCTTCCGCTATGTGTGCAGAGCCTCAGAAGCCCTGCGGCTCAAGGGATTTCTGGTAGAGCCCGACGAGATCGCCACCCACATCGCCACGCATCCCGCGGTCGAGATCGCGAAGGTCGTCGGCGTACGCCGAGACGCCGGCGATGAGGCGGTGGGATTCGTGACGTTGCGCGACGGGCAGCAGGTCGACGGCGATGCCCTCATCTCCTATTGCGCCGATGCGCTGGCGAAGTACAAGGTGCCGACCGCGGTCTACGTCATCGACGAGATGCCGGTGACGGCCGGCACCAACGGTGTGAAGATCCGCGCCCGCGTGCTGCAGGAGTGGGCGGCCGACCGTCTCGGCTAGCCCTGGTACGAAATTCCCTTGGTGGCAGAGTCTAGCCGTCGTAGCTCTGGAACTTCGGGGCGCGCTTCTCGAGGTTGGCGGCGACCGCCTCGCTCTGGTTGGGCGAGCCGATCAGCGAGCGGATGGCGGTCTGCTCGGCGGCGAAGCCCTCCTCGAGGGGAACCCGGCCGGACATCTCCATGAGCTCCTTGGCGCGGCGTACGGCGTGCGGCGACTTGGAGGCGATCTCCTTGGCGAGCGCCATCGCGTCGTCGTACGGGTTATCGGAGGTGCGGGTGGCCAGGCCGATCTCGGCGGCCTCGGTGCCGCTGATGACCTTGCCGGTGTAGACGAGCTCCTTGGCGAGGTCGCGGCGTACCAGTCCGGCGATCATCTGGGTTCCGGTCATGTCAGGGACCAGGCCCCACTTCATCTCCATCAGCGACATCTGCGTCTCGGGATGCACGATACGGATGTCGGCGCCCATCGCGACCTGGCAGCCGCCGCCGAAGGCGAAGCCGTGCACCGCAGCGATGACCGGGACCGGCAGCCAGGTCCAGACGTAGGGGGTCTGCTGCGCCATGACCTTGGCCGGGCCGAGCGGATCGCGGTCGTCGCCGAGCCGCTGGACGCCGTCCTTCATCGACTTGAAACGGGAGAAGTCCAGGCCGGAGCAGAACGCGCGGCCCTCGCCGCTGATGACGACGGCGCGCACCTCGTTGTTGGCTGCGATCTCCTTGCCGACGGTGATCAGCGCCTCGAACATCGCGTCGTCGAGGGCGTTCATCTTGTCGGCACGCACCATCCGGACGTCGGCGACGCCGTCGTCGGTGATCGTGTACTGAACTCGGTCTTCGGTGCGGATCTGTTCGTCAGTCATGCCCTCATTATGACTGACCTGTCACCTTTGAAGGCAGGCCCTACGCGGGAGCGCCGTCCAGCACAGCGGCGGTGCCGGAAAGCCCGAGCCGGGTCGCCCCGGCGTCCACCATGGCGACCGCGGTGTCGTAGTCACGGATGCCGCCGGATGCCTTGATTCCCAGGCGATCGCCGACCGTCTGCTTCATGATCTCGACCGCGTGCACGCTCGCGCCGCCGTCGGGATGGAAGCCCGTAGAGGTCTTCACGAAGTCGGCTCCGGCGGCTTCGGCGGCCTGGCACGCGGCCACGATCTCGCCGTCGGTGAGCGCCGCGGACTCGATGATCACCTTCAGCACCGCGCCGGGGATCGCCTCTCGAACCGCGCGGATGTCGGCCTCGACAGCCTTTGTGTCGCCGGCCTTCAGCATGCCGATGTCGATGACCATGTCGACCTCGGCTGCCCCGTCGCGCACGGCCTTGGCCGCCTCTTCGGCCTTGATGGCGCTGTGGTGCTTGCCGGAGGGGAACCCGCAGACCGTGGCCACCAGGACCTCGCCCAGCGGGGTCTGGATCGGCAGCATGGACGGCGAGACGCACACCGAGTAGACGCCGAGCTCGCGGGCTTGCTCGACCAGGGCGGCGACGTCCGACGGGGTGGCATCGGTCTTCAGCAGCGTGTGATCGACGAGGCGGGCGAGCTCGGAACGGCTGAGGTCAGACATGGGGGCCATTCTCCCAGACGGGCACGCCACGGTTAGCCTCTAGCCGATCGCGACGCCTCGATCACCCGGCGGATCAGATCAGCGAGGCACGCCAGGTCCGCGAGGCCGATCTCGGTCCCGACGGCGTCCGCCCATCGGTGCTGCTCGGCCGCCATCGCCCGCACCGCGGCGATCCCGCGGTCGGTCGCGGCAAGCAGCTTCGCGCGCCGATGATGCGGGTTCTCCGCCCAGGTCGCCCACTCGTGGGTCACGAGGTCGTCAGCGACCCGCTGGACACTCTGCCGCGCCAGGCCCAGACCGACCCGTCTCGCGATCTCGGCGACGGGCAGCGGCTCGTCGATCACGGCGCCGAGCACCTGCCACCTCGCCGGCGTCAGGTCGTGCGGACGCGTGATCACCTCGGCGGCCGCGAGGAACTCACCGTTGAGCTCGAAGGCCGGCAGCACCAGCCTCGTCAGCGCGTCCCCCTCAGGAGTTCGCGAAGGCATCGTGCGCCGCCATCATCTGCTCGTAGGCCTCCAGTGTTCCGGTCGTGTAGAGCGCCTCCCACGCGTCGGCGTACGCCGGGGGCAACAGGCCGCTGACCTTGAAGACCTCCGCCGAGAAGGCCACCGCGCGGACGCCGGATCCAGTCGTGATCCCCTGGTCGGTCACCACCGCCGCGGTGTCCTCGTAGCGGTCACCGCCGCCGTACCCACTTTGCTCGAGGAAGACCCGCGCATTGCTGGTGTGCCGGCGATCATCGAGCAGTCCAGCGCGGGCGAGCGCGAAGGTTCCGCCGCAGATTGCGGCCACCGGCGTCCCGGCGTCGACCATCCGGCGGACCGTGTCGAGCAACCGCTCATGGCCATCGAAGTAGGTGTCGGCCCCCGGGATGACCAAGCAGGCGGTAGTCGCCGGATCAAGGTCGGCCAGATCGACGTCGGGTCGGATCGGGAGCCCGCCGAGCGAGCGGACCTCGCCGGTCCCGTCGCCGACGACGCGTAGCCGGAACCGTCCCGGCTTCACCGACTCAGCGCGAGTGAGCTCGGCAGTGATATGGGCGTACTCCCAGTCCGCCATCGTTTCCGTGGCGTACAGCGCGATGTCCTGCATGACCCCTCCTATGACAGTGTACTGTCGAACAGGTCGAGGATGGCATCTTCGACAGGGTGCTGTCAATAAACTGGCGTGAAGGGGCATGCCGTCGCGTCGGTGAGTCCTGGCTCGCTACCGATGAAACGAGTCCTGGCTCGATCCCGACCGCTAGAAGATGCTGTAACCGCCGTCGATGACGGTCTGGGTGCCGGTCTGGTAGGCAGAGGCGTCGCTGGCGAGGTAGACGGCGATGCCGCCGAAGTCTTCCGGGTTGCCCCAGCGGCGAGCCGGGACGCGGGGCATGACGGCCTTCTCGAACGGACCCGAGGCTTGCAGACCCTCCGTCATGTCGGTGCGGATCCAGCCAGGCAGCACCGAGTTGACGCGGATGCCGTAGCGGGCGAGCTCGACGGCGGCCGCCTTCGTGAGCGAGACCAGGCCGGCTTTCGAGGCGCCGTAGGCATAGTTGGTCGGCGTCGCATCGAGTGCAGCGAGGCTGGCGATGGTGATGATTGAGCCGCCGTTGCCGAGCTCTCGCATCTGGTTGGAGGCCTGCTGGATGGTCCACATCGCGCCGTCGAGGTTGATGTCGAGGACCTGGTGGAACTTCTCCTCGTCGACGTCCTCGATCTTGGTGCGGCCGGCACCGACGCCCGCGTTCACGACGACGGTGTCGAGACCGCCAAGCTGTGCGACGGCTGCGGCGAAGGCGTCGCTGACCGCCTGACGGTCGGAGACGTCAACCTGCTGCGTGATGAAGCTGCACTCGGGGTTCGCCGCGGCGGCCTCGTCGAGCTTCTCCTTGCGGCGTCCCCAGATCGAGACCTTCGCGCCGGCCTGCGCCAGGTACTGCGCCATCGCCAGGCCGATGCCGGTGCCGCCGCCGGTCACGACGGCCTTCTTGCCGGTCAGGTCGAAGGGGTTGCTCATGGGAGGCTCCTCAGCGGATCGCGGGCTGACTGCACCCGACAGTAGTACGCAGCACTAAGGATTCCTAGGGGTGGGCGAACGCCAGTCGGGTGCCTGCGCACCAGACAGGTCGCGCGGCTCATGCTCGAAGACCATCAGCAGCCCTCGCGGATTACGGCGCGGATCCCGCCGCGGACGATGTCGTAGGCAGATCGTAGGGCTCGGCAACGGCTGTGCGTGGGCCAGCCCCGAGGATACTGACAATGGGCTCTGGGTCTTGGTGGCCCGACTAGGATTGAAGTCATGAGCAGCGACAGTGAGCAGTATGGCGACTACAGCGTCGATGACGACGATCAGCTACAGCCTGAGGACACCCTGATCGACCGAGGGGTCGACGACGCGCTCGATGAGGGCTACGTGCCTCCGGACCGTTGGTCTCCCGCGCAGGGCTACGGAAACACCGCCAACGAGGAGGCCCGCGGCGAATCGCTCGACCAGCGCCTGAAGCAGGAGGAGCCGGACTTCGATCCGAGCAAGGACGTCTGGAACGACGACGATCTGGACGACGGTCAGGTAGGAGATCGGCGGTCGGGCCGACTGATAGCTCCCGACGAGGGCAGTGGACACGACGACGAGAGCGCCGCGATCGCCTCTGACATGGGGATCGACGGCGGAGCGGCCAGCGCTGAAGAGGCCGCGATGCACATCGTCGACGAGGACTGATCGCCGTTCGCCCGACAATGGGCGTCGACGTCTCCGGTGCCGCTGACGCAGCGTAGGGGGTCACCACCGTGATGAGCAACGGCGGCCTGGCCGCGGGATGGGACTGGATTCTTGTCCCAGAGGCGTGGCTGGGTCGCGCCGTCCTCGAGCATGGTGTCGCGCTGCTGCTGCTCGTGACCCTGATTAGCACCATCTTCCAGTTCCCGGGCCTGCTAGGAAAGCGCGGCCTGATGCCCATCACTGCATTTCTGCAGCGGACCCGCTTCTGGGACCGACCGGGCGTCTTCCTGTTCCGCTACTACAGCGATCGCCAGTTCCTCGCGATCTGCTGGGTGGGCGTCGCCCTCTCCGCCGTCACTGCCGTTGGTATCACCGCGTCCCTGCCCGCCTGGGCCCACATGCTCGTGTGGACGGCGATGTGGGTCATCTACCTCTCGATCGTCAACGTCGGGCAGCGCTGGTACGGATTCCTCTGGGAGATGCTGCTGTGCGAGGTACTGTTCATCTGCATCTTCATCGGACCTCGGGACCAGACGCCGACGTGGCTGGTGGTGGCCGCGCTGATCTGGCTGCTGATCCGCGTCGAGCTGGGCGCCGGGCTGATCAAGATGCGCGGCGGCAAGGAGTGGCGCGACCTGACCGCGCTGGACTACCACCACGAGACACAGCCGATGCCCGGCCCGCTCTCGTGGCACTTCCACCATCTGCCGAAGGTGCTGCACCGGGTCGAGACCGGCGCCAACCACGTCGTCCAGCTGTTCGTGCCCTTCCTGCTGCTCGCTCCGCAACCGATCCGGTCGTACGCCGCCCTGCTGATGGCAGCCACCCAAGCGTGGTTGGTGCTCTCGGGGAACTTCGCCTGGGTCAACCTGCTGACGATCGCGCTGTGCCTCTCGCTGGTGGCGGACACCGCGGTCGGGCTCGACGGTCTCCGCCCGGACCTCACCGCGCCGTCCACGTGGGTCGTGTGGGTGCAGATCGCCTTTGCTGTGGCGATGCTGCTGCTGGCATGGAAGCCGCTCGGCAACCTCTTCTCGCCCAACCAGAAGATGAACGCGCGCTACAACCCGCTGCTGATCGGGTCGTCGTACGGCGCGTTCGGGACGATCGGCAAGCAGCGTCGCGAGCTCGTGATCGAGGGATGCGCCGACCGGGGCGAGCCTTGGCTCGAGTACGAGTTCTACGGCAAGCCCGGCGATGTGCAGAAGCGGCCGCCACAGGTCGCGCCGTACCACCTGCGGCTCGGTTGGCAGCTCTGGTTCGCGGCGCTGTCGCCGCATTTCCGCGGTCCGTGGCTGGACCGGCTGCTGCACCGTCTGCTCGAGGACGAGCCGGCCGTGACGCGAATGTGCCGGGTGAATCCCTTCCCGGACGCTGCGCCGCGCTACCTGCGCGTGATGCTGTACGACTACCGCTACTCGACGCGTGCTGAACGCCGCGCGACCGGCGAGTGGTGGGTCCGCTCGAACGCCCGCGAGATCATGCCACCTCGTCGGCTGCGCGGTGCGGACGAGCACGCTCGCATCTAGATCGTGTCGCGACTCTCGTTCGCGGAAGAATGTCGCCTTCCCGGTTGGTCCGTTCTGCGATCATCGAAGGGTAAGTGCACGCTCGACGAGCGGGTGAATCGCCTGGCGTACACGCAGAACCGCCTTGATAACAAGGAACCTAATCGAGGTTGCTGAAGGCCTCGACCTTTCGCCGATCGCCCGAGATGATGATGATGTCCTCGAGCTCGAGCACCGTCTCGTTGGTAGCGTAGGTAAAGGGCTGGCCGATGCGCTTGACGCCGACGACGGTGACCCCAAACCTCTGTCGGATGTCGGATTCACCGAGCGGTACGCCGAGCGCCACGGTCGGCGGACGCATCTTGATCAGCGCATAGCCGTCATCGAACTCGATGTAGTCGAGCTGCCGTCCGCCGATGAGGTGCGCGACGCGCTTGCCCATATCGGCCTCGGGGCGGACGATATTCTTCACGTCCAGCTGCCGCAGGATACGGGCGTGTGCCTCGGTCATCGCTTTCGCCCAGATCTCCTGGACACCGAAGCCGCGCACCATGGACGTCGCCAGGATGCTCGACTCGAGATGGGTACCGATCGCGATGACGGCGCGCTCGAACTCATGGACGCCGAGCTGGCGCATCGCCTCTTCGTCGGTGGCGTCGGCCTGAACGACGTGCGTGAGCTCGCCGACCAGCGGCTGCACGTTCTTCATCATCGCATCGATGCCGAGCACCTCGGTCCCGTTGCGTTCGAGCTCCAGCGCCAGCGAGCTGCCGAATCGGCCCAGCCCGATGACAACGACCTGGGCGGCGGGGTTCTTTCTAGCCAATGAGCGGCCTCTCCTCGGGGTATTCGTACTTGCGGGTGTGCTCGCGCATCGCCAGCGCGGAGACGAGAGTGACCGGGCCCAGTCGCCCGACGAACATCAGGGCGACGAGAACGAGCTGCGCCGCCTCAGGGAGTGTCGGTGTCACATTGGCGGACAGCCCGACGGTGCCCAGGGCGGAGATGACCTCGGTGAGCACGAGGCTCAACCGGTGGTCGGTCATCCACATCAGCAGAGTCGCGCCGCCGACCATGCCGGCGACGGCGAGCAGGGCGACAGTCAGCGCCTGGCGGATTACCCGGGGGTCGATGCGGCGGCGGAAGATCGTCACGGACTGCTCGCCGCGCGCCTCGGCGACGATCACGAACAGCAGTAGCGCGAAGGTGGTGACCTTGATGCCGCCCGCTGTACCGGCCGAGCCGCCGCCGATGAACATCAAGACGTCGGTGCCCAGCAGCGTCTCGTCACTCATCGCGCCGACGTCCAGGCTGTTGAAGCCAGCGGTGCGGGGTTGGACGGCGTGAAAGAAGCTCGCCAGCAGCCTGCCCGGGACGTCGAGCGCTCCGAGCGTCTTGCTGTTGCCCCACTCGGACACCGCCATGAAGACCCACCCGCCGATTAGCAGGATGCCGGTCATCAGGACCGTCAGCTTCGTGTGCAGGCTCCAGCGAACCGGGCCACGGAGTCGCCGGCGTAGCTCACGGAGCACGGGGAAGCCGATACCGCCGAAGATGATCGCCGCACAGATCGGCAGGCAGATGTAGGGGTCAGTCACGAAACCCATCATGTTGTCGCTGAACAGCGCGAAACCCGCGTTGTTGAAGGCCGAGATCGCGTGGAACAAGCCCAGGTAGGCAGCGTCGCCGAACGCCTCGCCGTACCCCAGCCAGAAGCGCAGGGTGAGGATCAACGCGACGCTGACCTCGAAGAACACGGTCGCCTTCAACACGCCTGTGAGCAGGCCTCGGACGTCGCCGATTCCGGCGGCCTTCGTCTCGGTCGCCGCCATCAGCCGTCCGCGCAGCCCCAATCGTTTCGCGACAAGCAGGCCGAGCAACGAGGCCATCGTCATGAGGCCGAAGCCGCCGATCTGGATCAGTGCGAGGATCACGACCTGTCCGAATCCGGACCAGTAGGTGGGGGTGTCGACGACGACGAGGCCGGTCACGCAGGTCGCGCTGGTCGCGGTGAAGAGCGCCTCGCCGGGTGAGGCCGCACCCGGGCCTTGCTTCGCCATCGGGAGCATCAGCAGAAGCGTGCCGATCAAGATCGTCACGGCAAAGGCCGCTGCGACGACCTGCGCGGGATGTCGGAATAGTCTGCGCCGTTTGGCGACAGTCTGGTCTACGGTGAACACCCGGCCCCTCACGCGCCCGGTCGCGGAGTGCGACCAACCGCGCTAACGCTACGCTCACGCGCCACCCCCGCGCGAGGGATTGTTCTGTTACCGACGTCGCTGTACGACGCACCGAATGCCATCGACCACGCGTTCCGGCGGGAACGCGTCGGCTGGTCGTTACTTTCCTCCAGCCAGCCGAGCTGATAGTAGATAGACATGACGCTGCATGACGAGACGGTTCGGACACTCGTCATGACGGCGATCGGCGATTTGGCGACCTCCCACGGTGGATGGGTGACTCGCGCCGAGCTGAGTGCCCTTCAGCTTGCGGACGGGACCACGCGCAGGGCAATCGATCAGAGCCGTGGCATCTGGAACCCACGAGATCTCGATGCGACCCTTTCCGTGCTTTCCTCGCCATCTGGTCCGTACGCGGACGAGCAGATCGCCGACGGTCTCTATCGATACTCCTATCGGGAGGGCGGCCCCGGCGGCGACAACCGCAAACTGGTGCGGGCGTACGAGCTGCAGGTGCCGATCATCCTGCTGCTGTGGCTGGAGCCAGGGAAGTTCGCCCCGGTGTTTCCTTGCTACGTGACCGACAACGCGCCGGAGGAACGCGCGGTTTACATTGCTGCCGCCGATTCGCCTCCGCACGACCTGCTCGCCGCTGGCTCCAGTGTTCTGGAACGGCGCTGGGTGGAGCGGATGACGACACAACGCCTGCATCAGGCGGCCTTTCGCGGCAAGGTGCTGCTGGCCTACAGGTCTACCTGTGCGATCTGCAATCTGCAGCATCCCGAGTTCCTGGATGCGGCGCACATCATCGAGGACAAGAACGAACGGGGCGAGCCCGTCGTACCGAACGGACTCACACTCTGCAAGATCCACCACGCGGCCTACGACCGGCGATTCCTCGGGATCTCACCCGACTACCGCGTGCACATCGACCTGGATCTTCTCCGCGAGAAGGACGGACCGATGCTGCGTCATGGTCTGCAGGAGATGCACGGCAGCACCCTCACCCTTCCGCGAGCACGGCGCGACCATCCCGACCGAGACCGTCTTGAGCTTCGCTACCAGCGGTTCCTCGAGAGCCAGTCGTCCTAGGCTGACGGCGTGAGAAGCCAGCTGCCCAGGACCGCAGCCGGCGCGTACGTCGTCGACGTCGTCGTCCACCTCGTCGCGCAGCTCAGCGGTGCCGACGACCTGGCGCGCTGGACCCAGTGGGTCGCGATCCCGCTGCTGGCGTTCGCCGTGCTGGCGGCCCGCCCACCGATGACGCGTCTCATCACGCTGACGCTGGTGGCGCTGTTCTTCTCGTGGCTGGGCGACTTCCTGCCGCACTTCTTCGACGACGACACGTCGTTTCTAGTACTCGTCGGGTGCTTCATGCTCGCCCAGATCGCCTATATCGCGGCATTTCTGCCGCACTGGCGGGAGTCCTACCTGCGCTCTCTCCTGGTCCTGCCGTACGTCGTGCTCATCGGACTGCTTATCTACCTCTGTGCGCCGAAAGCGGGCAGTCTGCTGGTGCCGGTGCTGCTCTACGGACTGGCACTCGGCAGCATGGCGGTGCTTGCGAGCGGCGTCCATCTGCTCACGGCCGCCGGCGGCGCGCTGTTCCTCATCTCCGACGGGCTGATCGCGATCGGCGCCTTCCGTCCGGACATCGACATCCCGGCGTCCGGCTTCTGGGTCATGTCGACCTACCTGATCGGCCAAGGACTCATCGCCATGGGGGTACTGCGCCAAGCAAACCCTCGATGACCGGCTGCGAAAACTTGTCGGTGCGTGCTCGTACTGTTGTTCGTACAGGTGAGCGATGGGGGTAGGGCGATGACTGCGGTGGTGGATCAGTCCGTTGAGGAGCGGGCCGCGGAGGATCACAGTGGGCGGCGGCCGGACGACGCGCCGGAGCGGATCGACGTCTGCGTGCTGGGTGCGCAGATCGTCGCCGGCGCGGCGAAGGTGGCCTCGACGACTGCGGCGTGGGTGGAGATGGTCGGGGTGTTCGATGCCGCCAACGGCGCCGGGCAGCTGTGGATGGACTCCACCGCGCAGTGGCTGGCGTTCGCGTGCTCGATGAGCGCAGGCACTGCCCGCGAGCACGTACGGATCGCCCGCGCGCTGCGCCAGATGCCGATCGTGGCCGAGGCGTTCAGCGACGGCGTGCTGTCGTTCTCCAAGATCCGCGAATGCACCCGCCTGGTGGGGCAGATCGACGAGCACACCCTGGTCACGGTCGCGCGGGATTTCACCGCCGCCCAGCTCGAACGCGCCGTGCGCGGGTTCCGCGCCGGACGCAGCGAACGGCTGGTCGCCGAGGCCGAACGCAAGCTCACCCACCGCGAGCTGGCCGATGGCGGGGTGCAGACCCCCGCCGTACTACCGGCCGAGGAAGCCGCGATCGTGCTCAACGCCCTGGAAGTCGCCCGCGCCCGCTACCGCCAGCACGTCGAGGACACCGCTGAGGCGATGAGCAGCCAGCCGGACCTGCAGGCGCAGGACGATCCGAACATCGTGCCCCGCGAATGCTACGTATGGGAGGTCGAGGGCGATACCCGACGGCGAGTACCGCTCAAAGAGCTCGGCCAGAACACCGACGACACCGCCCCGCAAACCCCCTCCTACACCCGCGCCGACGCCCTGATCGATCTGGCCCGCGGATACCTCGACGCCGGACCAGCCGACGTCTCCGGCGAGGACCGCGACCTCGTCGTGGTCCACATCGACGCCCGCGACCCCCACCCGGTTGATCCACCCGCCGATCAAACGGCAACCGAGCAGCCCGCGGCTGGGCAGCCGACGACCGAGCAGACTGTGGCTGAGGGGCCAGCTGCCGATACGCGGTGTGCCAATGATCCGGCCCCCGCCGAGTCGGCGGTTGGCGTTCCCGCGGGAACGCCCACGGCCGATCCCGGCACCGGCACGGGCGCCGGGTCGGGGTTCGGCCCGGGCGCCGACAGGCAAGCGGCATCGCGGCCCGGGCGGCGGGTCGATCCCGCGGTCGATCCCGAGCGCGCGATCCGGCCCCGGGCAGGCTGGATCGAACAGACCGGCTGGATCCACCCCTCCACCGCCGCCCGGATCCTATGCACCGGCCAACACCAACGCGTCGTCATCGGCACCGACGGCCAGGTGCTGCACCTGGGCCGCACCCAACGCCTGGTCTCCCGCGCCCAACGCCGCGCCCTGATGGCCCGCGACCGCACCTGCCGCTTCCCCGGCTGCATACGCGCCACCCGGCTACACGCCCACCACATCCACTACTGGAGCCTCGGCGGACCCACCGACATCGAGAACCTCATCCTGCTGTGCCACCACCACCACGTCCTCGCCCACGCCGCCTCCATCACCATCACCAAACGCCGCGGCACCCCCGGCTGGCACTTCACCCGAATCGACGGCAGCACGATCACCGCCCAATCCCGCAACCACTACAGCCGACCCTCCCCCATCGACGACGACCCGCCCTGGCCGAGCAGAACCTCATACGCGAGCTCGCCGACGACGCCCGCGAGCTCGATCACGCCGAGACGGGCCGACGACGCGTCTCCGAGTACGACCCCGCCCCACCCCACCTGGCTGGGACCTCCCGAGCAGATGCAGACCATCCGCGAGCGCACCAGCTTCTACGACCACGACCACAACGTCTTCCCCCGATGGGCCGGCGAACGACTCACCGAAGGCGACTACTGGGAACTCCTCGAACCACGCGCCACCACACCCCGCACCAACCCCGAAGCCCGCTACTAACACGTTCCCGCGGGAACGCCCCGAGGCGCAGGGTGCATACTTTTCCCTCATGGCGACGTACATCGATATTCATCCGGTCGACCCGCAGCCGCGGCTGATCGAGAAGGCCGCAGCAGTCATCCGCGACGGTGGCCTGGTCGCCTATCCGACGGACTCCTGCTACGCGCTCGGCTGCTCGCTGGGTAACAAGGAGGCGCTGCAGCGGATCCGGGACATCCGAAAGCTCGACAGCAAGCACGACTTCACACTCGTCTGCCAGAACTTCTCGCAGATGGACCAGTACGTCATGTTCAACAACTCGCTGTTCCGGCTGCTGAAGAACACGACCCCTGGGCCGTACACCTTCATCATGCAGGCCAGCCATGAGACGCCCCGCGTCATGCAGAACCCCAAAAAGAAGACCGTCGGCGTCCGTATCCCCGACCACCGCGTTGCCCAGGCGCTCACCGAGGCGGTCGGGACGCCGATCGTCTCCAGCACGCTCCTGCTGCCGGACCGGGAGGACCCGCCGCTGCTGGGCTGGGACATCAAAGAGGAGCTCGATCACGTAATCGACACAGTGATCGAGGGCGAGTCCGGCTATACGCCGACCACCGTCGTCGACCTCACGTCCGGTGAACCCGAGGTGCTCCGCGTCGGCGCCGGCGACCCGACGCCCTTCGAGTAGCGCACCGGTCCGGGACGAGCCGCCGGGCGATTCGCACCGTCACCACCCGGTCGGACCGCCCGCTCGGCGTAGTTGATGACTTACTGCTTTGGCCGCTGCTGACCGAAGCCCGGCCCCTGCTGCGGCCGGTCCGAGCCGGTCGGGCCGGTCGGGCCGGTCGGCGGAGGCTGCGGCGGACGCTGGCCGTACTGCCCTTGCTGGCTGTGCGGCGCCATGCCCGGCTGGCCAGGCGCCGGTGGCTGCGACGGGCCACCGAAGGTCGGGTGCGGCGCACCCGGCATCGAGCCGGGCGCAGGGCCGCGCTGCGCCTCCGGGCCGGTCAGCTGCGCGCCGGTGGTCGAGGTGGCCCCGTTCAGTGGACCCGAGGTGTGCGGGGCTGACGGCGCTGAACCGGCCCACTGCCCGTCACCGACCCAGTTACCGGTGCTCGGCGACCCTTGGGCGGCCTTCTTCTTCATCAGGAGCGCACCGACGATGAGCGCAACGCCGATCAGGCCGAGGACGATGCCGAACACCGGCTGCATGTCGTAGGCCCAGGACAGCAGCCGGAACTCCATGTCGAACTGCTCGAGGATCAGTGAACCGAATCCGAGGATGATCAGGAGGATGCCGATCTGCACCATGAGGGGCTTTCCAATCGTGTGGGGCGTGAGCACTGTGGCCGCGTGCTTGGACCACCGCACCTCGTATCCGGTTCCAGGAATGCCGGAAACTGATCGAATCGTAAGGCGTCAAGCATCCTGACGCGGACGGGGGCGGGGCTGCGCGGTCATGATCCAGCGGACCGTACTCACCGCCAGGCCGCCCGCCAGACCACCGACGACCGGAGTCAGCACCGGCAGCCGCGGTATCCGCAGCATCGACAGTGCCCAGGGGGGCAGGGTGGCGGCCGCCGCCAGCGCCAGTCCCGCATAACCCCCGCGCGCGACCAGCGGCACCGGCGGCTTCAGCAGCAGGAACCGAGCGACGTCGACGGACTCCGGCGTCGAGCACAGCTCCGGCCGATAGCTGTCGAGAACCTGGTTCAGCTCGCGAACTGACCGCGGCGCGCGCACGACCCCCAGCGCCTCCGCGGTAGCGGCCGTCTGTGCGACGTACTGGTCGGCCTCGTCACCCGTCAGCGGCACGGCACCGAAGCGCTGATGGGTCACCAGGAAGCTTCCGATCTCCGCAACATGCACCCACAGCAGCAGGTGCGGGTCGCTCGCGGAGTACTCCCTCCCGTCGGGCGCGGTACCGACCACCCGCTTGTGCACGGCCTTCACGATGCGGATCGCCCGGTCGGCGTCCTCCCGGACGGCGAAGGTGGTCTGCGCGATGAAGTCACTGGTGCGCTGCAACCGGCCGAGCGGATCGCTGCGATATCCCGAATGCTGCGCGACTCCCGCCATAGCGAGCGGGTGCAGGGCCTGCAGCAATAGAGCGCGGATTCCGCCGGCGAACATCGAAGCGTCCGAGTGCACCCGCCAGATCGGGTCGCTCTCGGTGAAGGCGCGGGCGCCCGGCTTGGCCCAGATCTCCTGGGCCCGCGCCTCGGCGTCCTCCCCCGCGACCCGGGAGCGCACGGCATCCCGCAGCTCGTTGCGCAGTCGCTGGATCATCGCCGTCCCCTCTCGATGGCCAGGGATACGCTGGCCAGGTGAGCCCCAGCACCGACCACCGCCGCATGTCAGCGGCGGTCATCGGTGCAGGCATCAGCGGCCTGGTGGCCGCCCGGGCACTGTCACGCGCCGGGGTAGACGTCTCACTGTATGAGGCATCCGGGCGGTTCGGTGGCCAGATCCGCACCGAGAGCCTCTGCGGCAACTCGGCGGACGTCGGCGCCGAAGCGCTCCACCTCGCCTCCCCCGCCGTCCGCGGCCTCGTCGACGAGCTCGACCTCGCGTCGGACGCCGTCTCGTCCCGGCCCGGCAAGACCTGGCTGCAGGTACGCGGCCGGCTGGTCACGATGCCCGCCGGCGTCGGCCCGGCGGGCCCGACCCGGCTCCGCCCGGTGATCTCCTCACGAGCGCTGTCCCTGCCCGGGCTGGGGCGGGCCGCGCTCGAGCCGTGGAAAGCCCGCCGAAAGGTCACCGGCGACATCTCCGTCGCCGAGTTCATCACCGGCCGGTTCGGGCGAGAGGTCACCGACACCTTCGTCGACCCGATGCTGGGCGGCCTGCACAGCGGCGACATCTCGCGACTGAGCCTGCAGTCGGCCTCGCCGATGCTCGCCGCTGCTGCCCGGGCCGGCAAGCCGCTCACAACCTCCCGCAAGCTGCGCCGCGCCGCTCCCGCCACCCCGGCGTCCTTCATCACCTGGCCCACCGGGCTCTCCCGCTTGGTCGATCGGCTCAGTGCCGACATCGACGGTCGGGTGCATCTTTCCACCGCAGTCCAGACCCTCGGTGTCGGCCCATGCCTGACCGTCAACGGCGAGACGGCCGAGTACGACGCCGTCGTGCTCGCCGTGCCGGCCGCTGCGGCCGCCGCGATGCTCTGCGATCTTCCAGCCGCGGCCCAGGCCCTCGATCGGATCCCCACGGCGACCGTCGGGTCATTGCTGGTGGCCTTCGACCGCACGACGGTCGCATCGGTGGATGCTTTGCGTGGCACCGGAATCCTGCTCGGCAGCACGAGCGGACGGCTGCTGAAATCCGCCACCTTCCTGAGCACGAAGTGGCCGCACCTCGACCGGCCCGACCACTATCTGATGCGGCTGTCGGCCGGTCGCGCGGGCCAGCACATCGTCAGCGAGCTCGACGACGACGAGCTGATCACGCGGATGCTCACCGACCTGCGCGAGCTCACCGGCCTTACCGCCGACCCGCTTCAGACCCGCCTGCACCGGTGGGTCGACACCATGCCGCAGCTGGAGATCGGGCACGCCGAACGGGTGCGCACCGCCCGGGCCGCGTTGTGGCCCGGAGTCGTCCTGGCTGGGGCGGCGTACGACGGGGTCGGGCTCGCCTCCGCCATCGCCAGCGGACAGCAGGCGGCCACCGCCGTACTCACCTACCTCCAGGAGCAGTCGGCATGAAACCCCGTCGATTTCGTAGTCATCGATCACCAGGGCTGGGTGTACCCCGGCGGTTTCCTTCCCCACCGTGCCGGCAATGTCGAGCAGCTGGACCTCGGTCAGATCTACCGCGAGGCGCCGCTCATGCGGGCGTTGCTGTCTAGCCGCCCAGCCCCGCGATGATGTTGATCGCGGCGCCGAGGATGACCACGCCGAACAGGAAGGCCATCAGGCAGTGCCGCAGGACGACGCGGCGGATCTCCTTGTGCTCCACGTTGTTGTCAGAGACCTGGTAGGTCATGCCGAGGTTGAAGCTGAAGTAGAGGAAGTCGCGGTAGTCCGGTGACTCGTCGCTGTTGAAGTCGATGCCGCCCTCGGGGTCGCCGTAGTACAGCCGCGCGTAGCGCAAGGTGTAGGTCGAGTGGATGGTGAACCAGGACGCGGCAATGGTGGCCATCCCGAGGCCGGTCAGCACCCAGCGTTCGGCGCCCGTGGCGCTCGCGGCCTCGGCGAGGTAATAGCCCACCGCACCCAGGCTGAAGAGCGAGGCCAGAAGCAGGACGACGTCCGCCGTTCCTCGAGTGGGATCCTCCCGCACTGCGTGGGCGCGGGTCTCGGAAGGGCTCATCGGACGTAGCGTGACCCAGGCCCACACCAGCCAGATCAGGCACGCGGCGACCCAGCCGGCTCCGACCGCGAACCGCGGTTCGGCGAGCAGCCAGACCGCCGCGCCCACGAACAGTCCGGCCGCCGCACTGAGCGCCACTCGTACTGCCGCGCTCGCCCCCGGGAGCGAGCTGTCATGCAGCTCCGACCGGGTACTCATGCGAGTGCCCGACCGAGCGCGTCGAGCAGCGCAACCTCGGTGCCGGCCAGCCCACAGGACTGAAAGAAGGTGAACCGCTTGCCGTGTAGGCGATCCGCGCCTTGGCGAAGGTGATGACCGAGGTGCTCGGCACCCTGGGTGCTGCCCGCGAGCGCCTCGAGCTGGGCCAGCGAGTCGGTGGTGATGAAGGACTCGGCGAGCAGCCGGTCGTCGTACTCGCTAGAACCGGGAACCTTCGAGCCGAGCGAGCTGACGTGGGCGCCGTCCGCCAGCCACCCGGTGTCGATCACCGGTTCGCGCGCGGTAGTCGCGAGGACGACGATGTCTGCGCCGTCCACCGCCTCGTGCGGGTCAGCCATCGCCTTGGCGGGGAGGTCGAGGCGGTCGGCGAGCCGGCGCGCGAACGCAACTCGATGGTCCGGGGTTGGCGAGTAGACCCGCACCTTGCGCAGCGGCCGGATCGCCTGGATCGCCCAGGCCTGCCAGTACGCCTGGATCCCGGACCCGATCAGCGTGAGCGTGGAGGCCTGCGGTGCCGCGAGCGCGTCGACCGCCACGCCCCCGATCGCCCCGGTGCGGGCGATCCCGACCAGGCTCCCGGCGTGCACGTACTTCAGCCGGCGGGTCGCGCGGTCGAGACAGGTGACAATCTGGTCGACCTTGCCCGGGGCGAGGCTGTCGTAGCTGCGGTAGCCGTAGACCTCCGGCGTCGCACCGGTCGTGTACGTCATCACGCCGTCCGCCAGGTCGGCGGTGACCCGAGCGGGCGCCGCTACTTCACCCTTCGCGAACCCGGCGATCACGCCGCGGACGGCGTCCATCGCCAGCTGCGGGGTCAGGGCATCCCTGATGTCGTCATCGTTCAACAACCTCGCCATACGCCTAATCCTCCCCGATTGTGGAACGAATCCTTCACGTGGCGGTGAGTTCGTTCCAGAATCGGGGAGGATGGCGGGATGCAGGGTGCTCGCTTCTTCACCGACGCTTCGATCGCCGACCTCTACGAATGGTTCGCGGAAGAGACCGCGCCGTCCTCGCCCATCTGGGAGCGGCTGTGCCGCTGGATCGCGCGCACACCTGAGATCCAGCGGCGCCTGGACACCCTGCCAGGTCGCAAGCGTCAGCCCAATGTCTTCCTCGGCGCGCTGCGCTATCTCGACGGCCCGCTCGAGCCCGGTGCCGGGCTGCTGGGCTGGCTGGAGGACCGGTGGGACGATGTCTACCGAGTCGCCACGACCCGCGAGACGCAGACCAACGAGCCGGGACGCTGCGCCGTCCTCTCGCCGGTGATCGCCGCGCTCGGCGAGCGGATCTCGCTGATCGAGGTCGGCATGTCCGCGGGCCTGTGCCTGCTGCCCGACCGGTACGGCTACCGCTGGCGCTCCGGCGATCGTGTGATCGAGGCCGGGCCGACCGACGTCACCGTCCTCGACTGCGAGCTGCGCGGTCCGCAGCGGTTGCCCTGCGCCGTCCCGCAGATCGCGTGGCGGGCCGGCATCGACCTCAACCCGCTGGACCCCGCTGATTCGGACGACGCGAGGTGGCTTCGCTCGCTCGTCTGGCCGGGGCAGACCCATCGTGAGGAACGGCTAGCAGCCACGCTACGCGCCGCCGCCGGCGAGCCGATCGTGCGGGTCAAGGGCGACGCCGTCGCCGAGCTGCCGGGTCTCGTGGCGCGGGCACCAGAGGACACCACGGTCGTCGTGATGCACACCGCCGTCCTGGGGTACTTCACCCGCGAGCATCGGCTGGCCTTCGAACGGACCGTCAAGCAGCTGCCGGTGCGGTGGATCGCCAACGAGGACGCGCGCGTCGTGCCCTCGGTCCGCGAGAAGGTGCCGGAATGGGACGGCCCGCCGTCCTTCGTAATGTCGTTGGACGGCGAGCCACTGGCTCGCACCGGCCCGCACGGCCAGTACCTGCACTGGCTGTAGGCACGCCTCGCTCAACGACGTGCGGTGCTCGCCGGTGCGCTATCCCGCCGGAGCGCGCCAGCATGCAGCTCGGGCCGGCGGGCACGCGCGACGGAGCGGCGCGCGCGCATGCCGCTGTGCGTCGGGCGCTCGAAGCACATCACGACGAGGAAGCCGAGCACCAGCACCGCCGCCGGCAGATACAGCGATTCGCCCATCGCCCGCGCGAACGGCTCCAGCAGCGGTTCGGGCAGCGCTCCGGTCGCCTCGGCGTACGACCCACTCGCCGCGCCCGGCGGGGCGCCCAGCTGATCGAGCACCGGAGTGAAGTGAGCGGAGATGCGGTTCTGCATCAGCACGCCGACCGACGCGCTGCCGAGGACGGCGCCCACCTGTCGGGTCATGTTGTAGACACCCGATCCCGCGCCCGCCAGGTGCATCGGCAGGTTGCGGGTGGCAGTCGCCGACAGCGGCGCCCAGACGAACGAGCCGCTGAAACCCAGCAGGCCGATCGGCAGCAGCACCTGCCAGACGGGGGTGTCGACGTCCATCACGGTCCCGAGCCACCACAGCCCGACCGCCTGACCGGTGAACCCGAAGCCTGCCAGCAGCCGGGGGTGCATCCGATCGGTGAGCATGCCCGCGATCGGCGCCATGAGCATCGACGCGAAGGCCATCGGGATCAGCAGCATCGCGGAGCGCATCGTGCTCAGGCCGATCGTCTTCTGGGCGTACAGCATGAGCGGGATGCCCATGCCGGTGACCGCGAAGCCCATCGTGAAGATCGCGATGTTCGCCAGCCCGAAGTTGCGGTCCTTGAACAGTTCCAGGCTCATCAACGGCTCGCGTTTGTTGGCCGACTGCCACCAAAGGAAGCCGGCGAGCAGCAGCACACCGCTGATGATCAGCGACCACACGCTGATCGGCCCGGCGATAGTCCCCCAGTCGTGCTTCTGCCCCTCCTGGACGCCGAAGGTGAGGCAGAACAGCCCGACCGTGTTCAGCAGGATGCCGGGGACGTCGAAACGGTGCCGCCTCGTCTCCAACGACGGCACCAGCCGCCACGCGGCGATGAACGCGATGATGCCCACCGGGACGTTGATGAAGAAGATCCACTCCCAGCCGAGCGAACCGGTCAGGAGGCCGCCCGCGAGCGGACCGACCAGCATCGCGACGCCCGCGATCGAGCCCCACAGGGCCATCGCCGTACCGCGCCGTTCCGGCGGGAAGGTGCGGGTAATGACCGCCATGGTCTGCGGCGTCATCATCGACGCGCCGAGTCCCTGCAGCACGCGGGCGAAGACCAGCAGCTCGATCGTCCCGGCAAAGCCGCACAGCGCAGACGCCGCCGTGAAGACGATCAGTCCGGTGAGATAGATCCGCTTCGGACCGAACTGATCACCGAGCCGGCCGGTGACCAGCAGCGGGACGACGTAGGCCAGCAGATAGGCGCTGGTCACCCACACGACGCTGTTGAGGTCGGTGCGCAGCCCGACCATGATCGAGTCGGTCGCGACCGAGACGATCGTGGCGTCAACCAGGATCATGAAGAACCCGATCACCAGCGCCCACAGCGCGGGCCACGGGCTCTGCTCCTGCGTGGCGGCGGGCCGCGCCGGCGATGCTGTCGTCATACCGCTCATCGTGGCACTCGCCGCAGACAACCAACAGGCCACCTGTCATGGCCGGCTAGGACCGTGGGACCGCGGGCGCCCGCGGGCTCGGAGTAGGTTCGAGCGCATGACTGCTCAGGTGCGCGGCCGACTCCCGAGGGACTGCGAGGGCGTCGCCCTGCTGCTGCACGGCGGCGGTGAGCACGGCGAGCATACGCTTCGGTGGATCGGTCTTCCGGTGCTTCGGATGCTGCCGTTCGCCCTGACGATCCGCCGCCGCGGCCGAGGGCGCATCGGCGTCCTACGCGTGAAGAACGAGGTCTTCGGCTGGAACGGCGACAAGCGCTCCCCACTCGCCGGCACCCGCGACGTGCTCGAGCGGGTGCGCGCCGAGCGACCCGGCGTCCCGATCGTCATGGTCGGCCATTCGATGGGCGGGCGGGTCGCGCTGAACCTGATCGAGGATCCGGGAGTGGTCGGCGTGGCCGCGCTGGCGCCGTGGGTGGTCGAGGCGGACGGCGTCCACGGCAGGCCCGGCCAGCGCGCCCTGCTCATGCACGGGCTCGCCGACCGCATCACCAGCCCTCGCCTCAGTGAGCAGTACGTCGCATCCCTGCGTGGCCGCGGCGTCGACGCGACCTGGCGAGCGGTCCCCGGGGAGGGACACGCGATGCTGCGGCGCTGGCCGTTGTGGCATGCGGTGACCGCGCGGTTCGTCGTACAGACCATTCAACAGGCAGCGCGTGATCATCGCGCCGCCCTGGACCGAGGAGACTCATGAGCATCACTACCGCCAAGGACGGCGACGTCCACGTGATCACCATCAACAACCCGCGACGTGCCAACGCACTCAGCTGGGACATGCTCGGCGAGCTGTGCGAGGCCTTCGAGGCGGCCGGTGCGGATGCGTCGGCGCGAGGCGTGCTGCTGCGCGGCTGCGAGGACGCCGGATTCTCGGCGGGCATGGACACCTCGCTGTTCGAGACCGAGGATCCGGGGCGCGCGTACGAGATCATCTCGCGGCTCGGTGAGGTCTGCCAGGCGGTGAAGGACTGTCCGCTCCCGGTCGCGGCGTCCATGCGCAGGTACGTCGTCGGCGGCATGCTGGAGGTCGCGGCTGCCGCCGAGTTCCGGGTCGCCGCGCCAGGCACTTTCTTCCAGATGCCCGAGGTGCGCATCGACATCCCGTCGGTGCTGGAGACGGTCAACCTGCACCGGGTGATGGGCTGGACCCTCGCCACCGAGATCGTGCTCACCGGCGAGCGGTACGACGCCGAGGTGATGATGCAGCGCGGCTTTCTCAACCGGGTCGCCGACGACCCAGACGCGGTCGCCATGGAGCTGCTTGGCTACACGTCGCAGAGCAGCCGGCACGTCATCGCCCAGCAGAAGCGGCTGCACAACAAGTGGCGCAATCTGCACGAGCGGGAGGCGATCGACGACACCCGCAACGAATTCGCCCTCGCCTTCACCCGGCGGAAGCGCTGACCACCGGACGTCGGCACCCGTTGTTGTGTGACAGTTTCGGGCGTCATTGCCCGAAAGCGGCACACAACAACGGGTGGCGCGGGGCGGGAGGGCGCAACGCAACGGGGAGGTCGGCCTCGCGCGGAACTTATTGCAAGTTGTTTGCAATAAGGCAGAATGGGGTGAGCACGCAGAACCGATAGCTAAGGAGCTGCTCACCCCATGGCGAAGTACTCGCTTCCCGACCTTCCGTACGACTACGGAGCCCTCGAGCCGCACATCAGCGGCGAGATCATGCAGTTGCACCACAGCAAGCACCACCAGAAGTACGTCGATGACGCCAACGCGGCGCTGGAGAAGCTGGCCGCGGCCCGCGAGTCGGAGGACTTCGCGACCGTACCGATGCTGGAGAAGAACCTCGCGTTCAACCTCGGCGGGCACACCAACCACTCCGTCTTCTGGCAGAACATGAGCCCCGAAGGCGGCGACCGGCCGGACGGCGAGCTCGCTGCTGCCATCGACGAGCACTTCGGCTCGTTCGAGAAGATGCAGGGCCACTTCGAGGCCACTGCGACAACGATCCAGGGCTCGGGCTGGGCGATCCTCGCGTGGGACTCGATCGGCCAACAGCTGATCATCGTCCAGCTCTACGATCAGCAGGCCAACTGCCCGGTCGGCGTCACTCCGGTGCTGATGCTCGACATGTGGGAGCACGCGTTCTACCTGCAGTACAAGAACGTCAAGGCCGATTACGCCAAGGCGTTCTGGAATGTCGTCAACTGGGCCGATGTGGCCCAGCGCTTCGACAAGGCGCGCACGGCCACCAACGGCCTCATCGTCGCCTGACGAGTCCACCGCCGGCATGGGGATGCTCGGCGGAAGCCGATGAGCTGTCAGATGCTTCCTCGGCGGTCGGGCCCGGTACGCAGACGCGTACCGGGCCTGATCTTCTTCTCACCTCGTCTCGGCGTCGCTCCTTCGTCGCTCGCTCGACGACCGGGGAAGGACCCCGCCGCCTCACCGCGTCTCGGCGTCGCTCCTTCGTCGCTCGCTCGACGACCGGGGAAGGACACCGCCGCCTCACCGCGTCTCGGCGTCGCTCCTTCGTCGCTCGCTCGACGACCGGGGAAGGACACCGCCGCCTCACCGCGTCTCGGCGTCGCTCCTTCGTCGCTCGCTCGACGACCGTGGAGGGTGACGGCGGACCCGCTCGACGACCGTGAACGGTGACGGCGGGCCCGCTCGACGACCGTGAAGGGTGAGGTGGCGCTCGCTCGACGAGCGTGAAGGGTGACGGCGGGGGTCAGGCGTATTGGCTGCGCAGCAGCTTCTTCTGCAGCTTGCCGGTCGGCGTCCGCGGCAGCTGCTCGACGAAGTCGATCGAGCGCGGGGCCTTGAAGTGCGCGAGGTGCTCGCGGCTGTGCTCGATCAGTTCGCGCTCCAGGTCGTCGTCCGACTGGTCGGACGACGACCGGATCACCACCGCCTTCACCTGCTCGCCGAAGTCCGGGTCGGGGACGCCGATGACCGCAACGTCCTGCACCGCGGGGTGCATGCTGAGCAGGTCCTCGATCTCCTGTGGGTAGATGTTGACCCCTCCGGAGATGATCATGTGCGACTTGCGGTCGGTGAGGAACAGGTAGCCGTCCTCGTCGACGTAACCGACATCATCGACGGTGGCCATGCTCCCATCGGCCGACTGCTGCTCCGCCGTCCGCTCTGGATCGCCTTTATAGCTGAAGTTCACCGCCCCACGGAACCAGATAGTGCCCTCCGGCAGGGCCGGTAGCTCGTTGCCCTCGGGATCGAGAATCACCAGCTCGCCGAGGATTGCCTTGCCGACCGTGCCGGGACGCTCGAGCCACTCCTGCGAGTCGCACCGGCAGAATCCGTGCCCCTCCGTGGCGCCGTAGTACTCGTACAGCACCGGTCCCCACTCGTCGATGATCTGGCGCTTGAGCTGCGGCGGCATCGGCGCGGCGCCGTGCACGATCGTCGTGAGCGACGAGATGTCGTACTTCTCGCGGACCTCTCGCGGCAGGCGCATGATGCGGTTGAGCATCGTGGGCACGACCTGCGTAGTCGTCACGCCGTGTTGCTCGACGAGCGCGAGGAACTCCTCCGCATCAAACTTCTCCATGACCACGCAGGTCGCACCCAGCCGGATCGCCCCGAGCAGCGCGCTGTGCGGCGCCGAGTGGTAGAGCGGCGCAGTGCTGAGGTAGATCATGTCCGGCGTGAGCCGGAAGATCGCGTTCGTGAACTCGTAGACCGGCAGGTTGTCGGTGGGGTCGGCGTCCGGGATGGGCCGGATGATCCCCTTCGGGCGCCCTGTGGTGCCCGAGCTGTAGAGCATGCCCCCACCCAGCCGCTCGTCGGCGATCGGCTTGGTCGGCTGCCCGGTGACGAGCTCGTCGAAGCCGTCGAACTGATTCTTCGGATCGCCGCCGACCGCGAGCCAGTGCCGGACGCCAAGGCATCGCTCGGGCAACTCACGGATCGCGTCGAGCGCCGTGTGGTCGGTGACGACGACGGCGGCGTCCGAGTCGGCCACGATGTACTGCAGCTCGTCGGCCTGCAGGTGGGTGTTGATGCAGACATACCGGAGCCCGGCGCGCTCGGCGCCACCTTTGCAGAACAGATAGGTGTCGGTGTTGCTCAGCACCAGCGCGACCGTGTCACCGGTCTGCAGCCCCAGCTGGCGGAACAGCTGCGCAGCCTGGTTGGCCCGCTCCTCGTACTCGCGGTAGGTGTAGGTCTTGCCGGTCGCCGCCATGATGACAGCGACCTTGTCGGGGGTGGCCTCCGCGTGCTGCTTCCCATACACGTCTGGGATCTCCTGTTCGTCGTTGATTCCGGTCCGGCGGCCGGGTCACATGGTGTAGCCGAGACTGCGGGCGATTCGGCGTCCGAGCTCCTCGTCTCCGGCGACGTCCGCCCGTTCGGCGACCTTCTCGGTGTCACCGCGGTTACCGGTCAGCCGGGCGAAGTCGGTGCTGGTCATCTGCAGGCTCACCGTCGGCTCGTCGACGTCGTCCGACACCGACGCCCGGCCGCCCTCGACCGTAATGCCGTAGGTGCGCGGCACCTGGCCAGTGAGCTCGAGACGCACCCGGGACCCGTCCGGTGCCTGCGCCCGCTTGCCGATCATGTAGCCCAGTGCCCGCTCGACCTCGCTGAACGCGACCTCGGCGGCCTTGCCGCCCTCATGGCCGGGCGAGCCGATGCTGTCTCGGATGTCGAGCTCGTGCAGCCACAGGTCGTAGACGCGAATCCGCATGAAGTCGCCGAGGGTCCCCTTGCCCACCGGCGTCCAGGACTCGGCATCGAAGTCCGCCTGCGTCTGGTCGTTCATGGTCGCCATCCGCCGCTCGCGGACGTCGGCGAGCCGCTCGCGCATCTTCGCGGGGGAGTCGCCGGCCATCATCTGGACCCATTGCTCGTTGAGTGCGCCGATCTTGTTGTGCACGTGCTCGCCTGCCTCGCCGGGCAGCTCGGGTGCCTGCTCGCCGAGCAGCAGGTACTCAGTGCCGATGCAGTGCGCGAGTACGTCGGTGATCCGCCAGCCGGGCAGGACGCTGTCCTCGTCGTACGCCTCGTCGCTGAGATCGTCCATGAGCGCACCGAGGGCGGCGAACTGCTCGTCGTACGCCTCGACGATCTGATCTCGGTCGTTGGTCATTCGGACTCCTCGAAGGTGATCTCTTCGCCTCGGTTGATGCTGATCCAGTCCCGGCCGCAGGTAGGGCTCGAGGGTCTGCCGGATCGCGCGCTCGTCGTCCGGACCCTTGGGACGCTGGATTTCATACAGCTGGGGAAACCGCAGCCAGCCGGTGGTGTGCTCCCAGAGCCTGACCGCCTCCTCGCCCATCGGGGGATCGATGAGCACCGGACCGAACAGCACCTGGCCGCTGGGGAAGAACAGCGTCGGGACGCCGAACCCTCCCGCGTCGACGACTCGCTGGTGGTCGGCCTTGATCTCGTCGTGCGTGGTCGGGTCTGCGAGCGCACTGTCGAAGGCCTCCGGCGGGGCGCTGATCTCTTCCAGCAGGCGGCGAGCGTTCTGCGGGACGTGCGGTTGCCCGCCGTCCCGGTGCAGCTCGTGCCCGATCCGCTCGTACCAGGCGTCGATCAGGTGCTCGTCGTGGCGACGCAGCCAGGCGGCGATCCGCATCAGCGACCACCCGTAGGACCACTCCCGCTCCCACGGGTGCTTCTGGTCCTCGCGAAGGTTGACCTCCTCGAGACTGAACAGTTTCCAGTTGATCCGCAGGCCGCTAATGCGGCGTACCTCGCGGATCCAGACCGAGGTCTGGTAGGCGAACGGACACATGGGGTCGAAGTGGAAGTCGACCTCATCCGGAGTTGACGGCGATGTCATGTAGGCAGCCTGCCACGGCTCCCCGGTCCCTGACCAGCCTGCTCCGGCCTACGGGGTTAGCGGCGGGCCTCGCGACGCTTGTCATCCTTGTCGCGGCCGATGATCCCGTAGATCGCGCTGCTCACCAGGCTGATGACCAAGCCACCCCAGAAGGCCGGCCAGAACCCGTCGACGTGGAACCCCAGCCCGACCTTCCCCGAGATCCACGACGTCAGCATCAGCATCAGCGCGTTGATCACCAGCAGGAACAGACCGAGGGTAAGCAGCACCAGACAGCCGGTCAGCACGGTCACGACCGGCTTCACGAAGGTGTTGACCAGGCCGATGATGACCGCGACGGCAGCGAGAGTCAGGATCTCCTGGGTGTCGGTCGTGCCGTCGAGGGTGATGCCGGGGATCAGCCATGCCGCGAGCGCCGTGGCGAGGGCGGTGGCGATGAAGCGAGCGATCATGCCTCCATTGTCTCCCCGATTTTGGAACGAATCCTTCGCTGAGCGGTGGATACGTTCCAAAATCGGGGAGACTGGCGGGGTGCTGTCACCGCTGCCGCCGCTGGAGGCGCCCGTCACCGCCGAGCAGGCGCTGCGCCGCACTGCCTTCCTGCTCGAGCGCGCGATGGAGAGCACCTATCGCATCGAGGCCTTTCGTTCGGCGCTGAAGGTGATCATCGGGCTGGATCCCGGCGAGCTGGAGCAGCGCGCCGCGGCTGGGACCCTCCAGGAGCTCGAAGGGATCGGCAAGACCACGGACGCGCTGATCAGCCAGGCGGTGCGCGGCGAGCTCCCGAGCTACTTGGCTGACCTGCAGACGGACGCCGGCCCGCTCACCGAGAGCCCCTACACGGGGCTGCTGCGCGGCGACCTGCACATGCACAGCGACTGGTCGGACGGCGGCTCGCCCATCCAGGAGATGGCGATGACCGCGATCGAGCTCGACCACGAGTACGCCGTCCTCACTGACCACTCGCCTCGGCTGCGGATCGCGAACGGCCTCAGCGCCGCCCGCCTCACCCAGCAGTTGAGGATGATCGACGCGATCAATGCGCTCGTCGCACCGGACTTCAGGCTGCTGAAGGGAATCGAGGTCGACATCCTCGACGATGGAAAGCTCGATCAGGTCCCGGGCATGCTGGCCAAGCTGGACGTCGTCGTCGCGAGCGTCCACTCCAGGCTGCGGATGGACTCGCGGCCGATGACCCGGCGGATGGTGCGGGCGGTGGAGAACCCGCGGGTGAACGTGCTCGGGCACTGCACGGGCCGGATGGTGCAGGGCAGCCGGGGAACTCGTCCCGCGTCCAGCTTCGACGCGGAGGCGGTCTTCGCCGCGTGCCATGCGAATGACGTCGCCGTTGAGATCAACTCGCGGCTGGAGCGCCAGGACCCACCCGACGAGCTGATCGACATGGCGCTGCAGATGGGTTGCCTGTTCTCGATCGATTCCGACGCACACGCGCCGGGTCAGCTTGAGCTGAAGGCTTACGGCGCGCTGCGTGCCGAGCGGCTCGGCATCCCGCCCGACCGAATCGTGAACACCTGGCCGCTCGATCGTCTCCTCGACTGGGCCACGCCCTGAGCCCGACCCTGGCGCTCTGAGGGCTTTTCGCAATACCCTCGAATCGCGCGACGGTGAAACCTAGGCCCTGTAGCCCACGATCGCTACGGCTCTGGTGAGCATCGTCGAGCCCCGGGTCGGAGACGCTGTCTGGCTAATAGGGGGGTGGGTGGCGCCTCCGGCCCAGCGGGGTCCCTGCGGGCGATGACAGACGGCCTGGATCGCCGCGACGGAGCGCCATAGGGTGGAGTCATGAGCGATCCGGAGCACGAGCTGCCTACGCCCAAGCGTGACGAGCCCGGCCGCGACCTGGCCCCGACGACCCAGCCGTCGGCCAACGAACCGTCCGGCAGCCAGTCACCCGCCAGCCCGCCAGGCACCGGTGCTGTCTCACTGCGTGCCAGCGATCTGGACCGGCGTACCGCGGCGACGATCCTGCACGACGCGCTCGGTAGAGGTCAGCTCACTCTCGACGAGTTCGACGAGCGTACGGCGGCGGTCTGGGCAGCCAAGTACGTCTCCGACCTCGAGCCGCTCACCAACGACCTGGTCCCCGCCGTCGGGACTCCCCAGGCCGCGCAGCGCGCCGCTGCGGAGCGGCACCCGACGGCGAACGAGCGGGTGACCGGGGGTGGCGACAGCGCCGGCGCGTTCGCGATTTGGGGTGGCTTCGACCGCAAGGGCGTGTGGACCATACCGTCGCGATTCACGGCGGTCGCCGTCATGGGCGGCGGTGACATCGACCTGCGCTACGCCAACCTCGGCTCGCACGAGGTGGTCATCACGGCGGTCGCCATCATGGGCGGTATCGACATCGTCGTGCCGGACGACGTCATCGTGCGCGTGAAGGGCATCGGGGTGATGGGTGCCTTCGAGGACGGCCGCAAGTGGGGTGGTCAGCCGGCCCAGCCGGCAAGCGACGCACCGGTGATCATCGTTCAGGGAGCGGCGATCATGGGCGGCATCTCCGTGGTGCGCAAGCCGTCCGGTCCGGTCGACGAGCTCGAGGGCTGAGGACGGCCGGTGACGCGGGCCTCGTCGTTTGCATAGGGTCGAGCGCATGACCGACACGATCAGCCTTGGCCAGCACACGACCATGCTCTGCGGCGACGAGCGCGGCAAGTACCCGTGGGGCAACCCGCTGCTGGTCGAAGGATCCTCGGGCCGGATGCTGATCGACTCGGCGCTGAGTGTCCCGATCCCGGACGTCGACATCGTCGCGCTGAGCCATTTCCACGAGGACCACACCTGCGGGCTGTCACAGCGCCCCGACCTCGACGTCCGCGTGCACCCGGCCGACCTCGACGCCGTCCGTGACGTCGATGCCTTCTTCGGCGAGGGCGGCTACGACTCCCCGGAGTTCCGCAAGCAACTCGAGGAGCAGTACCGGCACGGCCCCGTCACCCAGGCGACCGCGCTGGACATGCAGCCGATCGACCTCGGCGGCGTCACCGTCACGCCGGTGCACCTGCCCGGGCACACCGCGGGGCACTGCGGCTTCCTGATCGAGCCAGATGGCGTGCTGTTCACCGCGGACGTCGATCTATCGAGCTTCGGCCCGTTCTACGGCGACGCGAGCGCATCACTTGCCGACATGCGGACGTCGCTGGATCGGGCGAGCGGGATCGACGCGGCCGTCTACTCGACGTACCACCACAAGCGCGAGGTACGCGACCGCGCCGAGTTCTCCGCGATGCTGCAGGCATTCGCGGCGGTGATGGACGAGCGCGAACAGCGGGTGCTGTCGCTGCTGCAGCAGCCCGCGACCGCCGCCGACCTGGTCGGCAAGGGCGTGGTCTACCGGCCCGGCAAGCTTCCGCCGTACGCCGCACCGACCGAGCAGAAGATGACCCAACTGCACCTCGACGAACTGGCCGAGAAGGGCGCCGTCGTCCGCGAGCACGACGGCCGCTACCGGCTGGCCTGACCCGAGATCAGCTCCGGCGGTCGCGCACCACGAAGGTGGCGACGCCCTGGGCGAGCGCCCGCCCGTCGCCGTCCCGCGTGACGTCGGCCTCGGCGAACACGGTCGTACGGCCCGCCTTGATCACCTTCGCCCGGACCGTCAGATGGTCTCCCGGGACGGCGGAGGCGAAGTAGACCATGTTCATCGACGCAGTCGCGCTGGTCTTTCCGGGGCCCGCACCGCTGACGACGGCATGGCCCATCGCGCTGTCGCACATCGTCGCGATCGCTCCGCCGTGCATGACGCCTCCGCGGTTGAGGTGATCATCCGTGACGGTCATCCGCGCGACCGCCTCACCCGGCCCGACCACCTCGACCGTGTAGCCGGTCAGCTCGCGGTACCCCATGCCGTGCTCCCCTCAGTGCTGATGAGACCCGGGCACAGGCTATCGGTCCGGCCGTCCGCGGTCAGGCTACTGGCGGGCCCGGACCGCTCGCGACGTGCGAGGATCGCGGTCATGGAGGCACAGGCGAGGACGGCGGTCATCGAGGCGCTGCGGATCCTCGACACGCAGGTCGACGAGATCGGCCGGGCCCAGGTCGATGCGCTCGCCCGAGGGCTCGGAGTGGACGGCGTACTGCGCACCTCGGTGCGCGAGGCCGCGGTCGCGCACGCCGGGGAGGTGCGCGCCCTGATCGCGGAAGCGAGCAGTGATCCAGACCCGCGCGTAGTCCCGCCCGCGGACGAGCCCGGTGCCGACCTGGTGGTGCTGGTGCGCTCCTGCCACCCGCTGCCGCAGGCCGGCACCGACATCGACGACCGGATCGGCGCGCTGCTGGGGTGCCCGGTGAGCATCGTCGGCGTGGACGACGTCCAGCCCGCCTATCGCGAGAGGTTCGCCCGGATGCACGAGGCGGGTACGCCGCTGCGCGAGTGGTTGAGCATCGGCGGGGGCGCTGCGCGCAGCACGACCGGTGCCCGGCCCGCCGATGAAACTCCTCTCGTCTGATCCGCGTCGGAGACCTCATGCCTCTCGTCGACAAGGCCCACATCTCCCGGCTGCTGGCCGTGGTCGGCGCCACCCTCGTGGTCATAGCGGTGTGGGGCCGCGTCGCCAGCCCGTGGATCTGGCTGCTCGTCGGCGTCCTCATCGTCACCGTGGCGGTCGCGACTTACCACCTGGTCTTCGACCGCAGGGACGACTCGACCGACGTCCAAAATAATCGACAGCATTCGATGGTAGCGGCTCTGCTGGTCGGCACTCTCGTCCTCGGCGTCGTGCTCGTGCCCGCCCTGCTGACCAAGCCGACGACAGTCGACGATGCTCCCTGGCACGAAGAGGGCCCGCTGGCGAACGGCGCCCGGGTGATCGACAACGCCGAGCACGGCCACCTCGTCTTCACCTTCAACGCCGGCCACCGCCCCGATCAGATCATCGTCGCCGAGACTGGCGAAGTGCTGGGTGAGTTCGAGCGCAGCAGAGATGATCGGCTAGTGATCGCGGCCGATGGCGAGACCTTCTTCCTGGTCGACAGCATCGACGACTCGACGACGGCGTACGACATCGACGGGACCGCGCTGTGGCAGGCAGATGGCCGAGCAGAGGCCGCGGACGGCGACGTCGTCCTACTGGTGCTGCCGTCCTACGCGAGCGGACAGGATTGGCAGCTGTTCGGGCTCGACCGGGACACCGGAAACCAGCTCTGGCAGACCACGACGGTTCCGCCCCAGTCCGAGGTGGGAACGGTCGCTACGGCGGGGCGGGTCGACGACAGCCCTGGCTCCATCTTCACCCAGGCTCCGCTGCCACGCACCTGGTACATCCGCGACGAGACGGCGACCTACCAGCTGGACCTGCAGTCCGGCCAGCCGCTCGGTGCCGGCGTGCCCCCGATGCACGGGGACGGGGCGCGGCGCTACATCCTGGTGGGGCAGGAATCAGTGTGGCTGGCCACCCTGGCACCCTCTGGCAGCGTCGTCGTACAGCTACGCAACGGCGAACTGGTGGGCCAGACTCCCCCGCTGCCCGAAGGGTACAGCGAGTGGCGGGTCGTGGGTCAGCGGGTGTTCGCCAACACCGGGCTCGGTGAGCAGGCCGACTGGGTCACCGCCAAGCCCGGCGACGAGGACTGGACCGACATCGAGTTCCTCGGCGGGACCTTCGGTTACACGGACGCCGACGGCGGAGTCATCGTCGACGACGCGCGGGGAGCCCTGACCGCCCGAACGCCGTCCGGCGAGGTCCTGTGGAGCCATGACTACGATTCCGACGATCGACGGTTCGGCTACTGGCTGTCCGATCAGACCCTGGTCATGACCTTCACCGGCGCACGGCATCCGCTCGCGTCGTCCCGGCCGGTCCGGGTGCAGACCATCGATCCACACACCGGTGACGTCCGCGCCGAGGCCGCCATGCGCGGGCAGGACGAGCCCGTGCCGTTCGGCGACGGCTGCGCCGTGGTCACTGATCCCGGCGGCAACGACGGCGACACAGTCGGGTTCGTCCTCAGGCCGTAGCGCTGCTCAGGGCGCGAGCGGCACCGACTCGGACGGCGTCCTGCTCGCCGTACCGCTTGGCCTGCTCGAGCCACTTCGCGCGCTTCTCGGGGGTGGACTTGTTCACCGCGGCGAAGCGGTCGACGGTCACCGGCTTGAAACCGCAGAACGCGATGGTGCCCTTCGTGAGCGAGGCCAACCGGGTGTCCGGCATCAACCGCTGCAGCGCGACCGGGGTATCGGCGGTGATCAATATACGTGCGCTGCGGCCCTTCAGCAGCCCCACTGGCAGGCCGTGGGCCGTGTAGCGGTAGTCCTCCTTGGGCAGCAGCGCGCGGTCGAGGAACCCCTTGAGCAGGGCGGGCACCGAGCGCCACCAGACCGGCGTGACCACGACGAGGTGCTTCGCGTCGCGGATCGCCTGCCGAGCGTCGGCGAGGTCGGGCTCGATCGGCATCGGCCGCGTGTAGCCGTGGCGCATGTGGATGTCGAAGTCGAGCTCGCGTAGCGCGAGCAGGCGGGCTCCTGGGTTGCCGTCGGCGTACGACTGGGCGAGGGCGGCGCAGAGGCTGTCGGGGTTCGGGTGGCCGTCGATGACGAGAGTGGCGGGCATGAAGTGCTCCTTGGCAATTAGCGATCTTGACGCTGTCAACTATCTTGACGCTGTCAACTATGACGTAGGATGTTGCGCGTGTCAAGATCTGACGCGAAGGCGTATCACCACGGCGACCTCGCGGCCACCCTCGAGCGGGCCGCGATCGCTCTGCTCGGCGAGAAGAGCGCGTCGAGCCTGAGCCTGCGTGAGGTGGCGCGCAAGGCCGGGGTCAGCCACAACGCGCCGTATCACCATTTCGGCGATCGTCAGGGGCTGCTCAAGGCGGTGGCAGCCCGCAGCCTGCGCGATCTGTTCGACGCGATGATGGCCGCGCGCGATGCCGTGACCGCACCGCGGGAGCGCCTGCTGGGCGCCGGGCAGGCCTACGTGCAGTTCGCGGTCGAGCATCCCGGGCAGTTCGATGCGATCTTCGACCCCGAGATCTGCGACCCTCGTGAGCCCAACCCGGTCACCGCGCCGTTCATCGAAGCCAACGACAAGCTGCTGCGGGACGCCGTCAGCGCGGCGCTGCCGGCGGCGAGCGATCAGCAGGTCGAGGCCACCGCTTCGGCGCTCTGGGGAACAGTGCACGGTCTGGCACTGCTGGTCTCGACCGGGCACCTGCCGATCGAGGTGGTCCGCCCGGGTCTGGAGTCGGTACTCGATCTGCAGATCTGAGGCCCGGATGCCAGCTGGCGGGCGGATTCCGTTAGTGCATCGCTAGCACCGGCGCCTCTAGGATCGGGGCACGCTGCCAGCTGAGGAGGGCCCATGAATGCCGATCAACGCGACCTGCTGCCGCTGACCGCGCATGAGCTGCTGACCACTACGCGCAGCGTCCGCAAGCGCCTGGACTTCGACCGGCCGGTGCCCGATCGGCTCATCACCGACTGCATCCGCGACGCTCTGCAGGCGCCGTCTGGCTCGAACCGCTGGACGCTACGGTTCGTCGTCGTTACCGATCCCGAGGTCAAGGACGAGCTGGCGGCGATCTACCGCGACGGCTACGAGCTGTACCGGACGACGCCGACCTACGTCGGCGCGGTCACCAAGGACACTCCGGAGCGCGACGACTCCCAGCGGCGTACGGCGTCCTCGGCCGACTATCTGGCAGAGAACTACCACCGCGCGCCGGCGATCGTGCTCGGGTGTGGACTCGGGCGGGCGGAGTCCGGGCCGCCGATCGCGAAGACCTCGCTGCTGTCAAGCGCGATGCCGGGCATCTGGTCGTTCATGCTCGCGGCGCGGCTGCGCGGGCTGGGCACCTGCTGGACGACGGTCGCGCTCAACGAGGAGCAGCGGCTGCACGAGGCGCTCGCGATGCCGATGGACTCGGTCACCGTAGCGTGCATGACGCCGGTCGCGTTCACCAAGGGCACGAGCTTCCAGCCCGCGCTGCGGCCTGAGCCCGACGAGGTCACCCACTGGAACCGCTGGTGAGCCGCTGGCGGGACGACGATCGCGAGCCGGCGCGTCGCTTCTGGCTCCAGCGGGTAGAACTCTTGCGTGACGGTACTTCTGGGGACGTCGGGCTGGACCTACGACAGCTGGACCGGTCCCTTCTACCCTGCGGAGCTGCCGGCGCGGCGAAAGCTCGAGTACTACGCGCAGACCTTCGCGACGGTCGAGCTCAACGCGTCGTACTACCGGTGGCCGAAGGATGCGACCTTCACCGGCTGGCGGGAGCGGCTGCCCGAGGGCTTCGAGCTGACGGTGAAGGCGCCGAAGTCGCTCACCCACAACAAGAAGCTGCGCGAGCCGGAGCGGTGGGCGGAGATCATCACCCGCTGCATGGAGCTGCTCGGGGACCGGCGCGGACCGCTGCTGCTGCAACTGCCGCCGAATCTGGGCCGGGACGACGGTCGGCTCGCCTACGCGTTGTCGCGCTTTCCCGACTGGCTACGGATCGCGGTCGAGTTCCGGCATGACAGCTGGCTACACGAGGACGTCTTCGCGCTGCTGCAGGAGCACCAGGCGGCGTACGTCGTGATGAGCGGGGCGAAGCTGCCCTGCGAGCTCAAGGTGACCACGGACTTCGGCTACGTACGGTGGCACGGCCCGGACCACGAGCATCTCTACGGCGGCTCGTACTCCGACGCCGACCTGCGGTGGTGGGCAGAGCGGATCCACGAGTGGGAGTCCGGTGGGGTGAAGGTCTATGGCTACTTCAACAACGACATGAACGGGTACGCCGTCGAGAACGCCCAGCGGCTCCGCTCGTACCTCTACTGACTGAGTGGTCTGGCCGTCAGGTCTCGCGGCCAGACCCGGTGCGATCGCCATCGCGCGCCTCCACCCAGGCACGGGCGATGGCGGCCTCGATCGGAGTCGGGAACTCGGGACCATCGTGATGATCGGCCTGCATCAAGCCGGTGACGAACGCGTGCGCCTCCTGCGTCGTCACGCCCGCGGCGCTGCGTACGGCTTCGACGGTGATTCGCTGGCCGCCGTCCTTCAGCATCACGTAGGCGCTGGCCAGCCGCCTATGCAGATCGTCATTCATCACGCGCTCCGTGGGTCTCCGTGGAGGGCTCACTCCGTGGGTCTCTGCAAGCCATGCTGCCGCGCCTCGCGGGCTCGGAGGCGACGGCCCGGCCGCTCAGCGGGTGAACAACAGGCGGCCGGCGGGTGAAAACGTCTCGCGATCCGGGCTCCAGAGGGCCGCGTCGCTCGAATGGCGCCCACTCATGCGAATCGCCCCCGACCCTAGAGCAACTCTAGGGTCGGGGGCGATTCAGTTGGTGGGCAAGGGGGGACTTGAACCCCCACGTCCTTGCGGACACTGGCACCTGAAGCCAGCGCGTCTGCCATTCCGCCACTTGCCCGTGACTGCGACGAACAAGGTTAGCACGATCTGCGAAGGCCCCGGCGGGCAGGTTGGCCGACTTGCACGCGCGCTCGACAGGCGCGGCGAACTCGTGGGGTTGGATGGGGAGATGGGTGTGCGCGGGTAGTGGGAGCAGCGGGTGCTGCCGCGGGTGATCGACCGCTCCATGAGCAATCCGGCGGCTGACCCCTGGCGCGTCCGGATCGACCGGCAAGGGTTCGTGCTGCGCGGAATCTCGAAGCCGTTCACCTGGTTCACCAGCGGCAGCGCCGTCATTGCTTCGGACGGCTGACGACCTTCAGCGTGATCAGGGCGAGGATCAACCCAGCGACGAGAAGCATGCGGAGCAGATTCGTCGGGTCGTCGAACACGAGGATGCCGAGGATGAATGAGCCGACTGCGCCGATGCCGGTCCACACTGCGTAGCCGATGCTGAGCGGCACGGTCTTGATGCCCTCCGCCAGGCACTCGAAGCTAATGACCGCGCACACGATGAACATCGGCAGGTACCGCGAATCCTGCTGCTCCATCTTCAACGCGAAGACGAATCCGACCTCGAACAGGCCGGCGATCAGGATCCAGGCCCAGCCGGAGATCCCGGCCCGCCCCCTGCCCGCCGCGGTCGTCGCTGCCGGCCGGCTCACCACCCAGGACCTTTCCTCGCCGCCGGGCATCTCACTCACCCACCAGCTTCAGTCCGACGATGAGCGCGATCACGACTCCCACCACCGCGTACACCTTGGGGCCGGGACGCTCCTTGAACAGCAGCGCGCTGACCAGCACAGTGCCGACCGCACCGATACCGGTCCACACGGCGTACGCCGTACCCATCGGGATGGACTTGATCGCCTCGGCGAGCAGCCCGAAGCTGATCAGCACGCAGGCCAGGAAGCCCCAGAACCACCTCTTGTTGCGCTGCTCGAGCTTCAGGCAGGTCGTGAACCCGACCTCGAAGACCCCCGCCAGCGTCAGCGCGAACCACGGACTCATCAGCACCTCCTATTTCGCTCGATTGTGCTATTTAATCGGCGATTCTTTTTAGCACGATTGGGCGAAGTGGGCAACGACGTGCTAGAACGGATCCATGCCCCGCATCGTCGACCACGAGGAACGCCGCCGTGAGCTCGCCGCTCACGCCTGGGCGCTGATTCGCGACGACGGCCTGCGGGGCGTCACGATCCGGGCGCTGGCCGAGCGCAGTGGCTGGTCCAGCGGCGCCGTCCGCCACTACCTGCCCACCCGCGAGGCGATCATGACCTTCGCCGCCCAGCAGATCGTCGCGTGGACCCGTGACTACATCCAGTCGCTGCCATTCACCGGTGACCCGGTCGACGACTTCCGCATGGCGCTGCTGGGCACCCTTCCGCTCACCGACGACACCCGCGCCGTCCTCGAGATCTGGCTGGCGTTCGCCGGAGAAGCGGTTCGTGGCGACGCAGCCGCCCAGCAGGCACTGCTCTACGACCATCTCGACGAGTTCCTGCTCAGCGCGCTGGGCCAGCTTGCGGACGCCGGCTACCTCCAACCCGACGACGCCGAGCCCGCCGCGCGCGAGCTGCATGCGCTCCTCGACGGCATCGCCGTGCACGTCCTGCTGGGAAAGGTCGAGCCCGTCGCCGCCGAAGCCGCGGTCGACCGCTGGCTGGAACGCACCCTCAGTCGCCAGGGCTGACTAGCCTGGCGTCATGCCCACCATGCGCTCAGCTTCGACACCCACCTCGCTGCTGAACCGAGGTGATCGCGCATGAGCGCCGAACAGGTGGTGCTGGTGGACGACGACGGGAACCGTCTCGGAACCGAGGCGAAGTCCACGGTGCATCATGCCGATACCCCGCTGCATCTGGGATTCTCCTGTTATGTCGTCGATTCAGCCGGCCGTGTCCTGCTCACGACCCGTGCGGCCGGCAAGACCTTTCCTGGTGTCCTGACAAACTCGTTCTGCGGTCACCCGGCTCCCGATGAGCCCCTCGAGGACGCCGTACGCCGCCGCGCCGCCGACGAGCTCGGGCTCACCCTCACCCGGGTGCACCTGGTACTGCCGGACTTCCGCTATCGCGCCGAGATGAACGGGATCGTCGAGAACGAGCTGTGCCCGGTGCTGGTCGCGCTCACCGAGGACGACCCGCAGCCGCGCTCCGACGAGGTCGCCGAGATCGAGTGGGTGCGGTGGACCGAGCTGCGCGACGACGTCCTCGCCGGACGGCGCACGGTGTCCCCGTGGTTCGCCGAGCAGCTGGCGGTGGTCGGCGAGCTGCCCGATGATCCGCTCGCCTGGCCCGAGGGCGACCCGTCACTGCTGCCGGCTGCGCTGACGATGACGGCGCGCTCCGCCGAGCAGGATTAGGGTCGAGGGCATGACGAGCCAGCATCCCGGTGACCGCAGCGATGAGCTCGGCCCCCTCCCCGACGCGCCCGAGCCACATCAGCAGGAGTCGGCGTCCGCCCCGCTCCAGCCGGAGGCGGCAGGCGACGCCCGCCGCGACCCGAAGGCCGAGGCCCGGGAGCAGAATCGCGGCGAGACCCTCGGCGGTGAACAGCCCCGCGGTGGACTGCAGAAGGATCCCGACGACTGGGTGACCGGCGACCAGCCGATGACCGAGGCGCAGCGCAGCTATCTGGACACGCTGGCGCGCGAGGCCGGCGAGGAGATCCCGGCCAATCTCACCAAGGCCGAGGCCTCCGAGCACATCGACCGGCTGCAGAAGGGCCGCCCGAGCTGACGGCGGACGGCCCTGCTGGGGCGCGGACCCACGACGAGCGGCCTGCTCAACCCGGACAACGGCGAGCAGCCTGCTCAACCCCGAACCCACCGCCGTCGGCCTGCTGGGGCGGCGGACCGACGGCGAGCGAACACCTGCTGTGGTAGCAAGTACCCATGGCAACCACAGCTTTCAAGGGCAACCCTGTCAACACCTCCGGAGAGCTCCCCGCGCAGGGCAGCAAGGCTCCCGCCTACCATCTGACCGGCTCGGACCTGTCCGAGGTCACCCCTGAGACCTCGCAGGGCAAGCGGGTCGTGCTGAACATCTTCCCTAGCGTCGACACCGGTGTCTGCGCGGCGAGCGTGCGCAAGTTCAACGAGCTCGCCACCGGCCTGGACAACACAGCCGTCATCAACGTCTCGGCCGACCTGCCGTTCGCGCAGGCCCGCTTCTGCGGCGCCGAGGGCATCGAGAACGCCTCCGCCGCCTCGACCTTCCGTGACGACTTCGGCCAGCAGTTCGGCGTCACGATGACCGACGGCCCGCTGCGCGGTCTGCTCGCGCGCTCGGTCGTCGTCCTCGACACCGACGGCACCGTGCTGCACAGCCAGCTCGTGCCGGAGATCGGCCAGGAGCCGGACTACGACGCGGCGGTCGCCGCACTCGGCTAAACTCCTAGCCTGTTCAAAACGCAGCGCGAGAGGCGGAGCGTCGCACTATGTGCGATGCCTCGTCTCTCGCGCTGCGTTTTCAGCTGCTCCGGTGCTGAGCTAGGCGGGCCTAGCTCTGCCTAGCCGGCGACGAGGTCACGGCGGCTGAACCGCCATAGCCCACCCACGACCAGCGCGAGCGCGATTCCCACGAGGACGGCAATCGCCGTCCCGTCGGCCGGGCCGATCGGCACATTGCCGACTACGTACAGCGGCGAGAGGTCGCGCGCCCAGCCGGCCAGCTGCAGCGCCTCGGCGAGGATCCCGACGACGGCCGCCCAGCCGACCAGCAGCCACGCGAGCGACGTGGACGACGGCGCCAGCGCATGCAGCATCGCAGCCACCGCGAGAATGAACACCACCGCCGGGGTGAGCGCGAGACCAGCCTCCAGGCTGGAACGGACGCTGTCACCCTTCTCGGTGACGAGCGCGGTCGTCACGCCGACGCTCAGCGACGATGCCAGCAGCACGACGGTCGTCTGCACCGCCACAAGCACCACCCAGGTGCCCCACACCCGCGCCCGGCCGATACCGGTCGACAACGGCAGCGCGAGCCGGCCCGCCTGCTCTTCACGCGACAGCCTGCCGATCCCTTGGACGGCGAGCGACGCTGTGCCGATCGCGGCGATCAGCATCGCCATGACCGTGATGAGCTGCTCCGGTCGATCGACCCCCAGCGCCTCGGTGATCGCCGGGTTCGCGGCGACCAGGTCGGTCATCTCGCTGGACAGCGAGCCGATCGCCACACCCCACACGACCAGGCCGCCGAGCCATCCCCAGAACGCCCCGCGGGTGAACCGCCACGCAAGCCCCAGCGGCGTCCCCAGCCCGCGGCGTGCCGTTGCCGGTCCGCGGGCCGCACCGATGAGCCCACCGCCAAGGTCACGTCGCAGGGTCAGCAGGACGGCGGCCGCGAGCGCCACCGCCACGAGCACACCGAGCGCAATCAGCGGCCACCATCGGGTCGCGCCCCAAGGACGTATCTCGGCCAGCCAGCCCATCGGGCTCAGCCAGGTCGTGCTCCAACTGCGGCCGTCGACGACCGCCCGCACCAGGAAGGTCACGAGCACAGCGAGCATCGTGAGGCCGTAGGCCGTTCGCGACTCACTGCTGAGCTCGGCAGCGACCAGCGCGAGCGCGCCGTACGCCAGCCCGAACAACCCCAGGCCCAGACTGTAGGTCCACGAGCCGCCGGCCGCGTAACCGATCGCGGTCATGCCGCTGGCGGTCGCGACCACGAACAGGGCGACGGCCTCCAGCAGCACCACGGCCGCAGCGGTCATGGGTGCCAGCCGCCCGACCCGGCCAGCGCGGATCAGCTCGGTGCGGCCGGCGTCCTCCTCGGAACGGGTGAGCCGGATCGCCAGGTGCGACATCACGATCGGCAGCGCCAGCAACCCCATGAAGCCCACCTCGAACGCGGCAATGCCGCCGAGGGTGCTCAGGTCGTAGCCGCGGCCGTTGAACGCCGCGGACGCCGGGGCGGCGCTCATCGACGCCTCGTAGGCCAGCCGCGCCTCGAGCGTCGGGTAGAGACCCTTGATGCTCGACACGGTCGCGAGCACGAGCGCCATCAGCAGGACGGTCCACAGCAGCAGGCTCTTCCACCGGCTCCGCAGGTGGGCGCGGGCCATTACGAGGGTGCCGGTGAACGGCGCGTGCCCGATCATGACTCCGCCCCGTAGTGCTCGAGGAACAGTTCGTCGAGCGAGGGTGGGCGGACGACGAGCGCCGCCGGGCCGGCCGCGGCCACGGCAGTGACCGCCTCGGCGAGCTGGTCGCGGGTCACCGACAGCTCGGTGTGCAGCACGCCGTCCACCTGCTCGCACGCCGGGTCGTAGCGCTCGATGCCGAGGATCGGCGCCGTGGTGGTGGCGCGGATCGTGGTGCGGGTGCCGGCGCGCAGGTCGTCCAGGCTGCCGGTCGACACGGTGCGCCCGGCCCGGATGATTGTGACGCGGTCGCACAGCGCTTCGACCTCGTCGAGGATGTGGCTGGACAGCAGCACCGTGCGACCCTCGGCGTGCAGCTCGCGGATCGTCTGCTGGAAGGCGGCCTCCATCAGCGGGTCGAGGCCGGACGTCGGCTCGTCGAGCAGCAGCAGCTCGGCGTCGCTGGCGAGCGCGGCGATCAGCGCGACCTTCTGGCGGGTGCCCTTGGAGTAGGTGCGGGCCTTCTTCGTCGGGTCGAGCTCGAAGCGGTCGATCAGCTCCTCGCGGCGGCGGGGCTCGCCACCGCCCCTGAACTGCGCAAGCAGGTCGATGCACTCGCCACCGGACAGGCTGGGCCACAGCATCGTGTCGCCGGGCACGTGGGCGAGGCGTTCGTGGATCCGGACGGCGCCCGCCATCGGGTCGAGTCCGAAGCCCGTCAGCGCCCCGCCGGTGAGCCGCAGCTGGCCGAGGATCGCGCGGATCGTCGTCGACTTGCCCGAGCCGTTCGGTCCGAGAAAGCCGTGCACCTCTCCGGCGTGCACGACGAGGTCGAGGCCGTCAAGGGCCTTGGTCGACCCGAAGTGCTTCTGGATCCCTGTCGCGCTAATCGCCGAATCTGAGAGTGACTGTCTCATGAGAGTCACTCTACTCCGGACTGATCGAATCTGCAAGTCACTGTCAGGTAGGTAGACTGGTCGTATGACCACCAGCGGCGACGCGTCCACGCCCGAGCTTGCGGACCTCGTCGCCGGCGCGCCGCGGATGGGCCTGCGCGAGCGCAAGAAGGCCGCGGCGATGCGCCGGCTGCAGGAGGTGGCCGTCGAGCAGTTCGAGGAGCACGGCTTCGACGCGGTCACCATCGAGCACATTGCCGCGCACGCCGAGGTCTCCCCCAGCACCGTCTACCGCTACTTCGGCACCAAAGAAGCGCTGGTGCTGCGGGACGAGTTCGACGACCAGATTCTCGCGCTGGCGCCGGTGCTGCTTGCCGAGCACGACGTCTACACCGCGTTCGAGAAGGCGATCGAGCTGATCGCCGCACAGCACCTGGCAATCCCGATGGAGATGGCCTGGCGGCGAACCAAGATCTGGATGGAGACCCCTTCGATCCGGGGCGCGGGCTTCCTCATGGCCGAGGAGATGGCGCACGCGCTGACGCCGCTGGTCGTCGCCTCACCGGTGAACGACCTCGATCACGACGCGGCGCACATCGTGTGCACCGCGGCGGTGATGGCGATCTTCGCCGCAATCGAGAACTGGTACCGCAGCGAACGCCAGGCCGACATGCTGACCCTGGCCGCGGACGCCGTCCGCCTGGTCAAGCCGGCATGGGCCGCTAAGGGGTCCGATCAGTAGCTCGGGGGATCAACAGCCCGTATTCACACCCGGTGACACCCGCACCGTGGGACGATGGAAGGCGCTGGGCCTTGCGGTTCCCGCAGGTCGCGAAGGAGAAGAGGTATGACGTGACCAGCACCGCACTGACCGCCCGATCGCGCGAGCGCGCACTGCAGCAGATGTCGGACGGCGAAGGCGTCGACATCCTCGTCATCGGCGGCGGGGTGACCGGCGCCGGGATCGCGCTGGATGCCGCCACCCGCGGCCTTCGCGTCGCGATCGTCGAGGCGCAGGACTGGGCAGGGGGCACCTCGGCGTACTCGAGCAAGCTCGTGCACGGCGGGCTGCGCTATCTCTACAACTTCGACATCTCGCTGGTCGCGGAGGCGCTGCGTGAGCGCGGCTTGCTGATCAACCGCATCGCCCCCCACCTGGTCAAGCCGCAGCCTTTCCTCTGGCCGCTGAAGAATCCGGTCGTCGAGCGTACCTACAGCGCCGTCGGCGTCGGCATGTACGACATGCTGGCGCAGATCGGTGGCCGGGGCCGCCGCGTCGTCCCCGGCCAGAAGCACTACTCGAAGGACGGCGCGAAAGCCCTCTTCCCCGACCTCAAGGACGATGCGCTCGCGGGCGCGATCCGCTTCCATGACGCGCGGGTGGACGACGCCCGGCTCGTGATCGACCTGGTCCGCACCGCCGCGGGCCTCGGAGCGCTCGCGGCCAGCCGCACGCAGGTCACCGGCATCACCAAGGACGCCGACGGCCAGGTCACCGGCGCGACAGTGCGCGACCTCGAGGGCGGGCGAGACCTGCACATCAACGCACGCTACGTCGTACAGGCCACCGGCGTCTGGACCGAGCGCACGCAGGACCTCGCGGGGACCGACGGGGGGCTGGAAGTGCTTGCCTCCAAGGGAATCCACATCGTCGTCCGCAAGGCGGCGATCGACGGCTCGACCGGTGTCTTCGTGCGGACCGAGAAGTCGGTGCTGTTCATCATCCCGTGGGAGCGCTACTGGATCATCGGCACCACTGACACCCCGTGGTCCGAGGGCCTGCAGCATCCGGTGGCGACCTCCGCCGATATCGACTACGTCCTCGAGCACACCAACGAGGTGCTCGAGCGGCCGATCGGCCGCGACGACATCATCGGCGTGTACGCCGGCCTCCGGCCTCTGCTGCAGCCCAGGACGAAGGATCCCGAGGCGTCCACCAAGGTCAGCCGCGAGCACACCGTCACCGAGGTCGCTCCTGGGATGTGCGCGATCGCCGGCGGCAAGCTGACCACCTACCGCGTGATGGCCGAGGATGCCGTCGACTTCGCGATCACCGCCATGGAAGGAAAGGACGCCGTCAAGCTGCATCCCTGCCTAACCGAGAAGACGCCACTCGTCGGCGGCGCGACGTACGCCGCGGTGGCCGCGAACGCGGGACGGATCGCCACCGAGCGTGACTGGCCCGCAGAGCGGGTCGAGCACCTGCTCGGGCGTTACGGTGACGAGATCGGTGTGCTGCTGGACATGATCGACGCGGACCCCCGGCTCGGCGAGCCGTTGCTCGACGCGCCTGCCTATCTGCACGCCGAGGTCACGTTCGCGGTGACTCACGAGGGCGCGCTGCACCTCGAGGACGTGCTGCGGGCACGGGTGCGCCTGGACTACGAGATGCGCGACCGCGGCCTGGTGTGCGCACCCGAGATCGCGGCGATCATGCAACCCCTACTGGGCTGGAGCGACGAGCAGACCGACCGGGAGATCACCGCCTACCGCGAGCGCGTCTCGGCGGAGGCGGCAGCGGAGGCGGTGACGACCGACGGAGCAGCCGCGGCGATCCGCGACCGGCACCAGGGCCTGGTCCCGATGCTCGAGAACTCCCCCGTCAAGGGCTGAGGTCGATGGCCGAGCAGTACATCCTGGCGATCGACCAGGGAACCACGAGCAGCCGAGCGGTCCTGGTCGACCACGCGGGCCGGATCATCAGCTCCGGGCAGCTCGAGCACGAGCAGATCCTCCCGCGGGCCGGCTGGGTCGAGCACGATCCGAAGGAGATCTGGTCCGCCGTACGCCAGGCTGCGGCCCAGGCCCTCGCCGTCGCGGAGGTTAACAAGGAGCAGGTCGCCGCGATCGGCATCACCAACCAGCGCGAGACGGCCGTGGTGTGGGACAGGACGACCGGCGAGCCGGTCTACAACGCGATCGTCTGGCAGGACACCCGCACCCAGCGCATCTGCGACGAGCTGGCGAAGGACGGCGGCGGCAAGGACCGCTACAAGGACGTCTGCGGGCTGCCGCTCGCGACCTACTTCTCCGGGCCCAAGGTGCACTGGATCCTCGAGAATGTCGACGGTGCAAGGAAACGCGCCGAAGCGGGCGATCTGCTGCTCGGCACGATCGACAGCTGGCTGATCTGGCTGATGACCGACGGCGTCCACGTCACCGACGTCACCAACGCCTCCCGCACGATGCTGATGGACATCCGCACCCGGCAGTGGAGCGAGCAGATCTGCGCTGACCTCGGCATTCCGCTCTCGATGCTGCCGCAGATCCGGTCGTCCTCCGAGGTGTACGCCGAGGGACGGCGCACCGGTCTGCTGACCGGCGTCCCGATCGCGAGCAATCTCGGTGACCAGCACGCGGCCATGGTGGGCCAGGCCTGCTTTGCCAAGGGCGATGCGAAGAACACCTACGGCACCGGCTGCTTCATGCTCATCAACACCGGCTCCGAGCCGGTGGTCAGTGACCACGGGCTGCTGACCACCATGTGCTACCAGCTGGGCGACGAGCCGCCGAGCTATGCGCTCGAAGGCTCGATCGCGGTCACCGGGTCGCTTATCCAGTGGCTGCGCGACAACCTCGGCATCATCTCGAGCGCCCCGGAGGTCGAGCAGCTCGCCCGCACGGTCGACGACAACGGCGGCGCCTACTTCGTGCCCGCCTTCTCGGGGCTCTTCGCGCCGTACTGGCGCAGCGACGCCCGCGGTGCCCTCGTCGGGCTGACCCGCTTCGTCAACAAGGGCCACCTGGCCCGCGCAGCGCTGGAGTCCACCGCCTACCAGACCGCCGACGTGATGAGCGCGATGCTCGCCGACGCCCAGGAGGGGGTCACGCTCACCGAGCTGAAGGTCGACGGCGGCATGACCGCCAACGACGAGCTGATGCAGTTCCAGGCCGACATCCTCGATGTGCCGGTGATCCGGCCCGAGGTGATCGAGACGACGGCGCTGGGTGCGGCGTACGCCGCGGGTCTCGCGGTCGGCTTTTGGTCGGGCAAGGACGAGATCCGCGCGAACTGGGCAGAGGGACGCAGGTGGACGCCGAAGATGTCAGCGTCCGAACGCGACCGGCTGCTGGGTGGCTGGCACAAGGCCGTGACGAAGTCCTTCGACTGGGTGGACGACGCCGACTAGGTCGTGGTGCGAGAGTCGCTCGCGGAGGAATGTCGCCGGTTAATCGACGGGCGCTGCACCGACCGAAGCCAGTGCTAAGCCCTCGGCGTGGTGACGGTCTGGGACTGCTCCCGGCAGAAGCCGGGCAAATACCAGGGCCCGAGGCCACCCTTGCCGGTGGTGCCGCTGGCCTTCCAGCCGGCGAAGGACTGGATGCCCGGCCAGGCGCCTGTGGTCGCGCCGGTGGGCCGGTTCACGTACACCACCCCGGCCTCGATGCGGTCCAGGAACTCCTCGACCTCGGCGTCCTGCCCGGTGTAGACGCCCGCGGACAGGCCGTAGTCGACCGCGTTGGCCTCGTCCATCGCCTCGTCGAAGGACTCTACCTTCGTGACGGTCAGGAAGGGCCCGAAGATCTCGGTGCGGGTGAGCTCGTGGTCGCGCGGCAGGCCCGTGACGACGATCGGCTCGAAGTAGAGGGTTCCCGCGCGGCGTCCGCCGCACTCGACCCGGCCGTCCTCCTGCGCCAGGGCGAGCGCCTTCTCGATCCGCTTGGCGGCGGGCTCGTCGATGACCGGGCCGACGGTCATGCCACGCTCCTCGGGCGGGCCGACCACGAGCTGCAGCGCCGCGTTCACCAGCTTGGAGACGAGCTCGTCGTGCACCTCGGCGTCCACCACCACCCGGCTGCAGGCACTGCACTTCTGCCCCGACAGGCCGTACGCCGAGCGGATGATGCCGCTGACGGCCTGATCGAGATCAGCCGAGCGGGTGACGATCGCGGGATTGCAGCCACCCATCTCCGCCAGAACCGGCTTGGCGTAGGCGCCCTTGCCCAGCGCGCGATAGATCTCCCAGCCGACCTCGGCCGAGCCGGTGAAGGCGATGCCGTCGACGTCCGACTGCGCCACCGCCTGGCCGGTCTGCAGGCCGCCGTGCACGAGGTTCACCACGCCGTCGGGCAGCTGCTCAGCGATCAGCCGGACGACGGTCGCGGTCGAGCGAGGTGCCTTGTCGCTGGGCTTGACCACGACGGTGTTGCCGGTGACCAGTGCGCCGCTCATCATGTTGACCGTCAGCGCGACCGGGAAGTTGAACGGAGAGATGACCCCGAACACGCCGTATGGCTTGAGGACGTCGGTGTTGACGTCGTCGCCCTGCGGCTTCAGCGGCGTGCGCAGCCCGTTCAGGCGCTCCATCTCGTCGCAGTACTGCCCGATCAGGTCCATCGACTCGCGGGCCTCGCCCAGGGCCTCCACCCGCGACTTGCCGGTCTCCGCGCTCAGCAGGCCGGCCAGCTCGATGACGTTCGCGTCGATCCGCTCGATCGCCTTGCGCAGCAGCGCGATCCGCTCGGCGTACGGCGTACGCCGCCAACCCTTGCTGGCCTGACGGGCCGCGGTGACCGCTCGATCGACCAGCTCGCGGTCGGCCGCGTGACTCAGCGACAGCAGCCGCTGCTCATCGCAGGGGTCACGCCGCTCGAAGGTCTCGCCCTCGGCGACGTTTGCGCCGCCGATCAGGTGGCTCAGCGGCTCGGCGGGCACCGTCCGGCCTCGTTCGAGCGCCTGCTCGAAGGGCTCGTCGAGCTCGGGCGCGATGCCAGTGGATGCGTAGTTGATCTGAACGGCCATGCCCCATGCCTACCCGGTGCCGAGCGCAGGTGTCCAGCAGGCGGCGGCCGCCCGCCGGCAAGCGGGCTTCTCGGGAGCAAGCGGGATTCTTCCGAGCGAGAGGGGATTAATCCCCTCTCGCTCGCCCGAACCCCTCCCGCTCAGCCGATCACCGCTCGGAGTGCTGGGCAGGTCGTTACGGCATCCCCACGCTGAGGTCCCTAGAGTGGTTCACTCGCCCGATACGATGGCACCAAGCCGCGGCCGCACGACACGGCCCGCCACGACCTGTCATCGTCACGACGCCGAAGCCGAAGGAGGACAAGCCCGATGGGAGTGTTCTCGCGCTTCGAGCGCAAGCTCGAGCACGGTGTGGGCAGCGCGTTCGCGCGGGTCTTCAAGGGCAAGGTGCATCCGGCCGAGATCGCCCGCGCCCTGCAGCAGGACGCCGACGACAACGCCACGCCGATCGACAAGCAGCGCACTCTGGTGCCCAACCGCTATACCGTGCGCCTGGGCGAGACCGACTACGCACACCTGCACGAGTGGGAGAAGCAGCTCACCCGCAGCCTCGCCGACATCTGCCGCGAGCACTTCGACGCCGAGGGCTACTCGACGTACGGTGCGGTCAAGGTGCGCTTCGAGCGAGACGACGCCCTGCACACCGGCGTGTTCGAGATCGAGTCCGGCGTGGACGACGCCGAGCCGAGCGTGCCGCTGCCAGCCCACGCGGCCGGCGCCGCCGAGGCGCCGGCGGCTCGGCTGCGCAGCACCCAGCACGTCCCGGGAGCGGGCCTCCCGGCCCACCAGGCCCCGGCACCGCCGCGACGGCGCCCCGCCACCGCCTCCGCAGCCCCGCTACCAGCACCTGATCGTGGTCGACGGGCCCGGCGAGCGGATGCCGCTGCGTCAGGGCCGCAACGTGATCGGGCGCGGCAGCACCGCCGACGTCCGGATCACCGACTCCGGCATCTCCCGGGAGCACGCCGAGGTCACCACGGACGGCGTCCTGGCCACCATCACCGACCTGCAGTCGACCAACGGAACCATGGTCAACGGAAAGCGCATCAGTCGCGCACCACTCCGCCACGGCGACGTCATCCGGATCGGGCGCAGCGTGCTCGTCTACCGCTACGAACCGGAGGGCCCGCGGTGACCCCCGCCATCGTCATCCAGATCATGCGCTTCGGCTTCCTGGCGCTGCTGTGGCTGTTCCTGTACTTCATCTTCCGGCTCATCCGCGCCGACCTGACCGGCGCCCGTCCCCGCTCGGTGGCCCAGGCCCCGCCGCGCAACGCCGCCCGCCAGGCGCCGCCGCGCCAACACCCCGGACAGCCCCGCCGGCACCTGCCCCGCCAACTCGTGGTGACCGCGGGATCGCTGGTCGGCACCCGGATCAACCTGGGCAGCGCGCCGATCCTGATCGGCCGCGCCGACGACTCCACGCTGGTGCTCACCGACGACTTCGCCAGCTCGCGACATGCCCGCCTCACCCGCCGCAGCGACGGTGAGTGGCTGGTCGAAGATCTCGGCTCCACCAACGGCACCTATCTCGACCGGCAGCGGGTGGCGGCTCCGCTGCACGTGCCGCTCGGCGTCCCGATCAGGATCGGCAAGACGGTCCTCGAGCTCCGCGCATGACGATGTACCTGCGGTACGCCGCCCGCTCAGACCGGGGCCTGGTGCGCAGCAACAACCAGGACTCTGTGTTCGCCGGCCCGCGGCTGCTCGCCGTCGCGGACGGCATGGGTGGGCATGTCGGGGGCGAGGTGGCCAGCAGGATCATCATCGCGGCGATCGAGTACCTCGACGAGGACGATCCCGGCGGCGACATGCTCGAGGCGCTCCGCGAGGGCGTGGAGGCCGGCACGGCGCACCTGCGCGAGGTGGTGGAGGACCGTCCCGACCTCGACGGCATGGGCACCACGCTGACCGCCATGCTGTTCAACGGCAAGCGGATCGGGCTGTGCCATGTCGGGGACAGCCGCGCCTACGTCTTCCGCGACGACACGCTGCACCAGATCACCCATGACGACACCTTCGTCCAGGCGCTGATCGACGAGGGCCGCCTGACTCCGGAGGAGGCGAGCGTCCACCCGCAGCGGTCGGTGATCCTGCGCGCCCTGAACGGCATGGACGTCGATCCCGACCTGTCGATGCGCGAGGGACGCGCGGGCGATCGCTACCTGCTGTGCAGCGACGGGTTGTCGAGCTATGTCTCGGCCGAGCGGATCGAGAAGGTACTGCGCACCTCCGACACCCCCAGCGAGGCAGCAGACTCACTGATCGACTTCGCGCTGCGGACGGGCGGCCCCGACAACATCACCGTCATCGTTGCCGACCTCATCGACGACGATGCGCCCGACTCGGTGGACGGCGCCCCCGTAGTGGACGGCGCGGCCGGCGGCAACCGGGGCCAGCGGGAGACCCGCGGTGACAGCCCCGCCGCCCGCGCGGCGCTGATCGGCAAACGCGACGAGCCCGAGCCGGACGACGAGGACGACGGGGCGACCGCTGTGGAGCCGCCGCGGCGCAAGAAGCGCTGGTGGATCCTGCTGGCCGTGCTCGTGCTGCTGACCGCCGGGGTCCTGGCCACCAACGCCTACCTGAACTCGCGGTACTTCGTCGGCGTCGACGGGGACGACGTGGTCATCTACAACGGCGTCGACACCGAGATCGGGCCGGTGCGGCTGTACTCGGTCGCCGAGCGCACCGACTACAAGGTCGATGACCTGCAGAAGGCCACCCGCGTCGACATCCTCGGCGGCGTCGAAGCGGACTCCCTTGAGGACGCCCGCAGCATCGTCGGGCGGCTCGAGGACCGGCTGCTGCCCTACTGCGACCAGCTCACCCCCGAGCAGCCCGCCGAGACGCCGGCTCCCGATCCGAACGCGACCCCCGACCCCAACGCGTCCGACACGCCGGCACCCACCCAGACCAGCGCGCCCCCGGCCGGCGATAGCGCGGCATCGGCCGACTCCGACAGCTGCCGGCAGAGGCGGTGACATGACAGCGACCGCCACCCCGAGCCGCATCGCGGGGTCCCCCGCGCCCGAGCTGCCCAAGCGCCGCAACGCCGAGCTGGCCATGCTCGCGTTCGCCACGATCATCGTCATCGCTGCGCAGGTTGCCGCCGACCTGGCGATGACCGACGCGGTCGACCCGTTGCTGGTCTGGTACGCCCTCGGCTTCGTCGGGGTCTGGACCGTCGCGCACATCGCCGTCCGGATCACCGCGCCGTACGCCGACCCGGTGCTGCTTCCGTCGGTGGCGCTGCTGAACGGTCTGGGCCTGGTGATGATCAGGCGCCTGGACTTCACCGAGAAGGCCTTCGCTGAGAGCGAGGGCACCCCGGTGCCCAGCTCGAGCGCCAACCCGCAGATCGCCTGGATGGTGCTCGGCGTCCTGCTGTTCGTCGCCGTCCTCGTCGTCTACCGCGACCACCGCACCCTCGGCCGGTTCACCTTCACCCTCGGCTTTGCAGGCCTCTTCCTGCTGGTGCTGCCCGCGGTCCTGCCCGGCGCGATCGCCCCGGAGATCAACGGCGCCAAGATCTGGCTACGGTTCGCCGGCTTCTCGATCCAGCCCGGCGAGTTCGCGAAGGTGGCCCTGCTGATCAGCTTTGCGGGCTACCTCGTCGCCAAGCGCGACGTGCTGTCGCTGGCCAGCCGCAAGGTGATGGGGCTGGAGTTCCCGCGGATGCGCGACCTCGGCCCGATCCTCGTCATGTGGGGCTTCAGCCTCGTCATCCTGATGTTCCAGCGCGATCTGGGTTCGTCGCTGCTGTTCTTCGGCATCTTCGTCGCGCTGCTCTACATCGCGACCGAGAAGTTCTCCTGGGTCGTCATCGGCCTGCTGCTGTTCCTCGGCGGCGCCACCCTCGCCTACAACCTGTTCGGGCACGTGCAGCGCCGCGTCGAGGCCTGGCTGGACCCCTTCGGCTCCGGCGATGCCGGCTACCAGCTGCGCCAGTCGATGTTCGGCTTCGGTACCGGCGGCATGTTCGGCACCGGGTGGGGCAACGGTCACCCCGAGAAGGTGCCGCTGCCGAAGTCCGACTTCATCACCGCGGCGCTCGGCGAGGAGCTCGGCCTGGTCGGCATCACCGCCGTCATCGTGCTGTATGTCGTCATCGTCGAGCGCGGGTTCCGCACCTCGCTGCTGGTGCGCGACTCGTTCGGCACCCTGCTGGCCGCGGGCATCGCGTTCTCGATCGGGCTGCAGGTCTTCGTCATCGTCGGCGGTGTCACGGGGCTGATCCCGTTGACCGGCCTGACCACGCCGTTCCTGTCTGCCGGCGGCTCGTCGCTGCTGGCCAACCTGATCCTGCTCGCGCTGCTGATGCGGATGTCGGACGCCGCCCGCCGTCCCGCCGTCCGAAAGGCCCCCGCGGGGTCGGTCAGTGAGCAGACGATGGCAATGGCGAAGCTCGACGCCGACAAGATCGGCACCCAGCGCGCCCAGAAGGCGCGGGCGGCCAAGAAGCACCTCGACGCCTTCACCGGCGATCCCTCCGACGAGCTCGGGGCCCGCGCCGCGGCGATTGGCGCCGCCAACGCAGCCCAGGCGCCGCAGCAGGTGGTCGAGGAGGCAACCGCGATCCACGACGCCGGGCTGCTCAAGGACGCCGAGGCCGAGCAGGCCGAGTCCCCCGAGGCCGTCCAGCCGCCCCCGAGCGCTGCCGAGCAGTCCGGTGAGGCCGATTGGTTGCAGCGGCCCGTGGATCCGGACGGGGGTGAGCGCCGATGAAGAAGCCCGTCCGCAAGCTCGCGTTGTTCACCGTCATCCTGTTCGGCGCGCTGTTCGTGAACTTCAACTACCTGCAGGTAGTGCGCAGCGAGTCACTGCAGAAGGACCCCGGCAACACCCGCGTGCTGCTGAACGAGTACCAGAACCAGCGCGGATCGATCGTCGTCGAGGGCAATCCGATCGCCGTCTCCGAGGCCACCGACGACCGGCTGAAGTACCTGCGCACCTACCCGGCCGGCGACATGTACGCCGCTGTGACCGGCTACTACTCGATCGTGTACGGCACCTCGGGCATCGAGAAGGCCGAGAACGACGTTCTGGCCGGCACCGACGACCGTCTGGTCGGCAACAACATCTCCGACCTGTTCTCCGGACGCGACCCCAAGGGTGGCAACGTCGTCCTCACTATCAGCTCGGCGGCCCAGCAGGCGGCGTACGAGGCGCTGTCGAACCTGTCGGTCAACGGGGAGCCCGCGGTCGGCGGAGTCGTCGCCATCGACCCGAAGACCGGTGCCGTGCTGGCGTTGGTGAGCACGCCGTCGTACGACCCCAACCAGCTCTCCACGCACCAGCCGTCGCAGATCCGCGACTACGCGCAGACGCTCAGTGATCAACCGACCGATCCGCGCGGCAACCAGGCGGTCTCGGAGAACTACCCGCCCGGCTCGATCTTCAAGATCATCGACACGGCCGCGGCGCTCGAGATGGGCATCGGGCCACAGGAGCAGCTTCCGGCGCCCGATGCCTACAAGCTGCCCGGCACCCAGACGCTGCTGCGCAACTTCGACGGCAAGCCGTGCACGGCCAGCGAGACCGACACGCTGATGCACTCCTTCACAGTCTCGTGCAACACCACCTTCGCCCAGCTTGCCGTCGACGAGCTCGGTGAGGACCGGATCCGGTCGATGGCCGAGAAGTTCGGCGTCACCGAATCGCCCTTCGAGATGCCGCTGCGGGTCTCGCCCAGCACGCTCGGTGAGATCATCGACAACGCCTCGCTCGCGCAGTCGGCGATTGGTCAGCGCGACGTCCGCTTCACCGTCATGCAGGGCGCGATGCTGGCCGCCACGATCGCCAACGACGGGCAGCTGATGAAGCCCTACCTGGTGGCCGAGACCCAGGCGCCCGACCTGTCGGTGCTCGACGAGACCAAGCCGGAGAAGTTCGGACCCCGAGCGGTGTCGGCGGACATCGCCGAGGAGATCACCACGATGATGATCAGCGTGGTTGAGAACGGCTCGGGGCAGAACGCGCAGGTCAGCGGCGTGGAGGTGGCCGGCAAGACCGGCACCGCCCAGGTCTCCGAGGGCGTCAACGACCACACCTGGTTCACCGGCTTCGCGCCCGCGGATGACCCTAAGATCGCGGTAGCGGTGTTCATCAAGAACGGCGGCGGCACCGGCGGCGAGATGTCGGCTCCCATCGCGGCCGACGTCATCGAGGCCTATCTCGACAGCCTGGAGGGTGGTGGCTGATGAGCATCAAGCCGGGCATCCGCCTCGGCGATCGGTATCAGCTGCTGACCCCGATCGCCACTGGCGGCATGGGTCAGGTATGGCGTGCGGAGGACACCACCCTCCACCGCGTCGTGGCGGCGAAGATCCTGCGCAGCGAGTTCTCCGGCGACGAGACCTTCCTCGCGCGGTTCCGCGCCGAGGCCCGCAACACCGCCTCGCTCTCGCACCCGAACATCGCCAGCGTCTATGACTACGGCGAGCAGGTCCACGACAGCGAGCGGTTGTGCTACCTCGTGATGGAGTTGGTCGCCGGAAAACCGCTGGTCGACATCCTCGCCCAGGAGCGCCGCCTGTCGCCCTCGCGCACCCTCGACTACCTGGAGCAGACCGCGCTGGGTCTGGCCGCCGCGCACCGCGAGGGCATGGTGCACCGGGACATCAAGCCCGGCAACCTGATCATCCGGCCGGACGGCGTCCTGAAGATCACCGACTTCGGCATCGCGCGCGCTGCGAACGCCGTGGGTCTCACCGAGCAGGGCACGGTGGTCGGGACCGCGCAGTACTTGGCCCCCGAGCAGGCCGAGGGCAAACCGGCCCGGCCGGCGTCGGACGTGTACGCGCTGGGGGTCGTCGGCTACGAGTGCCTGGCGGGCGTTCGTCCCTTCGACGGCGACAACTCCGTCGCGATCGCGCTCGCGCAGATCCGTGACCTGCCCCGGCCGCTCCCGGCCGACGTCCCGCACAACGTGCGGACGTTGATCGAGCTCACCATGCGCAAGAACCCGGACGCGCGCTATCCGGACGGCAGGGCCTTCGTGGCAGCGGTCAAGGCGGTGCGCGAGGGCGGGATGCCGACGGCTCCGCCGTCCGCCCCGGCCACTGCCCCGGCCCCTCCGCACCAGCTGCCCGGAGGGCCCCGGCCGGACGTCCCGCCTCGGGGTCCAGGGGGTCCTGGTGCCCCGGCCGGCCCGGGCGGGCCAGCCGGTCGTGGTGCCCCGGCCGGTCCGGGCGGGCCGACCGGCCCAGGCGGTCCGGGTGCGTCGGGCGGCCCCGACCTGCACGGCGCCGCCGGTCCGACGCCACCCGGGCCGCGACCCGGGCCCGCTGGCCGACCCCCCGCTCCTCAGGGCCCGGCGGCACCCCAGCCTTATCCGGCGGCCCCGCGCGCCCAACAGCCGCCGATGGGCGGGCCGTCACCGAGCGGGCCCTCCGGGGCGCCGTCGGCTCCCCGCCACCAGGCACCACCCTCGCCACAGCCATCGGCCGCGCCCCAGCCATCAACTGCGTCGCAGGCACCGCCCACGCCCCAGCCATCGGCGATGCCGCAGGCACCGGCTCCGACCGGTGGTCTCCACCCGCCTACCGGTGGGCCGCCCACAGCCGGGGGGCCGTCGTCCGCGACCGGCAGCTACACGGGCCTGCCGACGAATTCCGTCGGTGGCGCCGGTCCGTCCGGACCGGCACCGCCAGGCAGCGGATCGGGCGCGACAGCAAAGCGCTCACTCAGCGCCCCCGAGCAGCCCAGCGGCCGCCGTACGCCCTGGGTCCTGCTCACTCTGGCCGTATTGGTGCTGATCGCGATCGTCGTCGCGATCGTCCTGCTGGTCAGCAGTGACGACGATCCCGACCCGGTGGTCAGCCACCCCCACATCACCGTCCACGAGCTGAAGGAGGAACCGCGATGAGCGCACGCGTCCTCGGCGAACGCTACGAGGTCGGGAGACTGCTGGGCTACGGCGGCATGGCCGAGGTCCTGCTCGCCCGCGACACCCGGTTGGACCGGGACGTGGCCATCAAGATCCTGCGCTCGGACCTGGCGCGCGACCACACCTTCCAGGCACGCTTCCGCCGTGAGGCTCAGTCGGCGGCGTCGCTGAACCACCCCGCCATCGTCTCGGTGTACGACACCGGCGCGGACCAGACCACCGACCCGCCGACGCCGTACATCGTGATGGAGTACGTCGAGGGTCAGACGCTGCGCGAGCTGCTGCGTCAGGAGGAGGTTCTCGAACCGCCGCAGGCCATGCGGATCACCGCCGAAATCTGCGGCGCGCTGGACTTCTCGCACCGCAACGGCATCGTGCACCGTGACGTCAAGCCCGGAAACGTGATGATCACCCCGGCCGGCCGGGTGAAGGTGATGGACTTCGGCATCGCCCGCGCGGTATCCGACACGGCCGCGACGATGACCGCCACCGCGGCCGTGGTCGGCACCGCGCAGTACCTGTCACCCGAGCAGGCCCGCGGCGAGAGCGTCGATGCACGCTCGGACGTGTACGCCGTGGGCTGCGTGCTGTACGAGCTGCTGACCGGAGCGCCTCCGTTCGTCGGTGACTCGCCGGTCGCGGTTGCCTATCAGCACGTCCGGGAGATCCCCAAGCTGCCCAGCTCGGTGAATCCCTCCGTGCCGCGCGATTTGGACTCGATCGTGATGAAGGCGCTGAGCAAGAACCCTGCCAACCGCTACCAGAGCGCCGCAGCGATGCAGGACGACCTCGACCGCGCCATCATGGGCGAGAAGATCGAGGCGGCCCCCGTCCTCACCGAGGAGGAGGCCACCACCGTCGTACCGGCGATCCCGCCGGCCGCGCTGCCGGAGACGCGCACCTACCGCGAAGAGGGGGAGGATGACTCGCGTCGGGGCATCTCGGGCAAGACCTGGGCGCTGCTCGCGGCGTTGCTGGTCGCCGTGCTCGTCGCCGCCTTCCTGGTGGTGCCGAATCTGCTCGGCGGAGATGACCCGCCGCCGGTCCAGGACGTCGCGGTCCCGTCGGTCGTCGGGCAGACGCTCGACGAGGCGACCGCCACGATCGAGGATGCCGACCTGAAGGTCGGGGAGGTCGAGCAGGTCACCAGCTCGGTCGAGCAGGCCAACCGGGTCGTGGCGCAGGATCCCTCGTCGGGCTCCGAGGTCCAGCCCGGCACCAAGGTGAATCTCTCGATCGGCGCCGGACCGGCGCAGATCAGCGTCCCCGACCTGACCGGCAAGCCGCGCGAGGAGGCCGAGGCACTGCTCGCCTCGGCCGGCCTGACCGGCAGCTTCATCGATCAGGACAGCGCTCAGTCGGCCGGCACGGTGATCAGCACGAGTCCCGGCCCGGGCGCCTCGGTGCCCGAGTCGAGCACGGTCACGGTATTCGTCAGCACCGGTCAGATCCAGGTGCCCAACGTCGTCGGCAAGACTTTCCAGGAAGCCTCAGCCACCTTGGAGGCAGCCGGGTTCACCAACGTGACGGAGGGTGCGCCGGTCGAGACCACCAACCCGTCCGCCGGCACAGTCGCGATACAGAACCCCTCGGCGGGCACCAAGGCATCACCCGGAACCGCGCGCCAGCGGCGGAGCGCCACCGCGCACCCGCCGCCCACCACGACCACCCCGCCGCCGACCCCCAGCAGTGCGCCCCCGTCGGCGACGACGACTGCTCCGCCGCCGACAAGTGCTTCACCGGCCCCTTCGACGCCTCCGACTGGTTGACGCCAGGTGCCCTCAGGGTGACCAGTTGGTGGATTCCGCTGCCCGATGGCCCCGGCTCGTCTTACAGTGGTCTTACCTGCATCACCCGTCGTACGCACTCCAGGAGCCATTGCCCATGAGCCGTTCCTCCCGCGTGACCCGTGTCGTCGCCTCGGCAGCCGGTGTCGCCACCGCCGCCGTCCTCGGCACGTCGAGCCTCGCTGTAGCGCAGCCGGCCGGCCTGCCCGAGCCGGCCGAGTCGGCGGTCGTGGAGCAGCCGACCGCCGGCGACGACCCGCAGCAAGCGGCTTCCACGTCGCAGGCGGCCGCGGACGAGGTCGCACCCGACGATGTGGTGGCTGACGACGTACCGGCCGGCCCCGGCCCCGGCGACGACACCCCGGGCGGCGACACGCCGGGCGGAGGGGACACCCCCGGCGGCGATACCCCGGGTGGCGACACCCCAGGCGGAGGGGACACCCCCGGCGGCGACACCCCGGGCGGTGGTACCGACACGCCTCCGGGTGACGGCAGTGAGGGGACCGTCCCGCCGCTCCCGCCGATCCCGCCGGTGGATCCGGAACCGACCCCGGACCCGGATCCCCAGCCGGAGCCGGAGCCGGAGCCCACTCCCGCGCCGAGCAGCCCCGGCACTGGTGGTGGAAACCAGGGCGGTGGCACCGGTGGTGCGAATCAAGGCGGCGGCACCGGTGGTGGCAATGGCGGCGGCGCTGGTGGTGGAAGCCAAGGTGGCGGCCAGACCGGCGGCGGTTCACAGAACGGCGGCAGCCAGAGCGATCCGACCTATGTCCCGCCGACCTCCGGCACCGGCTCCAGCTCTCCCGAGCTCGCCGACACCGGCACCGCGGCGGAGGCTCTCGCGATCGTCGGCGGCGCACTGCTGATCACCGGCGCTGCACTCACCCTGGCTGGACGCCGCCGCAAGGCGTAGCTCACCCGAACTCGCGGGCGGTGCGCTCCTGGATCTCTCCTGCACGCTGAGGTCCTCGGTGCGCCGGCTGCCACGTGGTTTCGCGGCTGTCCTGGACGAACGCGAGCTAGACGAGCGAGAAGTGCGCGTCCGACCGGACGTCGTCGAGGGCGGCGTCCAGCTCGGCACACCGCCTGAGCGCCTCGGCGCAGCCGATCGAGTCCAGCCAGTTCGCGACGATCCGGTAGCCGTTCTGGGTCAGCACCGACTCCGGGTGGAACTGCACGCCGTCGATCGGCAGGCTGCGGTGCCGCAGCGCCATGAGCAGGCCGGACGCCGTCCGCCCGGTCGGCTCGAGCTCGCCGGGGAGCGTCGCGGCGTCCACGACCAGTGAGTGGTAGCGGGTCGCGGTGAACGGGCGCGGCAGGCCCGCGAGGACGCCGACGTCCTCGTGCTCGACCAGCGAGGTCTTGCCGTGCAACAGCTCGGGCGCGTGGACGACCTCTCCTCCGAACACCTCGCCGATGCACTGATGCCCCAGGCACACGCCGAACAGCGGGAGGGAGCGTTCGGCCGCGAGCGCGACCATGGCATTGGAGACCCCGGCCTCGGCGGGGGTGCCGGGACCGGGGCTGATCAGCACGCCGTCCGGCTCGTGCTCCTCCAGCAGTCGCCGGGCACCGTCGGCGTCCGGCGGGACGACGTCGTTGCGGACGGTCACCGGCTCGGCACCCAGCTGGGCGATGTACTGCACCAGGTTGAACACGAAGCTGTCGTAGTTGTCGACGACCAGCACCTTCTTGCTCATCGACCACTCCTTCACCAGCTCGGCGGCTGCTCCTGCGGGGCTGTGGGCACCGCTACGGGCACGATAGCGGTCTCCATTGTCCCGCAGACGAGCTGGGCGGCGGCGCTAGTCCACCGTGACGTTGTTGTAGGGCATGTACGGCTCGATGAGCGGGAAGATCACGAAGAACAGCAGAGCGACCACGAGCAGGAACAGCACGAGTGCCTGGGCCGCCTTCGCTCCGGTGCCGCCCGGGAGCTTGCGCCAGATCCACGAGTACACCTCAGCCTCCGTTCAGCGCCGGGACGTCGCCGGGGTTCGGGTACTGCGACTTCGGCAGCGGGTCGCCGTCCAGATATCCGTGGATGATCATCCGCTCGGCAGCCGAGAACTTCGGATGGCAGGTGGTGAGAGTGACCAGCTTCTGGGTGGGCTCCACGCCCTCCTGGTCCGGTACCGGCGAGATGACCTGGTAGTGCGAGGGCGTCGTGACGAACTGGCCCTGGATGTCGCCGTACGCCGGATCGGAGTACTCGCCAGTGTCGGCGTTGCCGATCACTCGGTAGACATACCAGTAGGACTGGGTCTCGAACACGATCGCATCGCCGGGCTCGAGCTTGTCGACGTTCAGGAACGGTGAGCCTTTGCCGACGCGGTGCCCGGCGATCGAGAAGTTGCCGACCTCCCCGGGACCGGCCGTGCCCTCGTAGTGTCCGGGACCCTTCTCCAGCGCCTCGTTAGTGGTGCCCTCGACGATGACCTGGGCGTAGTCCGGGCCGAACGCCGGGACCCGCATGACCGCGAAGGCGTCACCCACCTCGACGTCCGCGAAGTTGACCTCCTGGGAGGGGTCGGCCTCCTCCGCAGCCCACTGGTCGTGCAACTGGTCGTTGAGCCGGTCCTGCTCGCGGGCGTTGAAGATACCGGTGATGAAGGCCTCGTAGACGATGAACAGCAGGACGACGACGCCGAGCGTGATCAGCGTCTGACCGATGCCACGCAACCCCATACGCCACCACGAGTCGTCAACCTCCGACCGCGCGACCTGCGACCGTCCGGTTTGCGAGGCGCCGACCAGTGCTGCTTCGGCGATGCCGTCCGAGGTCTGCGGCTGCTCGGTGTCAGATTCTGCCCAGTCCTCGGCCGAGGCGGGGGTCTCCGGCTCGTCGGCCGCATGCGGGGTCGCGACCCGGCCACCCTCAGCCGCCTGATCGCCGCGGACGGTGGCGAGAATCTCGGCTACCGAGCGTCCGCTGGTCTCGTCGTGGCGGGGATGCGAACGGGCAGAGTCCGCCGCGGTAGCGCGGACGCCGTCGTCGCGCTGTTCGTCGTGCGCAGGCATGCGGCTGTACTTCTCCTCTACACGTCATAACGTGCCGCGAACCAGCCCGGGCAGATGCCCGTCGTGGGCTCGCGACGCCGGACTCACCCAACCACACCCCGCGGAAACTCGCTGTTAATCGGCCAGTCGCGCAGCGAGGGTTCACCCACTCGTCACTCGCGGACCGCGGTCGCGTGCGAGATGCCGATCGTCCCGTCGTACGCCGGGATGGTGACCTCCTGGAGCGCCTCGACCTCGTAGCCGAGCCCGAAGGCCTCGACCGCGTCGAGGAACAGCTGGACGCCGGGCGAGTCCTGCAGGGCTTGTTGGATGGCGTCGTGGTCGCCGATCGCCACAATCACGAAGGGCGGCGAGTACACCTTGCCGCCCAGCAGCAGCGTGTTGCCCACGCAGAGCACCGACGAGGTGGTGATGATCCGTTGGCCCTGGATCATCACGGCGTCCGCGCCGGCGACCCACATCGCGTTCACGACGCCCTGCACGTCGCTCTGGTGGATCACCACGTCGTCCGGCCGGGCACCGGCCGGCAGCTCGCCGTCCGGCCCGAGCGGTGCGTCGGTCAACGTCACCCGCACCGCCGGCCCGCGCACCGGGCTGAACCCCGCGGCTCGTTCGGCATCGCTCGTCTGCTCGGCGAGCGCGGCCAGCCCGCCGTCGTGCTCGGTGAGGGTCTGGGTGAGGACGTCGATCTCGGTCTGCAACGTCTTGCGCTGCTGCTCGAGGCCGTCGATGCTGCGCACGCGGTCGCGGATCACCTGCTCGATCCGGACGCGATCGCTGCGCAGGTCCGTGCCGTCGGCGGTGCTGGAGCTGATGGCGAACAGCAACCCCGAGACCAGCGCGATCACCGGCACCGCCACCGACCACGCCGAAGGCCGCGGCAGACGGCGCTGCAGCAGGCGCTCACGCAACGATCGACGGGCCATCTGCCCATTGTGCCCGTTGATGACAGGTACCCTGGGAAGAGTCGTCTGGTACGAGGAGAACATCAGTGCCCAAGTCAAAGGTTCGCAAGAAGTCGGTCTACACGCCGCCCGCGGACAGCCCGCTGAGCAGCAGCCGCGCGACCCTGCGCGAGCCCAGCCCCTCCTGGTGGGCGCCGGTCATGCTGCTGTTCATGCTCGCCGGCCTGGTCTACATCATCGTTTTCTACGTCCGGGGTGACGTCATCCCGTTCATGGTCTCGTTGGGCGCGTGGAACTACGCCGTCGGCTTCGCCGCGATCATCGTCGGGCTGTTGATGGCCATGAGGTGGAACTGACCCCGCCTCCGCGCCCCCGAGCCCGTCGTCCACATCGGACGGCGGGCTTTTTGCACGTCCCGGCACTGAACTACACGCCTGTAGTTATACACAGGACTTATCCACAGTGGGGATAACTACAGCTGTGTAGTTATCGCAGTAGGGACGGCGTCCGGCCGACCGAGACGGCGCGACAGCGAGCTGAAGGGCTGGCTGGACGTGGATGCGCACGTCCTTGAGGACGACGCCCAGCTGGGGCGCTGGGTGCGCACCGGGCTGGACTACGCACGCTCCCTGCCGGCGAAGCAGTAGCAGCAAGGCATGTCGTCCGCAAACGACTTTCGCACCACGACCTAGGAGGATTGGCCGGCGTCGGTGGCGAAGGACAGCCGCGAGACCTGCTCGAAGTGGTGATCGGCGCTGCCGAGCAGCAGCCGGTCCACCTTTGCGCGCCGCCAGTACAGGTGCGCGTCGTGCTCCCAGGTGAACCCGATGCCGCCATGCACCTGGATCAGCGTCTCGGCGGCCGAGTCCACCGCTTGGGCGGCCTGGGCCTTGGCGGCGGACGCCGCCAGCGCCAGCTCGTCGTGGCTGTGGTTGGCGGCCCACGCCGCCCACCACACCAGCGAGCGCAGCTGCTCGACCGCGACGTACTCGTCGACCAGCCGGTGCTTGACCGCCTGGTAGGAGCCGATCTTGCGCCCGAATGCCTCCCGCAGGTTCGCGTACTCGATGCCCAGCTCCAGGCATCGCCCGGCGGTGCCGAGGTCCTCCGCCGCGAGCATCACCATGGCGCTCAGCCGGGCCCGCTCCCACTCGGGGACACCGGATTCCAGCGGCTGGGCGTTCGTCAGGGTGACCCGCGCGAGCCCGCGCGTCGGGTCGATCGGCTCACCGGCGTCGACCTCACCGTCCCCGATCATCACCTGCCCGTCGCGGATCGCCAGGAACCGGTCGGCGCCGACCGCGTCGATTGCGATCCCGTCATCGATCACGGCGTACGCCGTCGATCCGTCCGCGAGCCCAGTCAGCAGGTCCTCGTTCTTGCTTAGCAGGATCGCCGCGCGGACGGCGGTGACCATGGACGGCGAGGCCAGGTGCCGGCCGGCCTGCTCGGCCACCACGGCGGCGTCCAGCACGCTCTGCCCGATGCCGCCCGCCGACTCCGGGACGGTGATCCCGTAGAAGCCCAGCTCGGCGATCTTCTGCAGCCCGGGCGAGGCCGGGGCGCCGTCGGCCAGCATGGCGCGGGCGCTGGCGGCTCCGGCGTTGGCCGAGAAGAATTTGCCCGCCATCTCGGCGAACTCGTGCTGGCCCTCGTCGAGGTCGAAGTTCACTGCTTTCCTCCTGGCACGCCCTTGTCGGTACGCGGCTCGCCCGGCAGCCCGAGCACCCGCTCGCCGATGATGTTGCGCAGTACCTCGTCGGTGCCACCGGCGATCGCCAGACCAGGCAGCTGAGCCTGGGAGGACTGCCAGGTACCGTCGCCGTCCGTACCGGTGGCGAACAGCCCATCATTACCCAGCAGCCGCACCGCGAGGTCGGTGCCGCGCCGGGCGGCCCGGGTGCCGGCCAGCTTTCCTGCGGACGCTTCCGGGCCGGGCTTCTCACCCTTCGAGAGCTTCGACAGAAGTCGATATCCGGTGTACTTGGTGCCGAGCTGCTCGACGAGCACCTCGCCGAGGTCGCGACGCGCGGTGCCGCGGGCGCTCTCGCTCAGGTCGGCCATGCGGTCGCTGACCATCGCGATCAGCTTCTCGGGTTCGACACCGAGCGCCCCGCCACCGCCGCCGACGGCGACCCGCTCGTTCATCAGCGTGGTCAGCGCCACCCGCCAGCCGTCGTTTACCTCGCCGAGCCGCTCCTCGTCGGGGATGACGACGTCATCGAAGTACACCTCGTTGAACTGCGACTGCCCGCTCATCTGGCGCAGCGGGCGCACCGTCACGCCCGGGGCCCGCATGTCGACGACAAACATCGTCAGTCCTCGATGCTTGGGCTGGGTCGGGTCGGTGCGGGTCAGCAGGATCCCGTACTCGGAGTACTGTGCGCCGGTGGTCCAGACCTTCTGCCCGTTGATCCGCCACGAGCCGTCGGCCTCCTGCACCGCGCTGGTGCGCAGCGCGGCGACGTCCGAGCCGGCGGAGGGCTCGCTGAACAGTTGGCACCACATGTCATCAGCGCGGAACAGCCGCGGCAGCCGCGCGATCTGCTCGGCGCTGCCGTGCGCCGCGACGGTGGGCGCGCACATGCCGACGCCGATGTAGTTGGGAATCTGTGCCAGCCCGGCGCGGCGCATCTCCTGGTCGACCAGCGACTGCTGCATGGGAGTGCCGCCCTGGCCACCAATCTCCCGGGGGAAGGCCACGGCCACATAGCCCCCGTCGTACAGCGTCGCCTGATGGGCCCGGAGCCGGTCGATCGTCTCCGGGCTGGTCCGCAACGAGGAGGGCGCGAGCGAGTCGGCGTTCTTCTCGAGAAACTCGCGCACCTCCGCTCGGTAGGTGGCCTCTTCTGGGGTGTCGTCGAAGTCCACTACGCCCTCCTCGTTCAGTGCCTTCTACTAGTCGCCGGTGAACTTGGCTTCGCGCTTCTCCAGGAACGCGGCGACGCCCTCGGCGTTGTCCTTGCTCTTTAGCAGCTCAGCCTGTCCCTTGGACTCGCGCTCCAGCGCCGCGCTCAGCAACGAGATCGACGAGGCGTTGATCGCCGCCTTGGTCTTGGCGTACGCGCGGGTGGGTCCGGCCGCCAGCTTCTTGGCCAGCGCGCTGACCTCAGACTCGAAGTCGTCGTCCGCCACGACGCGGGAGATCATGCCCCACTCCTTGGCCTCGGACGCGCTGATCTTCTCGGCCATCAGCGCCATCTCCATTGCGCGGGCGCGGCCCACGGAGGCCGCGACCCACAGCGTGGCGCCGCCGTCCGGCATCAGGCCGATCCGGCTGAAGGCCAGCAGGAAAGACGCGGACTCGCGGGCGATGACGATGTCGCACGCGAGCGCGTACGAGACGCCGACGCCGGCGGCGATGCCGTTGACGGCGCCGATGACCGGCTTGCTCATCTGCGAGATCAGGGTGACGGTCTGGTTGGCGTAGCTCAGCAGGCTGCCCTCGCCCACCAGGTCATCCGAGCCGGACTCCTCCCCCTTGTCGCGAGCCAGGTCGGCGCCGGCGCTGAAACCGCGCCCGGCGGCGGTCAGGACGACGACCCGCACCGCGGAATCGTTGTCGGCCGCCTTGAGCTGCTCGTAGAGCTGCTTGGCGAGGGCGGCGTCCAAAGCGTTGAGCTTCTCGGGCTTGTTCAGGGTCAGCGTGAGCACGCCGTCAGCGAGCTCCTTGGTCAGTGCGTCAGACATGGGGTCCATTCCTAGGTACGCGAAACGGCGGGTTCCGGTTCCACGCTATCGGGTGAGCGTGTCCGCAGAAACCCGCCGCGTCGGGGTCTACTTGGGGGCCATCCGGATGGCGCCGTCGAGGCGGATGGTCTCGCCGTTGAGCATCGGATTGTCGATGATCGAGGCCGCCAGCTTGGCGTACTCGGTGGGATCGCCCAGGCGGCGCGGATGCGGGACCTGCTTGCCGAGCGAGTCGAGCAGCTCCTTCGGGGCGCCCATCAGCAGTGGCGTCATGAACAGGCCCGGGGCGATCGTGCACACGCGGATCATCATCGAGCTCAGGTCGCGGGCAATCGGCAGCGTCATGCCGACGATGCCGCCCTTGGACGCCGAGTACGCCGCCTGCCCGATCTGGCCCTCGAAGGCCGCGACCGAGGCGGTGTTGATGACCACGCCGCGCTCGCCGTCCACCGCGTCGTGCTTCAGCATGCGCTCTGCGGCCAGGCGGATCACGTTGAAGGTGCCGATCAGGTTGACGTCGATTACCTTCTTGAAGTGATCGAGCGGGTAGGGGCCCTCCTTGCCGACGGTGCGCTTCGAGCCGCCGATGCCGGCGCAGTTGATCGCCACGCGCAGCTCGCCGAACTCGTCGGCGACGTCGAGCGCCTTCTTGACGTCGTCCTCGCTGGAGACGTCGGTCTTGACGAAGCGGACCGCGTCGCCGAGCTGCTTCTCGGCGTCCGCGCCCTTGTCGTCCTGGACGTCGAGGATGACGACCTTTGCACCGAGCTCGACGAGCCGCTCGGTGGTGGCCAGCCCCAGGCCCGAGGCGCCACCGGTGACGACGGCGACCTTGCCGTTGATGTCCATGTCTTCTCCTTGCGTGATGAGGTTCCGGACCTGCGGGGCAGTCCAGACCGCTATCGCGCCGATAGCGTGCTGCACTGCCCCGCAGAACGGAGGAAGGTGGGGTTAGAGCAGCTCGAGGATGGTCGCGTTGGCCTGGCCGCCGCCCTCGCACATGGTCTGCAGGCCGTACTGCACCTTGTTCTCGACCATGTGGTGGATGAGGGTGGTCATCAGGCGGGCGCCCGATCCGCCGAGCGGGTGACCAAGAGCGATCGCGCCACCGTTGGGGTTGAGCTTGGACTGGTCGGCACCGGTGTCCTTCAGCCACGCCATCGGGACCGAGGCGAAGGCCTCGTTGACCTCAAACGCGCCGATGTCGCCGATCGACAGACCAGAGCGCTCGAGCACCTTCTGGGTAGCCGGGATCGGCGCGGTCAGCATGATGATCGGGTCCGAGCCGGCCAGCACGGTCGTGTGCACGCGCACGAGCGGCTTGAGGCCGAGCTCCTTGGCCTTCTCGCTGGTGGTGACCAGCAGCGCCGCCGAGCCGTCGGAGATCTGCGAGGCATTGCCGGCCGAGACGACGCCGTCCTCCTTGAACGGAGTCGGCAGTTGCGCGAGCTTCTCGACGGTCGAGCCACGGCGGATGCCCTCGTCCTTGCTGACCACGCCGTCGGCGGTCTCGATCGGCAGGATCTGCGAATCGAACAGGCCGTCGTCCTGAGCCTTGGCGGCCTTCTCGTGCGAGGCGATCGAGAACTCGTCGAGCGCGGTGCGCGACAGGCCCCACTGCTCGGCGATCATCTCCGCGCCGATGCCCTGGTTGGGCATTCGGATGCCGTCGTAGCGGTCGCTGAAGGCCTGGGGGATCGGGCTGCCGAGGTCCTTGTTGGAGGTCGCCGAGCCCATCGGAACCCGCGACATCATCTCGACGCCGCCCGCGACGGCGACGTCGTACTGCCCCGCGATGACACCCGCGGCGGCGAACGCGAGGGCCTGCTGCGAGGACCCGCACTGACGATCGACGGTGGTGCCCGGCACCGACTCCGGCCACCCGGCGGTGAGGACGGCGGTCCTCGCGATGTCGAAGGTCTGCTCGCCGACCTGGGAGACGCAGCCCCAGATGACGTCATCGACGACGGACGGATCGATGCCCGAGCGCTCGGCCAGGCCCTTCAGCACGGCGGCCGACAGATCGGCGGCGTGGACGCCGGACAGCGCACCGTTGCGCTTTCCGACCGGGGTGCGTACGGCTTCGCAGATGACGGCGTCGCGCATGGGTGGTGCCTCCATAGAATCGTGGGTACTCGCCCGACTATATGACGCCAATGTCAGGTTCACTAGAGCCAGGTGGCAGCGCGGTCGTGACGGCACCCACTGTTTCGTACTGCCAACGACCTTGAGCGCGTGCCGGCGCGCTGCTTTCCATGAAAGGGGACGATGGAGATATGCCCATCGTGTTCGTGCACGGGGTCGGGATCCGCGAAATGGCCGACCCGCTGCACCACAGTTCGCTGAAGCTGACCGGTGGCCTGGAGTGGCCGCAGGTCGAGCAACTGCTGCGCGAGCACGTCGCACCGACCCTCAACCCCTTCCAGCCGGGGGCGGTCGTGATCGAACGGGTCTACTGGGGCGACCTGGGTGCGCCGAAGAGAGCAGCGCCGCAGGAGATCGCTCGGGTAGCGGATCTCGCCGAGCTCGGGGAGGACGAGTTCGGGGAGCAGCTGCAGGACGCCGTTTTGCGCGCACTGCCGGCCAATCGCTGGCCCGAGGCGATCGAGGCATCGTGGGCGGTTGCGCGCGACCGCGGGCTGCGCCGCTCGCTGGACGGCCTCGGGCACGACGCGCAGGAGCGGTTGTTGAAGCGGGAGCTGCGGCGCCACCTACCCGCCGACGCCCCGGGGCTGACGCTCAACCTGTCCGCATTCGGACGCCGCGCCGTACGTCAGGCGATGGACGGCATCCGGCGTCCGGGCAGGGACTTCGTGCCGCTGTTCCTCGGCGACATCCTGCGGTACGTCGGCGGGCGCGGCCAGGCAGGCGCGCCCGGCATCGTCATCCGCCGGGTCATCGATGCACTGCACCGCGCCGCCACGGGGGCAGGAGCCGAGCCGCTGGTGGTGCTGACGCACTCGATGGGCGGGCAGGTGCTGTTCGATCTGTTGACCGCGTTCGGCGACGAGCTGGGCGAGGTCCGCGTGGACTTCTGGTGCGCGAGCGCCAGCCAGCTCGGGCTGTTCGCCGACCTCGGTGTGTTCCTCGACCCGGCCGCCGCGGGCTGTGGAGTACCCGCGGAGCGGCTGGGCTACCTCTGGAACGCCTGGAGCTCGACCGACGTGCTGAGCTTCCCCGCCGAAGGGCGGGTGCGCGGCGCGCACGACGTCGACTTCACCTTCATTCATGGGCCGACCGCCAACCACATGGCGTACCTGAGCGATCCTGCGTTCTTTCGCGCGATGGCGGCCATGATCGCCGTCCACGCCTGCTGATCCCACGTCCTAGGGGGATGCCGCGGGGTCCTCCCCCGTCTCGTGGTGCTGGGCCGGTCCGCTACCGGCTGATGACGTGGAAGGCGACGATCGCGCACAGCAGCAGGAAGAACGAGCCGAGCAGGAGCGCCTGGATCCTGTTGCGCCGGCGGTCGTCGGGTGCGGCGATCAGCAGCATGGCGATGATCGCGCCGCTCGCGATGCCGCCCAGCGGTGCCCAGATCGTGGACTCCGGGGTGAACCAGACGTAGACGATCACGTCGATGGCCGCCACGACCGAGATGACCAGCCGGTTATACCCGGCCCGTGTCGCCACGACGAAGGCGGCACCGATCAGGCCCATGACTGCACCGTTGCCAGTTGCCCAGCGAGAGACGGCCGGCTCGAACAGCAGCACCGGTAGGGTCGCGCCGAGCGCCGTGATCACGGTGGACGCCAGATATCGGCGAACGCCCCACCGTGACTCGACGGCCGTGCCGACAACCACGAGCGTCAGCACCGAAGCCAGCAAGGACCAGACGCTGGAGTAGAGCAGGTTGGCGGTGAACAGCCGGTACAGCTCGCCTTCGACCACCCGCGCGGGCACGAGGCTCAGCGTGCGCAGCGTCGGGGCCGGGGTCGTGTCACTGAGCTTGGAACCGCCGGCAAGCACGTTCCAGACGTAGATGATCGTGACGAGGCACGCGATCGAGACCGACAGTATCCACGGCTTGCGAAGGAAAGACCGCGTCTCGTTGCGCACCACCTGCTGCTCGGCGGATGTCATGACGTTCCTGCTCAGGTTCGAAGAATCTCTCAACTGTACCCGCGGGCCGGGGACTCACCCGGGACGGCGCGCCCCGGCGCCGACGGCCTCAACGGCGAGGATGAGACCCATCGTCGCGCCCCTGAGACGCCTTCTCTGGGCGAGGCTGACGGCCCAGGCTGGGATGATGGGCCGTATGACGAGCCAGATCTTCACCCTCGACACGGCAGACCTTCGCGCGCGTTCCAGCATGAAGTACCGGCAGTACGACGCCGACGTCCTGCCGTTGTGGGTGGCGGAGATGGACTGTGCGCTCGCGCCGCCGATCGAGCAGCGGCTGCTGGAGGCCGTCCGGATCGGCGACACCGGGTACCGGATCGTGGACGGCCGCTTGGAACAGGCACTTGCGGAGTACGCGGCCCAGCACTGGAGGTGGCAGATCGACCCGGAGCAGGTGCGGGTGGTCGGGGACGTCGGCGTCGGCATGATCGAGCTGATGCGCGCGCATGTCGACCCCGGTGACCGGGTCGTGATCAGCTCACCGATCTATCCACCCTTCCGGTCCTGGACCGCGCTGGCCGGCGGCGAGGTGGTCGACGTGCCGTTGCGGTGCGAGGACGACGGCTGGCACTTCGACCTCGATGGACTGCGGGCGGCGTTCGCGGCCGGTGCGCGGGTCTATTTGCTGTGCAACCCGGCGAATCCGGTCGGGCGGGCGTGGCGATCGGAGGAGCTGGGCGCGTTGGCCGACCTCGCAGCGGAGTACGACGTGCTGGTGATCGCCGACGAGATCCACGGACCGCTGCCGTTGGAGGGCGCGTCGTTCACGCCCTTCCTGACGGTCAGCGATGCGGCGCGCGAGGTCGGGGTGAGCGTGCTGGCCGCGAGCAAGGCGTGGAACCTCGCGGGCTTGAAGTGCGCCCAGGTGGTCTCGGCCGACGGCCGCAGCCGGGAGCGGGCCGGCCGGATCCCGCCGCAGTCCTCGTCGTCCGCCGGACACCTCGGGATGCTCGCCTCGGAGCGAGCGTGGGCCGCGGGTGGCCAGTGGCTGGAGCAGGCCGTACGAGAGCTGTCGGCGAACCGCGACCTGCTGGGCGAGCTGGTCGCGACACACCTCCCCCAGGCCGGCTATGTGCCCGCGGAGGCGACCTACCTGGGCTGGCTGGACCTCTCGGCGTACGACTGGGGTGCCGACCCCGCCGGCAAGATCCTGACCGAGGCGCGAGTGGCGCTGAACCCGGGCCCCAGCTTCGGGGCGACGGGGGCGGGCTTCGCCCGGATCAACTTCGCCTGCTCGCCCGCCGTGCTCACCGAGGCCGTGGAGCGGATCGGCGCGCTGGCCCGATAGCGTTCCCCGAGTTAGCGGCGGCTGGGTGTGAGCTGCACCAGCAGGAAGGTGAGCGCGGCGCCCACGAGCAAGCCACCGAGATGCGCAGCGAGCGAGATGCCGGGCATGAACGAGATCACGGCGTTCAGCACGAGGATGCCGATGAGCGGCTGCATGTTTTGCTTGTTGCGCAGCATGATCACGCCCGCCGCGCCGAGCAGCCCGAACACCGATCCGGAGGCACCGGCCACCACCGCATTCGGGGTGAAGAGCAGGACAGCGACCGAACCACCGAGGCCCGCGAGCAGGTAGACCAGCAGATAGCGCCACTTGCCGAGCACCTGCTCGATGTCGCGGCCGATGATGAACAGCGAGATCATGTTCACCGCGACGTGTGTCAGCCCGTAGTGCAGGAAGGTCGAGCTGCCCATCCGCCAGACCTCGCCCTGCCGCACCAGCGGCCCCCACATCGCGAGGTCCTGGAACAGCCCGGAGTACTGGTTGTTGCTGACGCTGCCGGACTGCACGACCGTCGCGACGTACATCAGCACGTTGAGCGCGATCAAGCCGTAGGTGACGACCGGCTGTACGTGTGAGCGGACCAGCGCCGTACGCCGCACCGACGGCTGACTCAGCGACGCGCGGCCTTCGGCGACGCACTCCGGGCACTGGAACCCGACGGCGGCGGGGTTGAGGCAGTCGGGGCAGATCGGGCGCTCGCAGCGCGTGCACGCCAGACCGGTCTGGCGATCCGGATGCCGGTAGCAGTGCGCCGGAGCGCCGTACCCCTCGCTGGGGGACGGCGCTCCGGCGGACGGCGGGTAGGTCAACGCGCGCTACTTCTCGATGGTGACCGAGTTGATGACGACGTCCTCGAGCGGCTTGTCGTTGCGGTCGGTGGCGACGGCCTCGATCGCGTCGACGACCTTCTTCGACTCGTCGTCCGCGACCTCACCGAAGATAGTGTGCTTGCCGTTGAGCCAGTTCGGCGCCGTGGTCGTGATGAAGAACTGCGAGCCGTTGGTGCCCTTGCCGCCGCGCTTGCCGGCGTTCGCCATGGCGAGCTGGTACTTCTTGTCGAACTGCAGCTCGGGGTGGATCTCATCGTCGAAGACATAGCCCGGGCCGCCGAAGCCCTGACCGAGCGGGTCACCGCCCTGGATCATGAAACCCTGGATGATGCGGTGGAAGATGACGCCGTCGTACAGCGGGTCGTTGGTCTTCTTGTTGGTGCCGGGATGCGTCCACTCACGCGAGCCTTCAGCGAGCTCGACGAAGTTGCGGACCGTCTTGGGGGCGTGGTTGTCGAACAGCTCGACCCGGATGTCGCCTTTATTCGTGTGCAGGGTTGCGAAGGTCATGGTCGCCTTTCGGTGGGTGAGTAGTACGACCCCGCGAAGAGCACAGTATGCAGAGTTGCGAAGGTCATGGTCGCTATCGTTTCACGAATGGCGCAGCCCGACCCGTCGTGTTCGCTCAGAGTGGACCAGGCGGAGCGACGGGGCGGCACGGTCAGATGCTGGCGAAGACCTGCCCGGCGATCTCGATGGCTTCGAGCGAGCTTTCCTGGTTGAGTCTGACCGTGACGAGCGTGGTGCCTTCGTACGCTGCGAGCTCGGTTCGGTCCTCACCGTTGTACACCTGGACCGACCCGCCCTCACCGACGTCGACGGGGTTGCCGCCCGGAACTGCCTCGAGGGCCTTCTCCAGGCCTTGACCGGCCTCGATGGTACGGGTGTCGACGACCGCAGCGGGCTCACCGCTGCCGCGCTGGAAGTCACAGCGAGGCAACGGGCCGTACGCCGGCGTCGTTGTCGTGACGCTGACCTTGCCGATTCGCTGACCGATCGTGAGCTCGATGAAGTCCTGCTCGAGATACGGGCAGGGGCCGTCGACGGTCGAGGCCTGTGCCGAGGCCGAGGTGGGTACGGCATCGCTCGGCGCGGCGTCGGAGGCGCCGGTCTCGGATGGCTGCCCGGCAGTGGCGGCCGGGGCGGATGTATCCGAGTCCGCGCTGTCCTGCGGGGCTGCGGTGCTGCAACCGGCGGCAAACAGGCACGCAGCCAGGAGCAGTCGCGGTCCTCCCGTACGCATGGCGGGGCTAGTACTGCGCCGATCCGAAGACGTACACGCGGTCGCCGGGATTGAGGGCATCCCAGTAGATCTTCGCCGCGCTCTCGCTGAGATGGATGCAGCCGTGCGACGGGGTGCTGAGCGAGCCGACGTGGAAGGCGACGCCAGTGGTGGTGAAGAAGATTGCGTACGGCATTGGCGCCTGGTTGAACTCCTGGGACTTGTGGTCCTTGTTCTTCCACTGGACGGTGAACATGCCGGTGGGGGTGCGATGCCCGGCGCGGCCGGCGATCTGCTTGAACGGTCCGGCCGTGACCACGCCGTTGGACTGCAACCAGGTGGTGTTGTTGGTCAGGTCGATGCACGCCTTCGCGTTGGCCGGGCAGGGGTTGTTGGCCGCGGCGGCCGCCTGCTCTTCCTTCTTCTTCTTGGCAGCCTCGATCTCCGCGGCAGTGAGCACGTGGATCATCTTGGTGTTGCTCTGCGAGGCCAGGTAGGTCGGGTTGCCCGCGAACACGCCCTGGTAGGTGTGGTCGCCCTCGGTGAGGTTCTTGAGGGTGAACGACATGCTGCCGGCCTGGTTGAGCGTGGCCGAGGCGTACGGCGCGCCGTCCACCATGAGGGTTACGTCGCCGAACGGGACTCCCGGGTTGGGGGTCTGGACGGTAATCGTCACCTGGACCGCTTCGCCTGGATTCACGGTGGCGGCGGCCTTGGTGTAGACGACGGTCGGCTGGTCAACGGCCGGTGCCTCCGACGTCGTCGTGGGCGCCGGGGTCGTCGTCTCCGGGGTGGGCGTGGGCTCAGCTGAGCTCGGCGGAGCCTCGGACGTCGTGGGCGGCGGATCACTGCTGGTCGCTTCGCTCGACAAGGGGCCGGCGGCGGTCGGTGAGGAGCCCTCCTGCGGGGCGCCGGTGGCGCAGGCGCTGAGCAGCAACAGCGCCGCGATCAAGGAGATCGCGGCCGACAGCGCGCGTCGGGTACGGGCCAGCGTCATCGGCACTTCTTTCCAATCGGCGAACGCATCAATGGAACATGACGCCCCCGGGCCCCACAACCGGCTATGCCGAAAGATCACCCAATCGTGACTATGCGCTCCGCCACAGCGGCTGTCCGCCGGCGCACCCCGAGCGCGACGGCCAGCGCAGCCCCGAGTGCCGCCGCGAGCGCCGCCCCGATGAACACCGCGTGCACCTGGACGAGCCCGGCCTGCAGCAAGGCGTCACCGTCCGTGCGGTCCGGCAGTGCCTCGACCTCGCGGTAGTAAGCGTGCAGGCCAATGCCGGTCAGCACCGCCAGGCCTACGACCATGCCGACCATGCGCGCGACGACCACCAGCGAGGACACCGTCCCGTGCAGCGCGCGGCCGGTCTCAGCCAGCATTGTGTTGTTGACGGGAGCGAGCGCGAGCCCGACGCCGAGGCCCACGGCGACGAGGACGACGTACGACGCTGCCGAGCGCAGCGAGCCCTCGCCCCAGGTCGCCATGATCGCCAGCCCTGCCGCCGCGAGGGCGAGGCCGACGGCGGTTACCAGCCCGTCACCGCACCGGCGCAGCGCAGCGCCGCCGAGGAACGCACCCACCGGGACAGCGATGAGGAAGCGCACGAGCACGAAAGCCGCGCCGACCTGCGAATCGGTGTGGGTCAGGTGCGCCAGCACCGGCACGTCCACGACGCCCGCCACGAGCGCCACCCCGACCAGCAGGCTGACGACGAGGGCGATGACGCTGCGGCGGGGGAGCGGTCCACGCGGGACCACAGGATGGGCGGGCCGCCGCTGGTGCCACAGGAAGCCCGCGGTAAGCAGCGCGGCGACCGGAAGCAGGGCGTATCCCAGTGGGCCGACGACCTCGCGCTCCGGCTCGGCCGCGGCGAAGGTGACCACGATGCACCCGAGGGCACCACCGAGGAGGAGCGCCCCGGGCAGATCGGCCTGACGCAGCAGTGGCCAGAGCGCGGGAGCGGTCAAGGCGGTCGCGAGCGCCAGCAGCGTCAGGCCGGTGACGCCGATGGGGGTCAGCAGTCGGGACGACGCCCCCTCGAAGGGCACGAACGGTCCGCCGTACGCCACCGAGGTCACCAGCGACTCGGGCGCCGCGAGCGCCAGCGCCGTGATCGCCGCACCGAGCACCCACACGCCGGCGCGGAGCACGGACCGGGACCGCGAGGCGGCGGCGTACGGCGGGCGGTTCCGCTGGCGGGGGTCCGCGGTCTCGGGTGACCGGGCACGCCCGAGGAGGAGAACCATCAGGGCGAGCAGGACGCCGAGGACCGCGTTGAGCCAGAAGATCGCTCGCCAATCGGCGACTGCGAGCACGAGCGCACCGAGCAGGGGGCCGACGACGCTGCCGATCTCCTGCACGGCGCCGACGATGCCCAGCGGTACGCCGCGCCGGTCCGGTGGCCACAGCTCGCCGACGATCGCGAGCGTCGCCGGCACCAGGCCGCCACCGCCGACTCCTTGGACCACCCGCCCCGCGACCAGGGTCGGCAGGTCGTGGGCGAGCGCGGTGAGGGCCGACCCGGCGACGAAAACAATCAGGCACCACAACAGCACCTTCTGCCGCGAGGTCAGGTCTGCTATCCGGCCGATCAGTGGGAGCACCGCGACGTAGCCGAGCAGGAACCCGCTGATGATCGGGGTGGCCTGCTGCAGCGCGCCGATCCCAACCCCGACACCGGCCATCATGTCGGTCAGCGCGAGCACGACGACGTAGGTGTCGGCGGCCGCCAGGGCGACGGCGATGGCGGCGGTGGCCAGTAGCGCCCTAGGGGCGGGTGATCTCAACGGTCTTCCCGTAGTCCTTCACCACGATGGAGTAGGTCGAGGTGGCGCCCTCGTAGAAGTCGCCGGTGACCTTGATGGTGCGCAGCTCACCGTCGTCGGTGATGCCGTAGACGGCGTCGTACTCGCCGGTGCCGTCGCCGAGCTCGAGCAGCTCTTTCACCGGGGCCGCGGGCACCGAACCGCTGACCTCGTTGATGATGTCGCTGCCCTGACGCTTCTGGCCCTCGGAGGCCAGGTCGGTCGTCGCCGCCAGCAGGGACGGCAGTCCGTCGGTCGGATGGAAGAACATCGCTGGATTGGGCGCGCCGAGGGTCGCCAGATCCACCGGTTCGTAGCCCGGGGTGAAGAACTTCATCCACGCCTCCTGGCCGATCGCGATGATCTCGAGGCTGCCGGTGACGCCCTGGACCCGGCCGGTAATCGACCCGGAGAACTTCGGCTCGGCCGAGTCGATGACTCCGGATCCGTCGGCGGCGCTGACCCCGTTGACGTCGTCCGGAACGCCCTCGCTGTCGAGCGTGAACGAGACCGCACCGGCCTCGGCGAATGTGTCGCCGGCCTGCTGGACGAGCTCGGTCGGGTCGGCTGCCTCACCGCCGTCGGAGCTGTCCCCGGTGCACGCGGCCGCCAGCGTAAGTACCGGAATGCTCACCAGGGCCATCAGCGCTCGCATGGCTTCAGCGTACTGGTCGGTCCACGATCCGCCACGCACGCGGAACCGGATCGTCCCCGCCCGAATCGCACCAGGTACCTGCCCCCACGATTTCGTTCGACGAGGAGAGGACGACGATGCGCGGTCACGACGACAAGCCGTCCCAGCCCGATCCGTCGCAGACCGCTCGGATGCCCGCGCTGCAGCGCACGAGCGGGGCGGACGACGACTATGCGGTCGCCGCGCCGCCGCCCTCGCCGATGCGCAGTCCCTTGGTGTTCCTGGCCGGACTGCTGATCGGTCTGCTGGTGATCGGCGGCGGTTACCTCCTGATCTCGGCGGTGTCGGAGAACGATGATTCGGCGACGACGCCGGCCAGCAGCTCGGCGACCTCCGGTGAGAGTGCCGACGAATCCGGCGCCGGCGGCAGCGAGCCCGGCGACAGCGTGCAGAGCGCGGCAAACGGCTCGTTCGGGACGCAGACCGACAGCGAGTCCTCGTTGGGCGGCGAGGACGCTCCTCAGTCGGCGCCGTCGTCGATGCCGGAACCACAGGGCGAGGATGACTCGTGGCCCGAGCAGGGCGACACGACCTCCGGCCAGGGCGGGCCCGGCGGCGCCTGCAAGGTCAGCTCGATGCCCAAGAGCACGGGCGGGCAGATCGCGCAGGAGGTCACCATCGAGTGCGCTGAGCCGACGACGCTGAAGATCGAGCCCAAGGGTTCGGCGGTCATCGAGCACGATGGCGAGGAGTACGACTCGGCCTTCACCGTCTGCGCGGACGAGGTGACCTTCGTGGTCACCGGCGGTGGATACAGCTGGGATCGCGGCGAGATCTGCTAGGCCTCCGGCGGCGTTTCCGGGTAGAACTCTCCCAACGCGGCGTCGATGTCGGCCAGGTGCGGGATGGAGGCGACGGCGCCAGGCCGCTGTACCGCGAGAGCCGCGGCGCTCGAGGCGAACTGCAGGCAGCCATGCTCGTCGAGTCCGCGGACCGTGGCGGCGGCGTACGCGCCGACGAAGGTGTCGCCCGCTGCCGTCGTGTCGACCGCCGGCACCTTGGGCGCTCGGATCCGCACCGGCTGTTGTCCGCGACGGGCGAGCATGGATCCTTCCGCACCGAGCGTGATGAGCACGTCGGGGATGCGTCGGGTGATGATGTCGGCGAGCTCGTCGGGAGAGCGTGCGCCCTCCTTCACCCCGGCGGCGAGCGCCGCCTCGGGCTCGTTCACGATCAGCAGGTCGAGATTGTTCACCAGCTCATCGGGCAGGTCGGCGTACGGCGCGGCGTTCAGCATGACGTAGCCACCGGCCGCGCGGGTCGTGCGGGCAGCGTCGACGACTGTGCGCATCGGCACCTCTAGCTGCATCAGCAGTACGTCGGCCTGCTGCAGGGCCCGCTGCTCAGCGCCGGTCAGCCCGGTGAGCCGGCCGTTCGCGCCCGCGACCACCACGATCGCGTTCTCGGCGTGCCGGTCGACCATGACGTACGCCGTACCGCTGGTGACGCCCTCGCAGCGCCGCACCAGCTCGGTGCCGATGCCGGCCTCAGACAGCCCTGCGAGAAGGAACTCGCCGGTGGCGTCGGAGCCCACCGCGCCGATGAACCGGGTGGGGGCCCCGGCGCGGGCGGCCGCGATCGCCTGATTGTTGCCCTTGCCACCGCGGCCGCGATCGGAGGTCTCGGTGATCACGGTCTCGCCGGGCGCCGGGATCCGCTCCAGCCCGATGACGACATCGACGTTCGCACTGCCCAGGACGACGATTCCCATGGCGGCTACAGGGCGACCTGGTGGTGCTTGGCGATCTCCTCGGCGGTGAGCGCGCGATTGTAGATTGCGACCTCGTCGATGCTGCCGATCAGCGCCGCGCTGCCGGTCGCCCGGGGCCAACCGGACAGCGAGTCCCCGCAGATGCGCCAATAACCCTCGAACTCCTGGGCCTCGGTGGCGTCGGGCTCGTGGTCGATCAACTGGCCGTCCACGTACAGTTTGATGCCCTCGGCCGACGACAGGGTGCCGACCACGTGGTGCCACTTTCCGTCGTTGACGAACACCTTGCTGGAGACCACGTAGCGCTTCGTGCCACGAACGCCGAAGTGGACAAATCCGCTCTGGTCGACGAACAAAGTGTGGTCGGTCTGCTTGCTGGCGTCCTCGGCGGCGGACCCGAAGTTGACGATCTGCCCGCCGCTGGCGGTCGCGGTGTTCACCCAGACCTCGACGGAGACCTCGCCGACGAGGGTCTCAGGGGTCTGGGAGTTGATCCGCGATCGGTTGGTACCAGAGCAGTCGATCGCGCCCGAGCCGCCCTTGACCGCCGAGCTGCCTAGCAGCCCGATGTCCTTGCCTAGGGTGAGGTTCGAGGTGCCCATCGCGTCCTGGCCGGGATCGGCGTTATAGGCGAACTCCCAGAAGTGCACCGGCGCTGCGCTCAGGATTGTGTCGCGGTAGGACGCCACCGGCGGCGGCTCTGACGTCGCCGGCTCGGTGGTGGGCGGCCCACTGGTCGCGCCCGGCTCGGGATCCGATGCGGTGAACACCTTCGGGATCAGGATGAATGACAGCAGGATGGTCACGGTGGCGACGCCTGCGGCGATCAGCCACTTGGACATGTCCCAGCCAGGATCCGAGCGCCGGACGTACGAGTAGCCCTCATCGTCACCGTCGTCACCGCTGGGCCACAGGGAGTCGGCCTCGTTGTCCTCGTCATCGGGGTCGGGCTGGGCCCGGTCGACACTGCCCCCTTCGCTGTCAGCGGTCTCGGCGTCCGCGTCCCGAAGTGCGTCCTGGGTGCTCTCGGCATCGGTGCCCGGATCGTCACCGGCATCGTCGGCGCTTGCTGAGCTGCCGGACTTGGCCGCCTCGACCGTCGCGTCGTCCTGCACGCGGTCTCGTGGATCGTCCGAGACATCGTCGCCGTCGCCCGAGGACCCAGGGGGCGTGCGGTCGTCGTCGGAGCTCATCCTTCGATCTTTCCCGAACTCGCGCGTCCGCGCTCGGGGACCGCACCGTCCGTTGAGAGGTTGTTACGAAGAAAGACGACGTCAGGTATCGCCGCTGAGGACGGGTCAGGCCGCGTTCGAGTCTCGCCGCAGGCTGGACATTTTTTTAACAGGCCGAGCGCCGGACGGGTCACTGACCTGGTGGTGGCCAGGATGGGTCAGGTGTGTGACACGAAGTACTGAGTGGTGGAGCCACGGGGAATCGAACCCCGGACCTCCTGCTTGCAAAGCAGGCGCTCTACCAATTGAGCTATGGCCCCTCGTGCCGACGAACAGTTCCCTTGGTGGCCTCACGCCACAGCTCGGCGTCCTGCTTGGCCTGCTGCTGGCGCTTGGCGAACGCCAGCCCGGCAGCCGCGAGGACCGCCATGAGCAACTTGCGCATGTTGCCCCTTCGGTCGATGCCGTCATGCGTGCGCCTGGGAAGAATCGAACTTCCGACCTCATCCTTATCAGGGATGCGCTCTAACCGACTGAGCTACAGGCGCGCGTTATCTCGTGCAGAGACAACCGCTCCATAATACACAGACCGTCGTGTGACACGAGCGGCCAGTGACCCAGATCAAACGACCCGGATGCGGTGGGTTTTGCCCCGGCTGTGGCCGAGGTATCGAGGTAGAACCCATCGCAAGACGGACGACCGGCTAGTCGCCGCCGTACGTCTTGGCGCGCTTGACGATCTTCGGGTCGGGCCGGTAGACGACCGACTCGTCCTTGCCCTCGTAATCGAACTGGTTGAGGAAGAAGCGCATGGCGTTGACCCGGCCGCGCTTCTTGTCGTTGGACTTGATCGAGTGCCACTCGGCGCGCTTCTTGTCGGTGGCGGCGAACATCTCCTCCTTGGCCTTGGTGTAGTCCTCCCACCGGTCCAGGCTCTCCAGGTCCATCGGCGAGAGCTTCCAGCGGCGTACCGGGTCGATCTGGCGGATGGCGAAGCGAGTGCGCTGCTCGGCCTGGGTGACCGAGAACCACAGCTTCGTGACCGTGGTCCCGGACTCCACCAGCATCCGCTCGAAGGCCGGTGCCTGGCGCATGAAGGTCGAGTGCTCCTCGTCGGTGCAGAATCCCATCACCCGCTCGACCCCGGCGCGGTTGTACCAGGACCGGTCGAACAGCACGATCTCGCCCTCGGTCGGCAGGTGGCGGATGTAGCGCTGGAAGTACCACTCCCCGCGCTCCCGGTCGTTGGGCTTGTTCAGCGCCACGACGCGCGCGGCCCGCGGGTTGAGGTGCTCGGTGAATCGCTTGATCGTGCCGCCCTTGCCGGCTGCATCGCGCCCCTCGAAGACGATCACGTGCTTGGCGCCGACGTCCTGGCTCCAGTACTGGAACTTCAGCAGCTCGATCTGCAGCCGGTACTTCTCCTCCTCGTACGTCTCACGATCCATGAGCTCGTCGTACGGGTAGTCCTCGCGCCAGGTGTCGACGGCCTTGCCCATCGGATCGATGAGCACCGGGTCCTCGTTCTGGCCGCCCTCGACGCGGTAGCCATCGACGCGGAGCTTGTCGATGTACTCGCGAAGCTTCATCTTCTGCATGAACTAGTGATACCCCACGAGGGTGAACCGCTCGCCACCGGCATCGCTGCGCATTCCCGGAACGGCCCGGGGGCGCGGACGACGACTGCTAACGGCGTTCGGCCAGAGTGATCTCCAGGCCGCCGGCGAGATCGGCGCACAGGTTGTAGATGTACGCGCCGATGGTCGCCAGGGCGGTGAACAGCACGATGTTGATCGCCCCGATCAACGCCGCGCCACCGAAGACCAGCCGCGGCGTGACGAACCCACCGCCCTCGCTGGCCCCGAGCTCGGCAAACATCGAGTCGATCGATTCGAATACGCCCATGGTCGACAGGACGCCGTACAGGATCGCGACGGCGATCATCCACACGAAGAAGAACGCGACCGCGAGCACCAGCGACAGCTTCAGCGTCGACCACGGATCGATGTGCCGGATCTGCAGCTTCGCCCGACGCGGACCGGCGGACGGCGATCTGCGGACCCGGTTCGTCGTCGAGGTCGCGGCCGAGCCAAGGCCGACCGACGTCGCCGGGCCGGGCGATGGCTCGGCGTCCAGCGCCGGGGAGGCGCTCGGCGTCGAGCCGGCCGTCGGGTACAACGAGCCACTGCCGCTGACCAGGTTCTGGGTGAAGGATGACTTGTACTTCGAGCCCGAGGCCGTGATCGACTCCGAGACCGGGCCGTACGTCGGGATCGAGTCAGCGTCCTTGCCGGACCCGCTGCGAGTCGAGGTCGCCATGCTGACGCCGGTCGACGGGCCCGTAGGTCCGCTAGCACCCGACGAGCCCTTGGCCTCGGACGCCTTGCCGACGGGGGCCGACAGCCAGTCGTTGCCGTCGGCGTCCTTGTCGCTGCTCATCTACTTCTTTGGCTCCTCGGTCTCGTCGGCGTCGTCCTCGGCGTTGCGGGCGATCGCAACAATGGTGACGTCCTCCGGAAGGTTCATCAACTTTACGCCCATGGTGGCACGGTTGTTGTTGTGACGAACACCCTTGACCGGGGTGCGGATGACACCGCCGCTCGAGGTGATCGCATAGAGCTCGTCCTCGAGGTTGACCGCCAGCGCGCCTACCAGCTTGCCCTTGCGCGCCTTCGGGTCGGCCGTGAGCACGCCCTTACCGCCTCGACCCTGCACCGGGTAGTGTTCGATCCCCGTACGCTTGGCGTACCCGTGCTCTGTGGCGACCAGCACATCCACCCCCTCACGGACGACGATCATCGACAGCAGCTCGTCCTCGCCGGCGAACCGCATGCCGATCACACCGGACGTGGCGCGGCCCATCGGCCGCAACGAGTCGTCGTCCGCCGAGAAGCAGATCGACTGCGCGTTCCGGCTGACCAGCAGCAGGTTGTCGTCGTCGTTGATCAGCGCCGCGCCGACCATCTCGTCACCGTCGCGCAGGTTGATCGCGATCAGGCCCCCGGAGCGCGGCGAGTCGAAGTCGACCAGCCGGGACTTCTTGACCAGGCCGTTGCGGGTCGCCAGCACCAGGTAGGGCGCGACCTCGTAGTCCTTGATCCGGATCACCTGGGCGATCTGCTCATCGGGCTGGAAGGCGAGGATGTTGGCGACGTGCTGGCCCTTGGCGTTGCGGGTCGCCTCGGGCAGCTCGTAGGTCTTCGCCCGGTAGACCCGGCCCTTGTTCGTGAAGAACAGGATCCAGTCGTGCGTGTTGCCGACCCAGAAGTGCTGGACGACGTCCTCCTGGCGTAGCGATGCACCCTGCACACCCTTGCCGCCGCGGCGCTGCGAGCGGTAGAGATCGCTCTTGGTCCGCTTGGCGTACCCGGTACGGGTGACCGTGACGACGACCTCCTCGTTGGCGATGAGGTCCTCCATCGAGACCTCGCCGTCGTAGCCAATGATCTTGGTGCGCCGGTCGTCACCGAACTTCTCGACGATCTCCGAGAGCTCGTCGACGATCAGCTGACGCTGCTTCTCCTCCGAATCGAGGATCGCCTGCAGCTCGGCGATGATCTGCTCGATCTCAGCCAGCTCGTCGATGATCTTCTGGCGCTCGAGGGCTGCCAGGCGGCGCAGCTGCATCTCCAGGATGGCGTTGGCCTGGATCTCGTCGACGTCCAGCAGCTCCATCAACCCGGCCCGCGCCTCGTCGACGGTCGGGCTGCGCCGGATCAGCGCGATGACCTCATCGAGCATGTCCAGCGCCTTGACCAGGCCACGCAGGATGTGGGCGCGCTCCTCGGCCTTCATCAGCCGGTAGCGGGTCCGCCGCTGGATGACCTCGATCTGGTGCCGCACGTAGTACGTGATCATCTGGTCCAGGCGCAGCGTGCGGGGGACGCCGTCCACGATCGCCAGGTTGTTCACGCCGAAGGTGGTCTGCAGCTGGGTGTGCTTGTACAGGTTGTTCAGCACGACCTTGGCCACCGCGTCTCGACGCAGCTTGATGACGATCCGCATGCCGACGCGATCGGAGGACTCGTCGCTGATGTCGGTGATGCCCTGCAGCTTGCCGTCGCGGACCTGCGTGGCGATCGACTCGTTGAGGTTGTCGGGGTTCACCTGATAGGGCAGCTCGGTGATGACCAGCTCGGTGCCGCCCTTGGCCGACTCCTCCACGTTCACCACGGCGCGCATCCGGATCGATCCGCGGCCGGTGCGGTAGGCGTCCTCGATGCCCTGCCGCCCGGCGATCAGGCCGTACGTCGGGAAGTCCGGGCCCGGGATGCGCTTCATGGCCTCCTCGAGCAGCTCCTCCTCGCTGGCCCCGGGGTTCTGCAGCGACCAGATGATCGCGTCGGAGACCTCGCGCAGGTTGTGCGGCGGCATGTTCGTCGCCATGCCGACCGCGATGCCGGCCGAGCCGTTCACCAGCAGGTTGGGGAAGCGCGAGGGCAGGACCGTCGGCTCCTCGACCTTGCCGTCGTAGTTCGGCGCGAAGTCGACGGTGTCCTCGCGGATTCCCTCGACCATCTCCATCGCCAGCGGCGTCATCCGGCACTCGGTATAGCGCATCGCAGCGGCCGGGTCGTTGCCCGGCGAGCCGAAGTTGCCCTGACCGTCGATCAGCGGCGCGCGCATCGACCACGGCTGCGCCAGGCGCACCAGTGCGTCGTAGATCGCCGAGTCACCGTGCGGGTGGTAGTTACCCATCGTGTCCGAGACCGGGCGAGCCGACTTCACATACGGGCGGTCGGGCCGGTACCCGTTGTCGAACATCGCGTAGATGATGCGGCGGTGCACTGGCTTGAGGCCGTCCCGTACGTCCGGCAGCGCACGCGAGACGATGACGCTCATCGCGTAGTCGATGAACGACTTCTGCATCTCGTCCTGGATATCAACCAGATCCACGCGGGTGCCGTCGGCGAGGTTCTCCGGCTCCGGCGGCGGCGGTGTCTTCGTCACGGTCTGTCTCTCTTCGTATCTCGCGCTTGCGTGCGGTGGGGACTGGGCAACGGCTCGGCGACTGGGCCCGGCGAATGGGTGGTCACTCTGATCTGTGCTTCCGGCGGCGGGCCCTTACGTCGCGCCGCTCGATGTCGAGATGAGCATCAGATGTCGAGGAAGCGGACGTCGCGGGCGTTGCGGTTGATGAAGTTGCGCCGCGACTCGACGTCCTCGCCCATCAGCACGCTGAACAGGTCGTCGGCCGTTGCGGCATCCTCGAGGGTCACCTTCAGCAGCAGCCGGGTCTCCGGGTTCATCGTGGTCTCCCACAGCTCCGAGGCATTCATCTCGCCGAGGCCCTTGTAGCGCTGGATGTCGCCCTCCTTCAGCGCGCGGCGACCGTCCTCGATCCCGGCCTTCAGCAGCGCGTCGCGCTCACGGTCGGAGTAGGCGTATTCCTCGCCGTGCTTGCCGCCCCACTTGAGCTTGTACAGCGGCGGCTGCGCGAGATACACGTGACCGGCCTCCACCAGCGGGCGCATGAACCGGAACAGCAGGGTCAGCAGCAGGGTCCGGATGTGCTGACCGTCGACGTCGGCGTCCGCCATGATCACGATCTTGTGGTAGCGCAGCTTGTCGATGTCGAAGTCGTCGTGGATGCCGGTGCCCAGCGCGGTGATCAGCGCCTGGACCTCGTTGTTCTTCAGCACGCGGTCGATGCGGGCCTTCTCGACGTTGATGATCTTGCCGCGGATCGGCAGGATCGCCTGGATCAGCGAGTCGCGGCCGGAACGAGCCGAGCCGCCGGCGGAGTCGCCCTCGACGATGAACAGTTCGGACTTGCTCGGGTCGTTGCTGCGGCAGTCCATCAGCTTGCCGGGCATGCCGCCGGAGTTCATCGCGGACTTGCGACGGGCGAGCTTGCGGGCCTCCTGCGCGGCGCGGCGGGCGCGGGCGGCGTCCGCCGACTTGCCGATGATCGTCTTGGCCTCGCTCGGGTTGCGCTCGAACCAGTCGGTGAGCCAGTCGTTGCAGACCCGCTGCACGAAGGTCTTCGCCTCCGCGTTGCCCAGCTTGGCTTTGGTCTGTCCTTCGAACTGCGGCTCGGACATCTTGATCGACACGATCGCAGATAGGCCCTCGCGGATGTCCTCGCCGGAGAGCCGGTTGTCCTTCTCCTTCAGCAGCTTCTTGTCCAGGGCGTACTTGTTAACCACGGTCGTCAGGGCCGCGCGGAAGCCCTCCTCGTGCGTGCCGCCCTCGAGGGTGTTGATCATGTTGGCGAAGGTGCGCACCGACTCGCCGTAAGACTCGTTCCACTGCATGGCGATCTCAAGCGCCATGCCCTTCTCCTCGGCCTCGAAGTGCACGATCGTCTTGTGGATCGGCTGCTTGCTCGCGTTGATGTGCTTCACGAAGTCCATCAGGCCGCCGGGGTAGTGGAAGACCTGCTCCTCGGGCGTCTCTCCGCGCTCGTCGCGGACCGTGATCGACAGGCCCTTGTTCAGAAACGCCGTCTCCTGCAGCCGCCGAGTGATGGTCTCCAGGGAGTACTGCAACGCGTCGAAGATCTCGCCGTCCGCCCACCAGGTGATCGTGGTGCCGGTCTCCTTGGTCTTCTCCCCCCGGGCCAGCGGCGCGGTCGGCTTGGCGGCGACGTACGACTGGGTCCACACGTAGCCATCACGTTTGATCTCGGCCTCCAGTGCCGTCGAGAGCGCATTGACCACGGACGCACCCACGCCGTGCAGGCCACCGGATACCGCGTAGTTCTCACTGTCGAACTTGCCACCGGCGTGCAGCTCGGTCAGCACCATCTCGACGCCGGACTTCTTCTGGCCCTTGGCCGTGTCGACCGGGATGCCGCGGCCGTTGTCGACCACGCGGACGCCGCCGTCGTGCAAGAGGGTCACGACGATCGTGTCGCAGTGCCCGGCGAGGTGCTCGTCGACTGCGTTGTCGACGATCTCCCAGATCAGGTGGTGCAGGCCGCGCTCGTTCGTCGAGCCGATGTACATGCCGGGGCGCTTGCGGACCGCCTCCAGCCCCTCGAGCTTCTTGATCGATGATGCGCCGTAGTTCTTCTTCGCTTCAGCCACGCTCGGGTGCGTACCTTTCGTGTCGTGTCGGCCGCGGGTGCGGTCGGTCCGCGAGCCCCTCGAAACCGATCTGCGGGTGGCAGGTCAGTGAGGGTGAGGCGCTGAAAACCCCTCAGCGTCGCTCTCAGGCAAAAATCGTGCCTTACGGACCTGACAAGTTTACGCCCATCCCGGTCCCGGCAGTGGGATCTGGGGGTTCCGGAGGCCGATCTGCGCCGCTCCGACCGGCTCAGCGGCCCGCTGCCGCCGTCGCCGGCCGGTCCATCGACCGCGGGTGCGCCCGGCCGAGCGGGATGACGGTGGCGATCGCGATCGCGAGGAAGCCGCGTAGCGATCCGACCAACCAGTCCACCGCCGGTACCGCGCCGCCGGTGAGCTCGCCGATCGGGGCCTTGCTCAGCAGCACGATCACTACCACGGTCCACGCGGCCTGCCGCCAGTCGGTGCGCGCCACGACCGCGAAGGCAGCCAGCCACAGCCAGACCTGGTGGTGGCCCCAGCTGATCGGGCTGGCGGCGACCATCGCCGCGCCGATCACCACGAGCGCGGCGAACGGGTCACCGTCGCTGAGCAACCGGGCAGAGCGGCGCCAGGCGAGCATGAGGACGACGAGGGCAGCTGCGAGGAAGAGCAGCTTCTGCGTCGTCCCGTCGAGGCCGGCCCGGAAGAGCAGACCGTTGAGGCTCTGGTTGGACGTCGAGGTGTACGGCCCGAACCGGGTCATGTCGCCGGCGCGGTGCAGCGCGTAGTCGAGGGTGGCGCCGGGGAAGATCGCGAACCCGACCGCGCCGAGAGCCGCGAAGACGCCCAGCCCGTTGTAGGCCTGGCGGCGGCGTCCGGCCAGCCACAGCATCGGCAGCACCGCGAGCGGCGTGAGCTTGATGGCGGCGGTGAGACCGGTCAGGATTCCGCCGTACGCCGGCCACCGGCGGCACACCACGAGGACGTCGAAGGCCACGATCGCGGCCAGCAGCACGCTGATCTGCCCGAACCGGTTGTTCGACATCACCGGGTGGCTCACGCCGAGCGCGATGGCGATCAGCGGGGTCGCGGCCTGCGTCGGAAGCCGCTCGAAGGCGCCGCCGGGCCGGAAGACCTTCGCGTGCCGCGCGGTCAGGGCGGCGATGCCGATCGTGCTGACCCAGGTCCACACCACCGCGAGCACCTTCGCCGCCGTGAACGGGATGTAGGCCAGCGGCACGAAGGGCAGCAAGGCGAACGGCGGATAGGTGAACGGCAGGCCCAGCTCGGTGCGGAACTCGTACAGGCTGCCGCCGTTCACCACCTCGTGGACGGCGCCGACGTACACCGCAAGGTCGGTGCGGCGCGGGTAGTAGGCCAACGGGTCGTGGATCTCCCACGCCCACGCGATCGCCGCAACCACGCCGATCCAGAGCGCGACTACCGTCGCTCGCCACTGTGGCGACCCTGCCCGCGCGCCGTCCGGCGCATGCTTCTTCTGCGCATTCATTCGCCTCAGGCGGGCGGCGTACGCCGTCAGTTCCGGCTGGAGGGGAACTCGCTGCCGGCGCTCACGGGATTCTGACGCGCGGCCGGAAGTCTGACCGGCGGCGGCCGCATGAGTGGGCAGCGCCCGGTGCGGTCGGAGCTCAGTCCCGCTCGTAGAGACTGCTCGGTACGCCGCCGGCGATCGTGGTCAGCAGGGTCAGGTGCGCCCCGAGCGTCTCGGCGCAGTGCGGATCGACCCGCGCCGCGCACACGAACTGGCCCGCGGTCCAGATCTCGTCCAACGGCGGGGAGTCGATGAGTGTCTGCATGGCTCGGGGGTTGAGCAGCCCGTACGCGGTCTGTGCGTCCCGCGCGAAGGTGGCGAACCGGTCGTTGAACTCGCCGGACTCGAGATGGACCTCCGGCATCACCGAGGTCAACGAGGCCCGCCAGCCCTCCGGGTAGACGTGCACATAGGGCAGGACGCCGCCGACCTGCATGAAGGTGACGGCGTACGGCCGCCAGTTGTCGCCGCGGGTGCGGGCGGTGACGGTGAGTGCCCAGAAGTGCCAGTAGCCGGCCTGGCCGTGCACGACGTCGGCACCCGGGTGCCAATGCCCGGGTGCGAACGGCCCACCGGAGAGGTCGATCGGCGAGCCGTCGTCGTACGCCGGCATCTGGTGCAGCACCGCCCAGCCGTTCTGCGCGGCCATCTGCTCGATCGGCGTCCGGCCGCGGTGCTGGGGCCGGTACTCGGGCACGTTGGAGCCGTAGGCATTGTGCCCCCAGCTGCCGGTGATGCCGCGCGCGCTCCGGAAGAACATCAGGCCTGCGCCCGCACCGCTCGCAGCATCGCGCCGAGGATCTCCAGGTGCCGCGCCAGCATCTGCTCGTCATGCGGCTGCGCCGTGCTCACTACGAGCTGGCCTTCGATCGTCCAGATCTCCTCGCGGTCGTCTCCCGCGCTGAGGACCGAGCGCACCTCCTCGGTGATCAGCAAGGTGAACGCGTCCAGCTCGTGCTGCCCGTTGTGGGCCAGCAGCTTGAACCGCGCATCAAAGATCGGGTCAACGGTGGGGAAGACCTGCATCCCGCGGGTCGGTCCGGTGAGGAATCGGGCCGGCAGGATCCGCAGCGGCGGCAGCTTCAGCATGGTCGGGACGGCGGTGAAGCAGTGGCCGATGGTGCGGCCGATCCGGCTGTCCTCGAGCGCGTCAAAGGCGAGGAACTGCCATTGAGTGCCACCGCCGAGCTCGGTGCTGCCGAAGGGGTCGAACTGGCCGCGCACCACCTGACCGGCGCGATATCCGGCGACCCGGAACGGCGCGGTGGCCAGCAGGTCGTCGGCCTCCTCGTCGGACTCGGAGATGCTCCAGCCGAACTCCTGGACCGCCTGCACCAGACGCCCGGCGCTCGGGTGCTCGCCCTGCTGGTGGTACGGCGCCCCGGTGGCCAGATAGCGGGCGGTCTGGTTGGAGAAGATCCGCTCCCGCCAGGACCGCTTGCGCGGCTTCCCGTCGCCGCCGCCGTCCAGCTCGCCGGGCTGTTGGTGCGGCTCGATGATGGGGGCGCCGTACGCGCGGTAGTGCACCTCCGGCGGCTCGTGCCCGGCCGGCGGCCGTTCGGTGTAGCCGGGATCGCCCGGTGCGGCGTAGCGCGGGTCGTACTGCGGGTCGAAGCTCGGATCGTTGAAGTCGTAGTCGACCGAGTACGGGTTGGTCGGATCATGGCCGTCATTCGGCCGGGTCGGTCCGGCGCCGCGGCTTGCATCGCCCCGGCCCAGCTCATCACGGCGGCTCAGGTCATCGCGGCCGTTCGGGTCGTCGTTGCGGTCCGGGTCGCCGTCCGGCGGCTGCGGGTTCGGGTCGTCGTTGCGATCAGCCATAGGTATCCCTCGGTCCCCGGCCGCGTACCGACCGTCGTCCATGCTTCCAACTCGGTGCGGCCGGGCCCTTGATCACGAGGCGGCGTACGACGCCCGGCCCGACCAGCTGCTCGATGCGAGCCAGCAGGGTGCGCTCGATCGCGCGCAGCTGGGTCGCCCACGCGGTCGACTCGGCCCTCACCTCGAGCTCGCCGTCGCTCAGCGAGACGGCGTGGGTCTTCGCGGCGAGCTGCGCGCCCACCACCGTGTCCCAGTGGCTGAGCACCCGCCCCTTCTGCAAATCCGACGCCCAGCCGTGCCGCTTGGCCAGGTCGCTGAACACCGCGCCGACCGGCTTGGGATCGCGCACCGACGGGCCGGCGCCCGACCATCGCCGACGGCCCTTGGGCTGGTCGGTCTGCCGGGAGATCTTCGGCGCCGGCCGGACCCTCGAGGGGTCGATCTTGCTGCCGCTGAGCTGAGCCATGCTCGCGAAGGCCGACGCCGCCGGGTCGGCGTACCGCTCGTCGCGCTCCTCGCTCATGCCCACCAGCCTAGGTGGACGCCGACCCCACTGCTATCGGGCCGCTTGTGGTGTGCCGGCTTCGGGCGTAGTCGCCCGATATCAGCACAGCTCAACGGTTCCCTCCCGGATCTCGAAGGTGCGGGCAAGTAGCGCCGGCGGGACGTCGTCGCGCACGGCAGCGGTGATGATGGTCTGCTCGGCGCGCTGGGCGAGGTCGGCCAGATGCGCGCGGCGTTTGGCGTCCAGCTCGGCGAAGACGTCGTCCAGCATCAGGATCGGCTCGGCGCCCTCGGCGCGCAGCAGCTCGTACGACGCCAGCCGCAGCGCGAGCGCGATCGACCACGACTGGCCGTGGCTGGCGTAGCCTTTCGCCGGGAATTCGTCGAGTTCGAGCACCAGTTCATCGCGCTGCGGCCCGACGAGGGGGAGCGCGCGGTCGATCTCGTGCGAGCGCACCTCGGCCAGGCGCGCGGTCATCATCTCGCGCAGCGCGTCGAGCTCCGGGACATCGCGGATCTCCTGCCGCGGCTCGTCGGCCAGCGAGGTGCGATAGTGCATGCCGACCGTGTCCGCAGCGCCCGAGACCCCCGCGTACGCCGCCTCGAAGTGCGGCCGCAGATCACCGATCAGCTGCAGCCGCCCGTGCACCAGCTCGGCGCCGTGCTCGACCAGGTGCGCGTCCCATACGTCGAGCGTGCGAAGGTCTCCGTCCCTGCCGGCCCGCCGGGCCATGCCGGCGGTCTTCAGCAGGGCATTGCGCTGCTTGAGCACCCGCTCGAAGTCGGCCTTGGTCGCGGCGTACCGCGGGTAGCGCAGGATCAACAGGTCATCGAGGAAGCGCCGCCGGTCGCCCGGGTCGCCCTTGACCAGGGCGAGGTCCTCGGGGGCGAACAGCACCGAGCGCACGATGCCGATCAGGTCGCGGTTGCGCTTGACCGGCGCCCGGTTCAGCCGCGCACGGTTGGCCTTCCCAGCGGTGATCTCCAGCTCGATCAGCAGGCCGCGGTCCTCGTTCGTGCACATCGCGCGGACGACGGCGCGCTCCGCCGTACGCCGGATCAGCGGAAGGTCGCTGGAGACGCGGTGCGAGGCGAAGGTGCCCAGGTAGCCGATCGCCTCGACGAGGTTGGTCTTGCCCTGACCATTGGCGCCGACCAGCAGGTTCGGCCCTGGCGCGAGCTCGAGCTCGGCCTCAACGTAGTTGCGGAAGTCGATGACCTGGAGGCGGTCGATGCGCACGTCGTCCCCTCCCTGAGGTGCTCGTTGCCCGGCGTGCCGGTCTGCGGTCGCCCGTCGATCTGCGGTGGGTCCGTGAGCGATATCCGGCAGATAGCGCTCGCCAACCCACCGCAGAATAGTGGCGCGTGGCGTGTTGCGTTCTATCCGGTCGTCTAGCGCAAGTCATAGATAGAGCGATACGAGCCGATCGTGGCGGGTCGCTGCGACACGCTAGCAATATCTACCGAATCGGATAGAAATCCGAATACCGTCACATCGTGGACCCGATCAGGAACCCATACGCCCCCGGGGCCGGCCAGCGCCCGCCCGAGCTCGCCGGACGCGACGAGCAGCTCGCCGCCTTCGACGTCGTCCTCGAGCGGATCGCCCGCGGGCGGCCCGAGCGCTCGCTGGTGCTGACCGGGCTGCGCGGCGTGGGCAAGACAGTGCTGCTGAACGCGCTGCGCTCGGCCGCCGTACGCCGCGGCTGGGGCACCGGCAAGCTCGAGGCCCGCCCGGACCAGCGGCTGCGACGTCCGCTGTCGAGCGCGCTGCACCAGGCGATTCGCGAGCTCGGGCACCCGGCGGACGACGTCCTCGGCGTGGTCAAGGCCTTCGCGCATCGGGACGCCGGGGCGTCGGCCAAGCTCGCCGACCGCTGGAGCCCCGGGATCGACGTCCCGGCCGCCAAGGGTCGCGCGGACTCCGGCGACATCGAGATCGACCTCGTCGAGCTGCTCACCGACGTCGGCGGGCTCGCGGCCGAGGCCGGCAAGGGGGTCGCCGTCTTCATCGACGAGATGCAGGACGTCGGCGCCGACGACATCTCCGCGATGTGCGCGGCGTGCCACGAGATCTCCCAGTCGGGTCTGCCGGTGATCGTCGTCGGCGCTGGTCTCCCCCACCTGCCCGCGGTGCTGTCGGCGAGCAAGTCCTACTCCGAGCGGCTGTTCCGCTACCAGCGGATCGACCGCCTGCCGCGCGAGGCCGCCGACCGGGCACTGACCACCCCTGCCGCCGATGAGGACGCCGAGTTCGCCGACGACGCGCTCGCGGCGATGTACCAGGCGACCGGCGGATATCCGTACTTCATCCAGGCCTACGGCAAAGCGGTCTGGGACCGGGCACCGGCGTCCCCGATCACCGCGGACGATGTCCGGGTCGCCGCGCCCGAGGCCGAGGCCGAGCTCGCGGTCGGCTTCTTCGGCAGCCGCTTCGAGCGCGCTACCCCCGGTGAGCGCGAGTACCTCTCGGCGATGGCCGAGGTCGCGCAGCGGGCCGGGGATGTCGATCTGGAGTCGGTCGCGACCGCCGATGTCGCCGCACATCTGGACCGCAAGCCGCAGTCGCTGTCACCGGCGCGCGACGCGCTGCTGAAGAAGGGGCTGATCTACTCGGCCGAGCGCGGGCGGATCGCCTTCACCGTGCCGCACTTCGGCAAGTACCTGCGCCAGCAGACCTAGCAGCGCGGGCGAGCTCCCCGACGCTTCACTCGACGGCCGGCGGGTCGAGACACGACCTGAGATCGTCGCGCACGCGACGCTGCTGCTGCGGTGACAGGGCCGAGAACACCTGGGCCTCGACGGCACTGATGGTGCGGCTGGCCCGATCCAGCGCCGTCCGGCCCTCCTCGGTCAGGGCGGTGGGCAACGAGCGACCCTGCTCGGCGTGATCGGGGCGCGTCAACAGACCACGCTCCTGGAGACGCCGGACGACGAGATTCATCGACTGGCGGGTGACGAAGGCACGCCGGGCGAGCTCTGAGTTCGACAAGCCAGGGCTCTGGCCCAGAATCTCCAGGCACGCGTACTGCGGAACGGTCAGGTCCATCGGGCGCAGCGCCTCATCCATCGCGCCACGCAGCCGCGCGTGCACCTGCTTGAGAACGTACCCCACCGATAGCTCGAGATCTCCTACCCGCCCTTGCGCCATGTCAGCATTCTGACATAGCCTTCTTATGTCAGTACGTTGACAAACAAGGAGGTAGTGCAATGAGTGGGAATGTCACCTACTTCGAGGTTCCGAGCGCAGACATCGCTGCTACGGAGCAGTTCTGGGGCTCGCTGTTCGGCTGGGAGTTCACCGGCGGCAATGCTCCCGATTACTCGATGATTCAAGGGCCGCAGCCGATGGGCGGTTCTCCGCACGGCGCCGACTCGAAGCATCCGCGAATCTACTTCGCGGTCGACGACCTGACCGCGGCGCTGGAGAAGGTGCGTGAGCTGGGCGGGACGGCGTCCGAGACCGTCACCATCCCGTCCGGGCAGTTCGCGCACTGCACCGACAGCCAGGGTGTGGAGTTCAGCCTGTTCCAGGACGCTTAGCATTTCGGGCTCGCCAGCGTACGTCCTTCGCGGCGTACGCCGGCGAGAACACCAGGTCTCTATTAGGGCCGGCCCGGATCAGTCCTGAATATGGGTCTAGCATCAAGAGGTGCAGATCATGTCGATCACGGCCGCGAAGGCCAAACTCAACGAGCTCATCGACGAGGCGGCTCGCACGCACGAGCACGTGACGATCACGAAGAACGGCGCGCCGGCCGTCGTGATGATCAGCGCCGACCAATGGGAGTCCGTCCAGGAAACGCTGTTCTGGCTCTCCCAGACCGACGTCGCGACCGACATCGCGGCAGCGGATGCCGAGTCGGCCACTGGTGACACAGTCAGCGGCGAGCAGCTGCGCAGGCAGTACGGTCTGCCGCCGGCTCAGGCTTAGCCCGAGCAGCCGTACCGTGTCGAGGTCTCCGGCGCGGCGCAACGAGGTCTCGCGCGGATCTCGCCGCGCTTCACCACAGCGGTCATCGAGTTCATCACCCTTGCATTGCCGCAAAACCCGCACCGCATCGGCAAACCGCTACGCGCGCCGTACGAAGGTCCGCATAGCGCACGACGTGGCGATTACCGCATCCTCTATCGGATTCGCGACGACCACTCGATCCTGATCGTGCGCATCGAGCACCAATCCACGCTCTATCGCCCACGTTGAGTCGCCATGACGATCCCCGATAGGTCTGGTCAGCGCGAGGACAGGAGTGCGTCGGCATCGACCTCGTCGAGCTGATGGCCACCGTGTGCGTGCTCAACCACGCGGGCCCGCGGCAGGGCCGCGGCGTTGAGCGCGAGGTGCTCGAACGGGACCACCTCGTCGTCCCTGCACTGGTGCAGCACGAGCGTCTGCGGTGGCTCGGCACCGTCGAAGGCGTACTCGCTCTGGTCCCAACCCTCCGGGCGCCAGCACGGCACGGCCAGCAGAATCGCCCGCGTCAATGGCCAGGCCCGCTCGGCGAGAACCTTCAGCAGGACCGAGCCGCCGAATGAGTGGCCGACCACGAGATCCTCTGGACCCAGGTCGCCCAGCGCGGCCCGGATCGGCACTGCCCAACCCTCGTAGGACATGTTCTCGTCTGGCACGCGAGGCATCCGCGGCTGGACGCCGGCCGCCGCGCCGAGTCGGGTCGCGAGCGCCTGGTCATCCTCGTACCCGCCGGCGCCGTGCAGGAAGAGCAACTGCATGCTGCGCAAGTTAGCAGCCGTCAGTGGTCCGAGTCACGACTCGCGGCGAGCAGCCGCTCCCCCAGCTCCGCGGCCGCCGCCCGCATCGCGTCGTCCGCGCGAATCACGAAGTGACAGGGCAGCCGGGTCAGCTGCTCGACGTACCACGCGGGGTCGGACGTCGTCCCACGCAGCAGGCAGCCCCCGCCGTCCGGGGTGAGGCTGCCCAGCGCACGCGGCAGCCATCGCGCCACCTCGGCCACCGGCGCGTCGATCCAGATCTCGACATCGTGCTCCCAGCCCGTCGCCAGATTGGCCTCGAGCACGGCAACGGCGTCCAGCTGCTCGGGCGGCTCGAACGACTCCTCCCGTGCGTCCACCCGTTGGATCCGATCGACCCGCAAGGTGCGGACGGCGCCGGCTTGGTGCGCGAAGCACAGCAGGTACCACCGCGCGTGCCGTACAACGACCGCCCACGGATCGACCGTGACCTCCCAGGGCCTACCGGATTCGCCGACATAGTGAAGGTCCAGCCGGCGACGCGCGTCCACCGCGTCGATGAGCGCGGCCGCGACCTCGGGGCGTGCCCGCGCAGCCTCGTCGTTCGGCACCGGTTCGGTCGTACGCCGCAGGGCCTCGGCCGGCAGCGCCACCGACGGCGGCAGGGTCCGCAGGATCTTGCCGAGTGCCGCGCCGACGGGATCGTCCGGATCACCGGCGCGATGATGACCGTCGAGCACCGCCATCACCACGCTGATCGCCTCGGCGGCGGTGAATCGCACCGGCATTCGCGCACCCCGCTCCGGCCAGTAGCCGCCGTACCGCCCCCGGCGTGCTTCGATGCCGACACCGGCGCCGCGCAGCAGCTCGACATGCCGCCGTACGGCGCGCTCGGAGACACCGAGCCGGCTCGCCAGTTCCGCCGCACCGATGCCGGGTCGCTCCGAGATCAGCTCCAGCACAGCCAGCGTGCGGACGATCGGTGGCTGAGGATCGGTCATATCGGAACCTTAACCGGCCGTGGATCGTCCGGATATGGCTCTACCGTCGGTATCACCGACGACCTACCGGAGGAACCGATGAAGATCACCAAGACCACGATCGCCTTCGACGCGGCCGACATGCAGGCCGAGAGCACCTTCTGGGCGAGTCTGCTCGATGGACGCATCGAGCCCTTCGACGACGACTGGATCAACATCGTGATCGGCGACGGGTCCTGGGTGGTGGCGGTCCAGCACGCACCCGATCACCGGCCGCCAACCTGGCCGGCGAACGACGTCCCGCAGCAGATCCATATCGATCTGTACGTCGACGACATCCACGCCTCGCACGAGGAGGTGCTCCGTCTCGGCGCCCGGCCGCTGCAGGACGCCGACCTCGATGCTGCCGAGGGCTGGGCGGTGTACGCCGACCCGGCCGGGCACCCCTTCTGCCTCTGCTGGGAGTAGCGACCCTCGATCGTCGCCAACCAGCTCTTCTACCGTGAGGGTAGAATCGTGGGATGGCGACGATGAACATCAAGGACCCGCGGGTGCACGAGCTCGCCCAGCGCCTGGCCGCGCTGCGCGGCTCGAGTGCGACCGCCGCCGTCCGCTCCGCGCTGGAGGACGCCGTGCAGGCCGAGCTGGGCAGGCGCGCCGAGCGCGCGACGGTGCTACAGCGGCTACAGCAGAGGGTGGCTTCGACCTGCGGGCAGTGGCTGGACGACGACGAGCTGTACGACGACCGAGGCCTCCCCCGATGATCCTCGATACGTCCGCGGCGGTCGCCATGCTGCGGGCCGAGCCCGAAGCGGAGGCTTTTCTCGCCGTCATCCAGGCGGCGGACACCGTGCGGATGTCGACGGCGTCGGTGCTCGAGCTGTCCATGGTGACGGCGGCGAGCGGACCGCAGATCGTCGATGATCTCCTGGAGGGGTTCGCGATCCAGGTCGTGGCCGTCGATGCGGAGCATCTGAGGTGGGCACGACATGCCCATCAGCACTTCGGCCGCGGGTCGGGCTCTGCCGCCCGGCTGAACTTCGGCGACTGCTTCGCGTACGCCGCGGCTCGTGTCCTCAACGAACCGCTGCTGTTCAAGGGCGACGACTTCGGGCACACCGACGTCCAGGCCGCCGTCGCGTAGACGGCTGCGCGACCGGCACAGCGCCTCAGGAGCCTCGCGACGCCAGGGCCACCAGCTCGCTCAGCCGCCCGGTGATCTCGGGATCGCGGATCACCGCCTGAGTGAGCTCGTCGGCCGCGAGCCCGGGATGGCGCTCCAGCGCCGGCTGCAGCTGTCGGATCAGCCGCTCGAAGCCGCCGCTGCGTAGGTCGGGGATGGCGAGTGACCGCTCCCCGCGGGTGAGCCGCAGCGACCGGTCGACGAGCTCGAATCCGCGCGCCGGGCGAACCGCGACGATGACGCGGGCGGTCGTGGGTTCGTCCAGCGGAAAGGTCATCTGGCGAATCCGGCGTACGACGAGCGTGGCGGGATCACCCTCCACGCTGGTGCGGGTCACCGCATTCAGCAGCAGCCAGGCCAGCAGGCCGAGCGCGACCACCGTGACGGCGGTGAGGCCGACGGCGGTTGCCGTGTCCCGTCGTCCTTGCGCGAAGGAGACCCAGCCGAAGGTCGCGGCCAGCACGCACAGCAGCGCCAGCGCGACGAATGCCATGCGAAGCCACCGCGCGTCGCGGGCGATCAGCGGCGGCTCCAGCGGACCCCCACTCACCGGCCGGCCCTCACCAGCCGGCTAGGAGATCGGGATGTCGGTGGTGTCGCCGGCCTTGCCGACCGCGTGTCCACCGAACTGGTTGCGCAGCGCCGCGATCACCTTCATCGCCGGCGACTCCTCCTGCCGCGAGGCGAACCGGGCATACAGCGAGGCGGTGATGACCGGCAGCGGGACGGCGTTCTCGATCGCGGCCTCGACGGTCCAGCGGCCCTCGCCGGAGTCCTGCGCGTAGCCGCGGATCTGCGACAGGTTCGGATCGGCCTCGGTCGCCTTCACGAGCAGGTCGAGCAGCCACGAGCGGACGACGGTGCCGGACTGCCACGACGCGAACGCCTCATCGACGTTCTCGACCAGATCCACCTTCTGCAGCAGCTCGTAGCCCTCGGCGTACGCCTGCATCATGCCGTACTCGATGCCGTTGTGGACCATCTTGGTGAAGTGCCCGGCGCCGACCTTCCCGGCGTGCACGAACCCATGCTCACCCTCGGGCTTGAGCGCGTCGAACACCGGCTGGGCCATCGCGACGTGCTCAGGATCGCCGCCGCACATCAGCGCGTACCCCTCGGTCTTGCCCCACACTCCGCCGGACACACCGCAGTCCACGAACCCGATGCCCCTGGCCGCCAGCCTCTCGGCGTTCGCCTGGTCGTCGGTGTACTTCGAGTTGCCGCCGTCGATCACCAGATCGCCGTCCGACAGCAGCTCACCGAGTGTCTGGATCGTCTCGCGGGTGGGTTCGCCGGCCGGCACCATCACCCACACGACGCGCGGTGCAGACAGCGCATTGACCATCGCCTCGAGCGAGTCGACGGTGCGCTTGCTCTGCGGTGAGCGGTCGTAGCCGACCACGTCATGCCCACCGGCGGTGAGCCGGTCGGCCATGTTGCCGCCCATCTTGCCGAGTCCGACGAGTCCAACCTGCATGGTGCGCTCCTTGCGTGGGTCGATTCGGATGTTCGGTATCAGCCGGTGCGATGCCGACCGGGGATGGCCAGCCTGTACCGGGTAGGGGCGATGTCGCCCGAAGTGAGCACAGGACAACGCGCTCCAGCAGGGGGCTAACCAGGCAGCCGCATCGGCATGATCAGGTAGCGGTACGAGTCCGGCTCGGCGTCTTCCGCCGGCACGGGGCTGAGCACCGCGGGCTTGGTCGAGGTCAGGAAGGACAGCCGGACCTGGTCGGCACCCACGGCACCGAGCCCGTCGAGCAGGTAGTGCGGGTTGAACCCGATCCGGATCGGGTCGCCGCTCAGATCGGTCGGTAGCGACTCCTCGGCCGAGCCCTCGTCGTCGCCGGCGACGGTCAGCGTGACCGTGCCCTCCTCGAAGGCCAGCTGGACCGGCGTACCGCGCTCGGCGACCAGCGCCACGCGGCGTACCGCTTCGACGAGCGCGGGCGTCTCGATGTCGGCGGTCGACTGCGACTCGGTCGGCAGCAGCTTGCGGAACGGCGGGAAGTCCGGATCGAGCAGCCGCGTCGTGGTGTGCCGGTCGCCGCCGGAGAAACCGATCAGCCCGTCGGCGGAGTCCGACAGCGAGATGTCGACCCGGCCGGTGCCGGCAAGGGTCTTCGCGGTGTCGCTGAGCATCTTCGCCGGCACGAGCACGGCGGTCGACTGGCCGGGCTTGGCCGGCTCCCAGGTCATCTCGCGGACGGCGAGCCGGTAGCGGTCCGTGGCGGCGAAGGTCAGAGTGTCGCCCTCGATCTCGACGCGGACACCGGTGAGCATCGGCAGCGTCTCGTCGCGCCCGGCCGCCACCGCGACGGTGCCCACGACGCGCGCGAACTCGTCGGCGTCCACCGTGCCCGCGAGCTCGGGAAGCTGCGGCAGGGCCGGGTAGTCGTCGACCGGCAGGCTCGGCAGCGAGAACTTGGAGGTGCCGCAGCGCAGCAGCACCCGCGAGCCGTCGGTGGAGATCTCGACCGGACGGTTCGGCAGCGCCTTGGTGATGTCGGCCAGCAGCCGGCCCGAGACCAGCGTCTTGCCTGCGGTGTCGACGGCGGCGTCGATCTTCATCTGGGTCGAGACCTCGTAGTCGAAGCTCGAGACGGTCAGCGTGTCGGAGTCCACGACCAGCAGGATCCCGGCGAGCACCGGCATCGGCGGGCGCTGCGGGAGACCTCGAGCAACCCAGGACACGGCGTCAGCGAGCGCCTGACGCTCAACCTGAAACTTCATCGAAACTCCTGCACGTTGATGGCGGGCATGCGAACGAGGCGGTGCACGCGACTAGAGGAAACGGTACCGGCAGCCGATCGGGGCCTCCGCGTGAGGGCGCGCTGAATGTCATTTCCACAGATCCGCTCGGGGCAACTACGAGCTGAATGCCGATCTCTATATCCATCAGTCGTAGTCATAGGACTTGTGGAAGCTGTGGAAAGACACCCTTTTGCCAGGTCGCGAGGCGTAAAGCGGTGTGCATGGATCGTGGACGGCGATGAGGGCAACTGCGTCGCGGTGGGGATGGCATCGCGCTGTGCACATCGGCCCACAACACTCTCCGCAGGACACAACAGGTTATCCACAGATCTGTCCACACCCGGGGAAAACCCCAGGCCACGAGCGGTGCGCACGCTACTGGCGGCCTTCGGACTTGATCCGGCTGGTCAGCTCGACCACCTGGTTGTAGATATGCCGCTTCTCCTTCATCTCGTTGGTGACCTTCTTGACCGCGTGCATCACGGTGGTGTGGTCCTTGCCGCCGAACTGCTGCCCGATCCGCGGCAGCGAGAGGTCGGTCAGCTCGCGGCACAGGTACATCGCGATCTGGCGCGGCATCACGAGGGTCTTGGAGCGGTTGCGGCCGCACAGATCGTCGATCGAGACGTCGTAGTAGGTGCAGACCTGCTGCATGATCGAGCCGGCGCTGATGTGCGGGGTCTCGTTCTCCGGCACCAGATCCTTGATGACGTGCTGGGCGATCTCCAGATCCACGCCCTGTCCGGTCAGGCTCGCGTACGCCGAGACGCGGATCAACGCCCCCTCGAGCTCACGGATGTTGCTCTGGATCTTGGTCGCGAGCAGCTCCAGGACCTCCGGAGAGACGGTCAACCCCTCCTGCGCCGCCTTGTTGCGCAGAATCGCCAGCCGGGTCTCGAAGTCCGGGGACTGAATGTCGGGCGTGAGCCCACCGGCGAACCGCGAACGCAGCCGGTCCTCGAGGGTGGTGAGCTCCTTCGGCGTCCGGTCGGAGGTGATCACGATCTGCTTGTTGGCGTTGTGCAGCGTGTTGAAGGTGTGGAAGAACTCCTCCTGAGTCTGCTCGGCACGCTCCAGGAACTGGATGTCGTCGATCATCAGGATGTCGACCTCCCGGTAGCGCTTGCGGAACTGCTCGCGCTGGTCACCCTCGCCTCGGCCGGCGTTGGCGATGGCGTTGATGAAGTCGTTGGTGAACTCCTCCGAGCTCACATACAGCACCCGGATCTCGGGGAAGACCTGCTCTGCGTAGTTGCCGATCGCGTGCAGCAGGTGCGTCTTGCCCAGACCCGAGCCGCCGTAGATGAATAGCGGGTTATAGGCCTTCGCCGGTGCCTCGGCGACCGCGGACGCCGCCGCGAACGCCAGCCGGTTGGAGGGGCCGCGCACGAAGTTCTCGAAGGTGTACTTCGGGTTGAGCCGCCCGCGGGAGATCCATAGGTCGTCGTTCGAGGAAGGTGCGGCGGCGTACTGCGGCCTCAGCGAGGACCGAGTCGGACCGTCGTGTGCGATCGGGCCAGGCAGCGGATCGGCGTCCGCTACCGGCGTCAGGACCGGGAGGTCGGGCGTGCTGCTCGAGGAAACCGGCTCGGGTGCGTCCGGCTGCGTGGGGCGTGTCTCCTGAAGCATCGAGGAGTCGACGGTGACCGCGATCTGGACGTCCTTGTCGAGCGTGGCCGAGAGCACCTTGTTCAGGATCGGGCGCAGCTTCGTCTCGATCATATTCTGGGTGAAGTTGTCCGGTGCGGCGATCAACGCGGTGGTACCCATCAGGCCGACCGGCTTGGTCATCTTCAGCAGCGCGCGGTTGCGGCCGGTGAGCTCGGTGGCCGGGATGTCGGCGATCGCCGCCGACCAGACGACCTCGAGGTCGGCATTGTGCTCACTCACACGCTGTCCTTCCGCTCCTGTGGAGGCTCGATCCACCTGGTAAGTAACCCGGTTGTGGATAGCGAGGGGCGGAAACTACCAGGTCAGAGGGCCAAACTGCACATACCCACAGGCATATCCACAGGCTGTGAAGATACACCTATCCCCAGTTTTGTCCACAACTGCGGTGTCGGCACCGAGCCCTGCCTGGCGATAAGGGCAAGGGCCAGGTTAGACCGTCGCGCGTGAGGCTCACAAGTTGGTCTGGAAGAAAATCGTGCGCCGTCGGCGTGTCGCTTCGACTGCGGGCGCGACCTGCATGACAGGATCGCCGGTTTGCCGGGCGTGGTGGCCCTGACAACAATCGTGCTCGGGAGTTTGACCGGGCGGCAGGTGGTCCGTACCGTAGAAAGGTCGCAGTAGCGCGACACCTGCAGCCTGATCTTCCCACGGGTGATGCGGCGAGAGCCGACCTCCGCGGTGACGATCGCGCCTGCGGGGCACGAGAGACCGGCGGACGCCGCAGGTCGACGCTGATTTTCCATTGGGCTCGCCAGCCCATGTCCACGAGCGTGGACACCGACCGTCATAAGGAGAGCCCGCAGTGAGCAAGCGGACGTTCCAGCCCAACAACCGTCGTCGTGCCAAGACGCACGGTTTCCGTCTACGCATGCGCACCCGCGCCGGCCGCGCCATCCTGGCGGGCCGCCGCCGCAAGGGTCGCGCCAGCCTGTCGGCCTAAGGCATTCGGTTCGTCAGTGAGCCTGCCCGGGCCGGCGTCAGCGGTGCTCTCCCACGATCAACGCATCCACCACAGCGCGGACTTCACCGTCGCACTGCGAGGCGGTCGCAGGTTCGCGCACGGCGCGGTGGTCTTCCATCTGGGCATCGCACCCGATACCGACCGGCGCTGCGGGTTCATCGTCTCCAAGGCCGTCGGGGGCTCGGTGCAACGGCACCGCGTGACCCGGCGGCTGCGGCATGTCTGCAGCGACGTCTACCCGCAACTGCCTACCGGCGCTCGGCTCGTCGTCCGTGCCCTCCCTGCGGCGGCGCAGACGTCGTACGCCGACCTCCGGGCGAGCGCCGAGGCCTTCTTGGGTAGCGACGCCGTGCGCCGGGCCCGCTGATGAGCTCGCTTGCCAGCCGCATCTTGGTGGCGCCGATCCGCTTCTATCAGCGCGCTATCTCGCCGCTGAAGCCCCCGACCTGCCGCTTCTACCCGACTTGCAGCCAGTACGCCGTCGAGGCGATCCGGGTCCATGGTGCGTGGCGGGGACTGGGATACGCGAGCTGGCGGCTGCTGAAGTGTGGACCGTGGCACCCCGGGGGGATCGATCACGTCCGTCCCGCGGCCAGCGACCGTCCCGCCACCTGACATCGTCATGAATTCCCGCCCGAGCACTGACTAGACGACCCACAACGGAGCATCATGAGCCTCGACTTCCTGTACTACCCGATCGCCTGGGTGCTGAAGCTGTGGCACCAGCTGTGGGGTGGGCTGTTCGGCTCCCATCACGGCGCGTCGTGGGTGCTGGCCATCATGTTCCTGGTCATCACGGTGCGCATCCTGCTGTTCCCGGTCTTCGTCAAGATGATCAAGAGCCAGCGCGCCATGCAGGAGCTGCACCCGGAGATCGCCAAGCTGCGCGCCGAGTACGGCTCCGATCGGCAGGGGATGTCCGAGGCGATGATGAAGCTGCAGCGCGAGCGCGGCGTCAACCCCCTCGCCGGCTGCCTGCCGATTCTGTTGCAGGCGCCGGTGTTCATCGCTCTGCTGCACGTGCTGCGCCGTCTCGAGCCGGGCAAGCCGGGCCTGTACACCTGGGACGACGCACTCACCGAGAACGCCGCGACGTCGATGGTGTTCGGCGCCCCCATCTCGTCGTACTTCACGATGAGCGGCGAGAAGCTCGAGCGCATCGTGGAGGCCACGCAGACCACCTCGACGCAGATCAAGATCGTCACCGGCATCCTGATCGTGGTGATGGCGATCACGCAGTTCATCACCACCAAGCAGATCATGAAGCGGACCAAGGCGCAGAACGCCGCCATGGCCGACAGCCCGCAGGCCTCTCAGATGGAGATGTTCCAGAAGCTGATGCTGTACGGCGCGCCGATCGGTCTGCTGATCACCGGTACGTTCTTCCCGCTGGGCGTCCTGCTGTACTGGTTCTTCAACAACCTGTGGACCATCGGTCAGCAGTTCTGGGTGCTCAATCGGATGCCCGCGCCGGGAGCGAAGGCCGCGCCCGCAGCGGACGCCGAGATCGACCGGACCAAGCTCGCCCCCCGCCCGGGGGCCAAGCCGCAGAACAAGAAGGCCAAGCCGGTGAAGGCGGCTACCGCAGCAGTGGAAGTCCTCGACGAGGATGAGGACAGCACCACCGCAGGCAGCGTGGCGCCGGTGACGGGTGCATCGCCCCAGACCAGGCGCGGTAAGGGTTCTGCGGCTCGTGGGGATCAGCAGAGCCAGAAGAGTACGACTCCACAGCGGGATGCCAAGCCCGCCTCGAGGACCAAGCCGAGCGCGGGCTCCAAGCCGAGCGCGGGCTCCAAGCCGAGCGCGGGCTCCAAGCCGAGCGCGGGCTCCAAGCCGAGCGCGGGCTCCAAGCCGAGCGCGGGCTCCAAGCCGAGCGCGGGCTCCAAGCCGAGCGCGGGCTCCAAACCGGCCCCCGGCGCCAAGCCATCCGCCCGGCAGCCCAAGCGCAAGAAGCGCTGAGTAGCGCCGGCATACACCGCATCAATCCCTGCTACTGAGAGGGCCACATGACTGACACCCAGCACGACGACGTGGACGAGCTCACCAGCGATGACCCGCTGGTCGTCGAAGGTGACATCGCCGGGGACTACCTCGAGCGGTTGCTCGACATCCTCGACCTGGACGGCGATATCGACCTGGACGTCGAGGGCACGCGCGCGGTCGTCGCCGTCGACGGCGGTGACCTCCAGCATCTGGTCGGCCACAAGGGCCAGACCCTGGACGCTCTGCAGGAGCTCACCAGGCTTGCGGTGACCGCTCGCACCGGGGTACGCAGCCGGCTGATGCTGGACATCGACGGGTACCGGGCTGCCGAGCGCGAACGGCTCACCAAGCTGGCAACCGCTGCGATCGACGACGTGCGCGATTCCGGTCAGGAGCGCCGGCTGCCGTCGATGAACCCCTTCGAGCGCAAGGTGGTGCACGATGTAGTCGCTGCAGAGGACGACGTCGTGAGCGAGTCCACCGGCGAGGAGCCCAACCGACGCGTCGTCATCCGACGCGCCTCCTGAGCATGCAGCCGGCGCCGCCGTCGGCCGCCGCGGTGTTCGGAGAGCGGCTCAGGCTGGCCGAGCGCTTCCATGCCTCGCTGTGTGAGGCCGGTCCAATCCGTGGGCTGAACGGGCCGCGGGAGGTGCCGGTGCTGTGGGAACGCCACCTGATCAACAGTGCTCTGCTGGCCTACCTCCCGGACCGGGTGCTGCCGGATGGCGCGTCGGTCTGCGACGTCGGCAGTGGCGGTGGTCTGCCCGGTATTCCGTTGGCCATCGCCCGACCTGACCTGCAGATCACGCTGGTCGATCCGCTACAGCGCCGCATCTCCTACCTCGAGCAGATCGTCGGCGAGCTAGCGCTGGAGAACGTTCGGATCCGCCGCGGGCGCGCGGGAGAGCCGGACTCGCCAGACCGCATCGGCCGGTACGATGTGGTGGTCTCGCGGGCAGTTGCGCCGCTCGGGCGGTTGCTGGAATGGTGTGTGCCATTGGTAGCGGACCAGGGCCACGTCGCCGCACTCAAGGGGCGGTCGGTCGAGTCCGAGATCGAGTCTCTAACTCGGCGACAGCGCCGCCTCGTCGAGGACCTGAATATCCTGGAGATCATCAGTCCCGACGGTGAGCAGGCGGCTCGCGTCCTGGTAGCGCGGCCCCACGGAGCCTGGAGTAGATAGTGAGCCTGACGTCCTCGAAGCTGGGCTGGCCCCGTAAACGCCGCTCGGTGGAATCCGGTGGTACGCCGACCGGTCTGGGCTGGGCTGGTAGCCGGATCGTGGCGCCGCGGATCGATGAACCTACTGGGGTCGAGTGCGCTTCGAGGGTTGGCTCCGTTTCACGTGAAACAGCGGCGGAATCGCTTGATCACGGGGCTACCGTTTCACGTGAAACATCATCTGGAGCGCAGCAGGGTCCAGGGCTGGAGCAGGCTGCAGCCGCAGACGACTCCCCGATCACTCGTGACGGGCCCGGCGCGGACCCGGTCGCGTCCCCGGCGTACGCACCGGACTGCAGCCGCCAGCACCCCGAGCCGAGCACCGATGTTTCCCGTGAAACGGTCCTCGACCCCTCGCCGACGCCGGAATCGCGAGGAGCCGATCAGTCCGGGCAGAGCCTTCCTCGCCCCGCATCTCGCGATGACACGCAGCCTAATGACCTCGCAGACCGACCGGCTCAGCCGCGGATCATTACGGTGTCGAACCAGAAGGGCGGGGTCGGGAAGACCACGACCACCGTCAATCTAGCTGCGGCGCTGGCGATGCGCGGTCTGAAGATCCTCGTGATCGACCTGGATCCGCAGGGCAACGCCAGCACCGGCCTGGGCATCGATCACCCACCGGGCACCCCGTCGACCTACAACGTGATCGTCGACAAGACCCCGCTGGTCGAGGTCGCGCAGGAGGTGAACGCTCCCGGTGTCCCGGCCGGCCGGCTGTATGGGGTGCCCGCCACGAGCGATCTTGCCGGGGCCGAGGTCGAACTTGCAGGCGTGATGGTGGGCCGCGAGTTCCGGCTTCGTCAGGCGGTGAGTGACTTCCTGGCACTGCATGCAGACGATGAGCGGTTCGACTATGTGTTCATTGACTGCCCACCGTCGCTGGGCCTGCTCACGGTCAATGCGTTAGCGGCCGCGGCGGAGGTGTTGATCCCGGTCCAGTGCGAATACTACGCCCTGGAGGGTCTTGGGCAGCTGTTGGAAACCGTCGAACTGATCAAGGGCTACCTGAACCCGGCGCTGCACGTCTCCACCATGTTGCTGACCATGTTCGACGCGCGCACGAAGCTCGCTGGCCAGGTGGTGGACGAGGTACGTGCGCACTTCGGGGAGGCCGTGATGCGCTCAATCATTCCGCGCAGCGTGAAGGTGAGCGAGGCACCGAGCTACGGCATGTCAGTACTCAGCTATGAACCTGACTCGCGCGGCGCGGTGGCCTATGTTTCGGCGGCTAATGAACTGGTCTCCCGCCAGTAGCCGGCAGGTAGTGTTTCACGTGGAACATCCGAGAACGGAGCATCATGTCTGACGGTCCTGACCCCAAGCCCGAGCCGCCAGCCCGCCGCGGAGGACTGGGCCGCGGACTGGGTGCACTGATTCCGTCTGCGCCGATGGGAGCAACATCGGGCAAGGGGCACTTCTGGACCGCGCTCGACAATCCACCGCCTGTGGATGAAGAGACGACCCGGCAGGTCTTGGACGATGTCGCAGAACGCAAAGGGTCAGCTGCCCGGGCGGCTCATGATTCTGCTTCATCCGCGCCGGGGCACGGCGTGGAGATGAACCGCCCTGAGGTTGGCCCGGCCGGATCGGCACCGGCGCCAGCCGGCACGGCGACTGTGGGTGGCCCTGTGGATAGCGAGGGCCGTGTCGCCGGGCACGGCGCTCGCTCGTCGAGTGACGCGGACCCTTCGGCGTCCGGCGCTGACCCGTCCGCAGACGCGGCCGACGGAACCCCTAACCGAGCCGATCCTGCTGACGTTTCACGTGAAACACCGGATGAGGCGGCTGCGGTCCTGCTCGAGCTCGATCCCGACGAGATCCGGGCGAATCCCAAGAACCCACGGCAGGTGTTCGACGACGACGAGCTCGCCGAGCTCGCGGAGTCGATCAAAGAGTTCGGTCTGCTGCAGCCGATTGTGGTTCGCTCCACCGCCGACGGCTACGAGCTGATCATGGGCGAGCGTCGCCTCCGCGCGGCGCGGCTGGCAGGGGTCGACCGGCTTCCGGTCATCGTCCGCAAGACCGAGGACGACGAGATGCTGCGAGATGCACTGCTGGAGAACATCCACCGCGTGCAGCTGCATCCGCTCGAGGAGGCTGCCGCGTATCAGCAACTGATCGACGAGTTCGGCGTGACGCACGAAGAGCTGGCTGTCCGCATCAAGCGGAGCCGGCCCGCTATCTCGAACACGATCCGGCTGCTGAAGCTGCCCACCCGCGTGCAGAACCGGGTCGCGGCCGGAGTCATCTCTGGCTCGCACGCGCGGGCGCTGCTGTCGCTCGATGACCCGGAGGCCCAGGAGGCGCTGGCCGCACGGATCGTGGCCGAGGGGATGTCCGTGCGTGCGACGGAGGAAGCGGTCTCCCTGCACGGCTCGGACCAGGCACCGACGCGGCGGGCAGCGCGGCGTAAGACCGTCACCGCGCCTGCGTTGAGCTCGCTCGCGGAGCGGTTGTCCGACCACTTCGACACGCGGGCTCTTGTGCAGCTGGGTCGGACCAAGGGCAAGATCGTGGTCGAGTTCGCGTCGATCGACGACCTGGAGCGGATCATCGCGATGATGGCCCCGCCGCTGGCCACCAACCCGGGCTCCCTCGGCGGCGACGCCCCCAGGTCCCCGCAGCCGGGCTCGAGCGACTAGCTGGGTCCTGTAACGAAGGCAGCTAGGCGCGGCCCGCCGTGCGGTCGACCCGCTGATAGATGAGCGCCGATTCGCACGTTCGTCGATGAGCACCGAAGGCGCTCAGAGACGACGCAGGCGGGAGTATGGGCGAGCACGATCCCCCTTCCAACGCGCGCGGGATACCACGTCATGCGGACACGAGCGTCCTGTGACGTCTCCGTCCGCTATGCAATCGTCGACGAGCACGGCGGGCGGCATCGTACGCTCACGCGTAACGGCCTAGTCGAAGGCCGGTACCCGCCAGGTCCCGGTCGGCTGATCGTCCGGGGAGCTCAGGTAGAACCGCTGCAGGGCGGCGACGACGCTCTCGGCGACGAGCGCGCGCAACTGGTCCTCGCGCAGCCGCGCGCGTTCGGCATCGTCGATCGGTCCGCCGAACTCGACGAGCACAGCGGGCATCCGGGTCAGGCGCAGGATCTCGAGCACTCGCGGATGCACGCCGCCGTCGGCCACCCTGGTCCGCGCGATCAGCTCGCGGTGCAGAAAATCGGCGATCTCTTGACCGACTCGCGAGACGTGGAGCGGTGAGCCGAAGTAGTAGGTCGCCGCGCCGCGATGTGGCTCGCTGGCTTGGTCGGCCACCCGCAGCTTGATGAAGAGCTCCGCGCCGGACCGGTTGGCGTGCTCTGCGCGCTGCTCGGCCGATGTGGACACCAGCCGCTCCCGCTTGCTGAGCGTGGTGTTGGCACCCAGCAACTCCAACAGGTCTCGTACCCGATGGGCGATGTTCCACGTGAAACCGTCGATGTCGTCGCCGGCGGAAAGATAGATGTGCCGTCCAGCCAGCTGCGGACCGGAATTGCGCCGGTGCGCACGGGATCGCAGCAGTGGGGCCGAGCCGCCGGTGACCTTGGGAAGTAGGTTGCCCAGCGCGCGAGCCGTCTCGGGACCGCAGACGCCGTCGGCGCGCAGCCCGTAGTCGTTCTGAAAGGCGCGCACGCTGCCCTCGGTCCCGGGGCCGAAGATGCCATCGACATTGCCGTGGTGGAAGCCCAGCTCCCCGAGTTGACCCTGCAGCCGACGGACGTCGTCCCCGCGCTGCAGCCGCCCGGACGTCAACGAGAGGTCGCGATCGCCGAGCCGGTACTGGGAGTCCAACAGCTCCTGATAGGTGTCGGCGTCCACCTGGCCACTGCTGAGCAGACCCCGCTCCTGCTGAAAGCGACGTACGGCAGCGACGCACGCGCTGTCGTAGACGCTCGACACCGGATCTTGCGGATCTGGCGCTGCCTCCCCGATCGGGAGCAACCGCTGCTTCTGCAGCATCGAGCGGATCTCGACAACGGCGGGCCCGCTGTCGCCCAAGGCGATGGTCCTCATCCGTGTGCTCCTTCAAGCTGCCGCAGCCGGTGTGGGGCGCCGACCGTATCGCACCGACGATATGACGAAGGGCGCCGCCGGGGATGACGGCGCCCTTCGGACGTGAACCAACAAATTAGATGAACTCAGCGAGTTCGGCCTTGATGGCCGCCTTGGGCTTGGCGCCCACGATGCTCTTGACCGGCTGGCCACCGGAGAACACGGTCATGGTGGGGATGGACATGATCTGGTAGTCCCGAGCGACCTGGGGGTTGTCGTCGATGTTGATCTTGGCGACGGTGAGCTTGTCCTTGACCTCGCCGGCGATCTCCTCGAGTACGGGGGCGATCATCTTGCACGGACCGCACCACTCGGCCCAGAAATCGACGAGCACGGGCTTGTCGCTGCCCAGGACGTCGCTGGCGAAGCTCTGATCGGTGACGTTGACGATGTTGTCAGCCATGGGTTCTCCTAAAGTCGTTGCGGGAATTGTATGAGCCGGATCAGGAAACCGGCAGTATATGGAGGTTCTTCGATCTATTCTTGATCGGCGAGCCAGCGTTCGGCGTCGATCGCCGCGGAGCAGCCGGTGCCCGCGGCAGTGATGGCCTGGCGGTAGGTGTGGTCGACGACGTCGCCGCAGGCGAAGACGCCATCGATGTTCGTGCGGGTCGAGCGGCCCTCGACCAGGATGTATCCCGCGTCATCCAGGTGCACCTGGCCCTGGAACAGCTCGCTGCGTGGATCGTGCCCGATGGCGATGAATAGTCCGCCCACGTCCAGCGTGGAGCGCTCCCCGGTGATGGCGTCCTCGAGGACGACGCCGGAGACCTTCTCGTCGCCGACGACGTCGATGACCTGCTTGTTCAGTGCCCAGTTGATCTTGTCGTTGTCGCGAGCTCGGTCCAGCATGATCTTGGAGGCGCGGAACTCCTCGCGGCGGTGAATGACCGTGACGGACTTGCCGAAGCGGGTGAGAAAGGTGGCCTCCTCCATTGCGCTGTCGCCGCCGCCGACCACGGCGATGTCCTGGTCGCGGAAGAAGAAGCCGTCGCAGGTTGCACAGGCCGAGACGCCGCGGCCGAGCAGCCGGTCCTCGTTCTCCAGGCCCAGATAGCGGTACTTCGAGCCGGTCGCGATGATCACCGAGTGTGCCAGGTGGGTATCGTCGCCGACCTTGACCACCTTCGGGCTCGCGGTGAGGTCGACCTCGGTGACGTCCTCGGAGCGCAGCTCGGCGCCGAAACGCTCGGCTTGACCGCGCAGGTTGCTCATCAGCATCGGTCCATCGATGCCCTCGACGAAGCCGGGGAAGTTCTCCACCTCGGTCGTTGTCATGAGAGCACCGCCGTACTGGCTTCCCTCGAACACAAGCGGTTCGAGATTGGCGCGGGCGGCATAGATGGCCGCGGTGTAGCCCGCTGGCCCCGAGCCGATGATGACCACGTTACGGACGTCTGTGCTCAACGAGAAACCCTCTTCGAAGTCGCTGGTGTCAGATGTGGCCGGCGACCCGTGGGTGGCGGCGCGGTCAGGTGCAACGTCCATCCTAGGCCCGCTATTCCCGCCGTCCTGGAGGACCCTGCGACCGTCTGCGGGGTGAATTGCGTGCGCGATGCCACCCACCGCGCTCTGGTAGGTGGCATCGCGATGCGCCGTGCCCCGGACCGAGGAAGCCGACTCGCGGACCGGGGCCGTCGGCGCGGTCTAGTTACGCGGGCCCGATTCCTTGTGCAGGATGTTCGAGCAGTCCGCAGCCGCGACCACGATCATCTCGACGACCTCGGGATCGCTCGTCGGGAAGACGAAGGCGTAGGCCTCATCGCCCTGGTAGCTGCCGGCCTGGACCGCTTCAGGGGCGGACGCCGGCCGCGGCACGATCTCGCTGAGGCACTGGTTGCGCGCCGACAGCTCGGCCATCTGGCCGGCCACCTCCGGCGAGACCTCGTTGTTCTCGATCGCGCCGCGGTCGAGAACGTCGGCCGGCGAGTTGAAGGTCTGCACCTGGCCGGGGACCGCCTCGCCCTCCGCACGCTCTTGGTTCTCCGTCTGCGTGGTCTGGCTGCTGCCGGCCTGGTTGTTGGCGACGTTCTCGCCGCCGTTCTGGGTCAGCACCAGAGTGCCGCCGCCGATCACGGCCGCGGCCGCCGCGGCTGCGAGCAGCAGCCGGCCGCGGCCGGCCTTCTTCTCACGGTGCGCGCTGAGGCTGCGGACATTCGTGGCCTCGCCGGTTTGCTGCGGCGGGCCACCGTGGGCGGATGGTTCGGGCTTGGCCTGACGTGGACGGTCGGCATCCAGCCGATGCACATTCGACGGTGCTACCGGGGGCGAGGTAGCGAACGAGCTCGACAGGTCGCCGTCGCCACGGCCCGCTTCGGCCGCGAGGGCGCGGTCGATCCGGGCCGCGACATCAGCGGGCAGCTCAACCTGCGGAAGCGCGCTCAGCGACTGCACGGTCGCGTCGAGTGCAGCGAGCACCTCGGTGCACGCCGCACACCCGTCGACGTGGGTGCGCAAGGACGCGGCCGTGGTGGCGTCGAGTACACCGGCATGTAGATCTGCCAGCGTGTCCACGTCTGGGCATGGCCCTGACACGCCAGTGGCGCGAAAGTCCTGGGTCATGACATCTCCTCATGTGCATGACGGCGTCCGCCTGGTTGCGAATGCCGAAGTGCCCCGGTCGTGTGCACGGTCGAATCGGACGGCGAGCCCAATCACTTCTGCTTAGCGTGGGTGAGCGCCGTCGATCGATCTTCCCGTGGTGCAGGTGCGACGCGCCGCTAGCCCTCTGGGTTCCGTAGATGCCCGAGAATTACCGCGAGCTTGGCTCGCCCGCGGGCGCACCGGCTCTTGATGGTCCCCTCGGGGACGTCGAGGGCCGCGGCGGCGTCCGCCACCGAATAGCCCTGGACGTCAACGAGCACGATGGCGGCTCGCTGGTCCTCGGGAATCTTCATGAGCGCGTCCTGCACCAGCATCGACATGTCGCGTTCGTCGACGGCGTCACGCGGGTCGGCGGGTTCGCCGGGCCCCTCCTCTGGGAGGGGAGCGGTGGGCCGGGCCTGCTTGCGCCGGATCCGGTCGAGGCAGGCGTTGACGACGATGCGGTGCAACCAGGTCGTGACCTGTGCCTCCGCGCGGAAGGACGACGCCGCGCGAAACGCCGAGATGAGGGCGTCCTGCAGTGCGTCAGCGGCGTCCTCCGGATCGCGCATGGTTCGTAGCGCCACGGCGTACAGCCGGTTGCGGTGACGCTGGACGATGCGCTCGAACGCGTAGGGGTCACCGGTGACGTGATCGGCCAGCAGCTCCTTGTCAGAGCGCGGGTCATCTTCGACGGCGAAGGAGGTCACCCAATCACTCTAACGGCTGCCTACGGCAGATAGGCCCTCATGTGGGCCTCGCGCGTGGCGGCGCGGCGCGGGCGCGGGCTCAGGCGATGAAGACGACCTCCGACAGCGAGGCCTGGAAGTATCCCTGCTGGGGTACGAGCTCGGTGATCCAGATCAGCACGTACTGAGAGCTGGTGCCTTCTGGTACCGGAATCTCGGTGTTCAGCTGGAGCTCGGCGGAAGCGACGCTGGTGAACTGGTCGATGGTGCCGGTCTTGCCACCTCCGGTGCGGATCTCGACGGTCGCACCCGGAAGGGTCGTGGAGATCTGCACCTTCGCGAAGGTCTTCGTCGAGCCGAGGTCGTAGATGATGCCGACGCCGGGTTTGATGTTGCCGAACTTCGCGTTGCCTTTGTACTGCAGCGTCGGCCAGGTGGTGCCGGGCTGGCCGTCGTAGGACAGGTCGACCCGGTCGGGATTCTCCTCGCCGTCGCCCGGCGGCGGGTCGAACAGCGTCGCTCCGGTGATCGTGATCGGCTCGCCCGGAGTGGCGCCCTCACCGGTCGCCTGGGCGGGCTCGCTGGTCTCGGTCGGCTTCTCCCGGGGCTCGGGCTCGTCGGGCCCGAAGGCCTTTCCGGCGACGATGCCGGTGAACCAGCCCAGCAGGAGCGCGGCGACGACGCCGAGCGCAGTCAACCCCACGAGCTGCCAGCGCGTGCGCGGGGCAGCTGCCTTGCGGGTAGGCCGGGGTGCGGCGGCCGCCTCGCTCGACGCGGTTCCGGCGGCCGCTGGCTGGGCATGTGCATCGTCGGCGACGGCGTGGTAGTCACCGTCCGCCTCGCTCGGGCCGCCAGGTGCGCGCTCGTCCGCCGAGACCGCCGGCGCTGCGCCGGCCTCGTCGTACGGCTCGTCGCAGACCGAGCCGTAGGGATCGGTCTCGGCCTGGCTCTCGGAGTAGCCGTCGGGATCGGAAGGAGTGCGCGGTGCCATGGCCTCGTTCGGGTGCTGTCGACGTGCGGACGCCGGGGGGTCCGGCCGTTCCAAGTTACCGCGCTCTGCCCGACCCGGGAGGAGGCTCGGCGGTGACGAGACACCGCTCACGCATCCATCGATCGTCGCGATCGAACCGGCCAGTAGCCATTCCGGGCTCGATCGCGGTCACCAAACCGCAACCTAACAATGCTTGCATCGAGGCGGCACGGCGGGAATGGTTCGGATTACCACGACTCGACATGGGGCTGGAACGGCGGAGGAGCAACAGTGCGCAGACGAGAGTTCCTAGGGCTCGGGCTGGCGGGGTCATTGACTCTGCTCGCCGGGTGCGGCACGGCGAAGGGGGCGGCGTACGTCGACGGCAAGCTGTCGATGGCCGTGATCTCGACGTACGGCACCGGCACCTCGACCTACGCGGACGTCGCCGCGGTCGCCAATGCGCTGGCCGACGAGGCGGACATCCGGACCCGGATAATGACCTCGGACACCGCCATCGGCCGGATGACCCCGTTACGCCAAGGCCTGGCCACCTTCGCCCGCACCGGCGACGAGTACATCTTCGCGCTCGAGGCCACGAACGAGTTCCTCGCCCGCGAATGGGGCCCGCAGTCCACCAGGCTCGTGTGGGGCCCGGTCGCGCCGCACGGTCTGCTGGTGCGCCAGGACTCCGGCATCGAGACCCTGACCGACCTGGCCGGCAAGCGGCTGCCCGACGTCACCGCGAACCCGTCGGTGAACGGCAAGATCGAGATGGCGCTGGCGGGCGCCGGGCTGTCGCGCGACGACGTCGAGCTGGTCCCGATCTCGTACGGCGAGCAGGCCGAGGGGCTCAAGCAGGGCAAGATCGACATGCTCTTCCAGCAGGTCTACGGCGCTTCCCTCTACGAGCTCGAGAGCTCCAACCCCGTCCAGTGGGTCAAGATGGACCAGAACGACCAGGCGTTGCTGGATGCCATCCAGAAGATCAACCCTTCGCTGACGCTCGGCCCGTTCTCGGGCGCGCCCGGCCAGGAAGAGGGGCAGGAGGACATCGGGTTCATCTACTCGATCCCGATCATCACCTACGACACGACCGACAAAGCCACGGTCCAGGAGTACTCCCAGGCGATCGTCGATGCCTTCCCGCGCTACAAGAACGCCACCAAGGTGACGCCGGACTGGCACTACGAGAAGGCGGTCACCTTCCCGCAGCAGGTCCCCTTCCACGAAGGCCTGATCGCCGTCCTCGAGGGGATCGACATGTGGAGCCCCGAGGCACAGGCCAAGCAGGACGAGCTACTGGAGCGCGAGAAGAAGCTCAAGGCGGGCTGGAAGTCGATCATCGACGACACTTCGGACGCCGACCTGAAGCAGGTCTGGCTGGACTGGAAGGCGCAGAACCTTGGCTGAGCGCATGAACGAGCCGAACGCCGGCGGCGCGACCCCGGCGACGGCAACCGACACCGATATCGCGGCCGGTGCCGATCTGGACCAGGGCAGCCCGCAGTTCCAGCACGATGCTCCCGAGGACCCTGCCTTCGGTCGCTCGCCGGGTGCGCGCATCTGGCGGTGGATCGCGATCATCATGACCATCTGCGGCGTCGCCGTGGTGCTGAGCCAGGTGTTTCTGTGGAACCCCTTCGGCCCGGTCATGCTGACCAACCAGTTCCTGTACTTCACCCTGGCGTTCTTCCTGCCGCAGGTGTTCATCTTCTTCCGGTGGCGCAAGACCCGCGTCGAAGCACTGGAGCACCCGGACGGCGAGGCGGCCGACCCGCACGACGCCGACCATGTCACCGAGGCCGAGACCTTCCGGGTGCCGTGGTACGACGCGCTGCTGGTCGTGCTGACCTTCGCGGTGAACTTCTACCTCGGCATGCGTGCCCTGGACGCGGTCAACTTCGGCTGGGACTTCGCGGCTCCGACTCACGTCATCGTGCTGAGCTACGTCCTGTGGATTCTGGTGCTCGAGGCTCTGCGGCGTACGGCTGGCCTGATCGTCACGCTGATCGCGCTGCTGTTCTCGCTGTACCCCTTGTTCTCGGCGTCCATCCCGTTCCCGGTGCTGCAGGGCGTGCAGTACGACTCCAACGGCGCTGCTCGCCAACACTCGCTGGGCGTGGACTCGATCCTCGGCCTGCCGCTGCAGACCGCGGCCGCCCTGCTGGTCGGCTTCCTGATCTTCGGCGTCGTGCTGCAGCGCGCCGGCGGCGGTGACTTCTTCGTCGACCTGGCGCGCGCCATCTTCGGGCGGGCTCGTGGCGGCTCGGCCAAGGTCGCGGTCGGCTCGTCCGCCGCGATGGGCATGATGTCGGGCTCGGCGGTCTCCAACGTGCTGACCACCGGCCCGATGACGATCCCGGCGATGAAGAAGGCCGGCTACCCCGGCACCTACGCCGCCGGCATCGAGGCGACCGCCGCGACCGGTGGCTCGATCACCCCTCCGATCATGGGTACCGCGGCCTTCCTGATGGTGTCCTTCCTCGGCATCCCCTACAGCGAGGTCGCGCTCGCCGCCGCCATTCCCGCATTCCTCTACTACCTCGGCATCTTCCTTCAGGTCGACGCGTACGCCGCCCGCAAGGGGCTGCGCGGTGAGCCGAAGGACCGCCTGCCGCGGCTGCTGGCTACGCTGCGTGACGGCTGGCCGTACCTGCTGGCCATCGGCGTCCTGCTGTTCCTGCTGGTCGTGCAGCGTGATGAGGCGCAGGCGCCGTTCTACACCGTGGTACTGATGCTCGCGATCGCCTTCGCCCGCAAGACCGATCGGCTGAGCCTGCGCGGCTTCCGCGACATCGTGCTGGCCTCGGGACGTGCCATCGCGGAGATCATCGGCATCATCGCCGGCGTCGGACTGATCATCGGCGGCCTGTCGATGACCGGCGTCTCGCTGTCGCTGGCGCGCGAGCTGGTCGCCGCGGTCGGCGAGAACGTCCTGTTGATCCTGATCGCCGGTGCGATCACGAGCTTCGTGCTCGGCATGGGGATGACCGTCTCGGCGGTCTACGTGTTCCTTTCGATCGTGATGGCGCCGGCGCTGGTGGCGCTCGACGTCAACCCGGTCGCGGCGCACCTGTTCGTCATCTACTGGGCGACGGCCTCCTACATCACCCCGCCGGTCGCGCTGGCCGCCTTCGCCGCGGCAGGCATCGCGAAGACGCCGCCCATGAAGACAGGGTTCGTGGCGATGAAGCTCGGAGCGGTGAAGTACATCATCCCGTTCTGCTTCGCGCTCAATCCCGCGCTGGTGGCGCAGGACTCGTTCGGCAACGTGATGCTGGCGCTGGCCCTGTCGATCGTCGGTGTGTTCTCGATGGCCTCCGGCTTCGAGGGCTACATGCCGTTCGTCGAGCGGCAGATGGACCCGGTGACCCGCATCCTGGCCGTCGCCGCCGGCGTGTGCATGCTGCTGCCCGAGCCGATCACCACAATCGTGGGCCTGATCGTGTTCGCGCTGATCACGGTCTTCCTCAAGCTGCGCGGCCGGAGCGGCCCGGAGGCTACGGAGCCGGTGCGCGAGCCCGAGACCGCCACGGCGTAGGACCGATCGCCCGAAGCGGGCGCCACCATATCGGGTAGCGCCCGCTTCGACGGTTCTAGGGGTCGGTCTTTCTAGTGCGCGGGCACGTGGCGGGCGGACGCCGTCCGCATCCGGCGGAACGCGCGGGCCAGCATCCCGCTGGTGCGCATGCCCTCGGCCAGGGCGTCCAGGCTGGTCGGTCCGAGCTCGACCACGGTGCCGGCCGGCAGGCAGGCGATGGCGGGGCCCTCGGTCGACAGCACGACCTGCTCGGGCCGCAGGACGCCAAAGCTGATGCCGGCGTCCGCGGCGTCCGCGACGCGGTGCGCGAGCGCTGCGAGGATCGCGGACTGGTTCAGGTGCGCGCCGGAGTCGATGGCTTCACGCAGCGTCGGGCCCTGGAAGTGCTCGCTCACGATTACGGCGGCCGTGGCCGGCGGTGCGATCAGTGACGGATCGCCGTGGATGACCGCGTCGTACACACCGGCGACCAGGTGGGCGTTGAGCCTCGCGCCGAACCGCGCCTGGCGTACCCGCGCGTGCAGGCCCGCCGTGTCACCGTGCTCGATGCGCGCCAGACGCAGCACCACCTTGCGTCGTAACCGGACGTCTTCGGCCAGGTAGCAGCTCCAGTACGGGACGGGCTCGCCGGTGGCATCGTCCACCAGGACCTCATCGACCTCGTCCATGACGCGATACCGGCTGCCCACCAGCGGGCGCAGCGCCGCACGCACCTCGCCGAGGTGCGCGGCGGTGCGGGTGGGCTCGCTGGTGGTCATCATTTCAATGAAACGAAGCAGCACCTGCGGCATGACGTAACGCCACATAACGAATTGATAAACCTGGCTCCGGCGTTCAGGCGCCTCAGCGGCGGCGCAGCCCGCGAAGCCGGCGCAGATCCTGCAGTCGCAGCGCCAGACCGGCGGCCACGAAGCCCGCGAGGCCGACGATGCTCGAGACGACCAGCACCAGGGCCAGCTGAAGCTTGCTCATCGCCAGCACCGGCACGCCGGTGAGGCCGTCGAGGTTCCAGGGGTCGATGCCGGTCAGCAGCTGGCTCAGCCACAGGTAGCCCGGCGTGGCGACGAGGACGCCGATGCCCGCCGCGGCGCTGATCCTCACCAGTTCACGCAGTACCGCACCGGTGCCCAGGCGACCGAACCGCCGGCGCAGCACGACATCGCCGATCGCCGCGCCGACGACGAAGGCGAGGCTGTTGGCGACCGCCAGGCCGAGGGCGACGTGCTCGGGCGGCAGCGTCAAGCACGCCAGGCTCAGCACGATCCGGACGGCGACGATGCCGACCATGATCAGCGTCGGCGTCCGAGCGTCCTTCGCGGCGAAGAACACCCGCAGCTGCAGCAGGGTGATCGCGTACGGCAGCAGCCCGAAGGAGGCCGCGGCCAGGATCAGGCCGGTTGAGCGGGCGGCGTCCGGCCCGAACCGCCCGACGTTGAAGAACAGCGCCGTCAGCGGGACGGCCAGCAGCCAGAAGGCGACGCTGACCGGGATCAGCCCTATGCCAGTCAGCCGGGTGCCATCGGCCAGGAACCGCTTGACAGCGGGCCAGTCGTGGTCGCGAGCGGCTCGTGACATCTTGGGCATCAGCGCGGTCAGCAGTGAGACGCCGAGGATGCCGTACGGCAGTTGAAACAGCAGCGCCGCGTAGGTCCACTGGGTCGTGGTGCCGGGCACGGTGCGGCTGGCGTAGTTGGCGACGTTCGTGGCCACGATGAAGCCGACCTGACCGATGATGACGTAGCCGAGCACCCACACCGCGAGGGAGCGCAGCTCGCCCAGGCCGACACCGCGGACGTCAAAGCGCCACCTCCAGCGGAAACCGACCTTGCGCCAGCTCGGGATCAGGATCAACGCCTGCGCCACGATGCCGAGCGTGGTGCCGACCGACAGGATGACCACCTCGGCCGTGGTCAGCTCGCCACTGCCGCGGCGCAGCCAGATCATCGCCACCGCGACCGCGATCACGACGAGGTTGTTCAGCACCGGCGCCCAGGCGGGGCCGCGGTAGGACTCGCGGGTGTTGATGACGGCGCCGGCGAGCGCGCCGATGCCGTAGAAGATCATCTGCGGCAGCAGCAGCATGGCCATGAGCGTGGCGCGGTCGTGGTGGGGTTGCCCCGGGCCGATGTTCATCATCGTCACCAGCACGCCCGAGAGCAGCACGCCGATCACCGTCGCGCCGGTGAGGCCCACGACTGAGAGGGTGAACAGCCGCTGCGCGTAGGCGTTGTGGTCGCTGCCGCTCTCTTCGGCGTCCTTCTCCGCCCGGACCAGCAACGGCACGATGACCGAGGTCAGGACGCCGCCGAGCAGCAGCTCGTACACCATGTTCGGCAGCGTGTTGGCGACGTTGTAGGCGTCGTTGGTGAGGGTGTCGCCGAGCAGCGCCGCGAGCGCGAGCGTCTTGACGAATCCGGTGACGCGGGAGGTGAGGGTGCCGATGGCCACCTGGCCGGCGGAACGCAGCAGTCCGCCTTGGCTCATGGGCGATCTTCTTCCGTACGGGAGGTCGGGACGGGCCGCGAGGGCTCGGTAGAGCCTACGTTCTGCTGATCCACAACCTCCGGCGGCCCGCTGGGCCGGTGTCGGGTCGCGTCGTCGTCCGGGGCGGGCTCACCCGCGTCCGCCTCGTGCACCGACAGGTCCCAGTCGTCGTCCTCCCCGCCTGCGAAGGGGTCGTGATCGACCGGGGCCGGCTCCTGCGGCTGCGCAGCCTGCGCCGCCCAGAACTGGCGGCGGCGCCACCAGCGGCGGGCGATCAGCGCCAGCAGCATGGCGAAGGCTGCGCCGGTGACGATCAGCGCGACCGTGCCGTACACCGACGACGACACCATGATCGTGACGTCGCGACCGAGCGGCTTGCCGTCCGGCGTCCGGATCTGCGCCACCACCGAGAAGGTGCCGGACCGCTCGACGGTGGTGGGTATCTGGACCGTGGCGCGGGACAGGGCGGGGATGGTCAGCACTCCGATGTCTGCCGGCTTCAGGCCCGCGGACTGTCTCGGGTCCAGCCCGATGCGGTAGGAGACCGGGACCGGCAGGTTGTTCTCGACGGTGAGCACCAGCGGGGCGTCGCTCGCGGAGAGCGTGTAGGTGGCGTTCGTCGGGGTGACGATCCGGATCTGGTCACGGATGTGGTTGACGGCGTCGACGGCCGCGTCGGCGCCCGGCCCTTGCGGCCCGCCGGCGGCTCCCCGCCAGGCGGAGCTCGCGGCCCGGAACATAGCAGCCTGCGCGGAGGCGAGGACCTCGTCGGCGTCGGCCGGCTCGAAGGCCCCGCTCAGCTCGTTGATCTGGGCGATCGGCACCTGCAGTCCCTGCAGTGTCTCGGCCGGCAGCTCTCGCGTGGACAAGGCAGCGGGGTAGTCGAGGGCGCCGCGATCCTGCGGTGCCCGGCTGGCGGCCTCCTCGAGGGAGGCCGGTGCGATCCACGGTGTGGTCGTCGTGAGCGTCAGCAACGAGTTGAGCAGGTCGGACGACGGATTCCAGTCGCGCGGCGGCGCGAGCACGACATTCCGTTGGCGGCTCGGCGACTGGGCGGCGATCGTCGCCAGCTCGGCCGCGACCCGCTGTGTGGCGGCCGGCGCGCCGCCGGCAAACCCGGTTCCGTCGCCCAGCAGCCGGGACAGGCCGGGGTCGGCCACGATCGCGGTAGCGCCGGGCAGGGCCGTGGCGGCGTCCTCGGTGACCTGCTCGCTGGAGGCGAGATAGTCCTGCTGACCGAAGGAGGCACCGCCCAGCAGCACCTGGGTAATTCCGGTCTGCCGAAGGACGTCGAGGGCAGCGTCGGTGAGAATGCCGTCGGCCGGCCAGGCGAGTTGGGTGTGCGGAGTGGTCTGCAGCTGGTCGGTGACGACCTGCTCGCCGTACGCGTGGGCCGCCTGGACGACGGATCCGAGCCCGGCCCGGACCAGCGCGACGGTGTCGACGTCGGCGTACGGCGTGATCGCGATGGTCGTGGTCTCGGCGAGCGCTCGGAGCCGGTCGAGGAATCCGAGGGCGTCGTCCGCGCCAGCACCCTCTGTCGTGCCGTCGGCAGCGCGCACCTGGTAGCCGTCGCTCATCGCGGTGAGCTCGTCCACCAACCCGGGATCGATGACCAGGGTCAAAGCGCTCGCGTCGGCGTGCGTCTCGGCGGCAGTGAGGATTCGCTCAAGCCGCCCGCCCGGTGCCACGAGCTCGGCGAGGTGGTCGTCGACGAAGACATCGGCCTCGCCGGCCCGGTGCGGCCGCTCGATCAGCGGAAGGACCCAGGTCACCGAGACCGGCTGGGCCTGGGCCGCCTCGGCGCGGGGGAGTGTGAAGGCGACCTGTCCGACCCGCCCGGGCTCGCCGTCGATCGCGCCCTGCACGTTGAGCAGGATCGGATAGTTGCCCGCCTGCGTGATCGCCAGATCTCCCGGCGCGACGGACAGCTGTACGGTGCGGGTCTGCCCAGGTGCCAGCTCGTCGTCGAGATCGACCTCGTCACCGACTACCGAGGTGTACGTCGGCTGCTTCTGGTCGACCGCGAGCAGACCGGCGCGGTTGGACACGCGGTCATCGCGCTGCAGCCGCACCCACATCTTGCTGATCGTGCTCTGACCGGTGTTGGTGAGTCGTGCGCTGACTTGGATCGGCTCGTCGCCTTGCAGCAGCCTGGGGCTGATGCTGGTGAAGGTGACCTGCACCGGGAAGGGATCGCGGCGCGGCGGGCCTGCGGTGGGGTCGGGTGCGGCGTGGCCGGCGGGCGTGATGGCGGGGGCGAGGGTGAGCACCAGCAGCGCAACGATCGCCGCCAGCAGACAGTGGGTGAGGCGGGGGCTGCCCCCCCCCCCCGGGCGCGCCCGGCGGGCCGCCGCGCCCCCCCCCCCCCCCGCCGGTATCGTCGGCGCGTTGCTCGCCGTCCCGCTGGCCGCATCGCTCAACGCCGCCTTCAGCTATCTCTACGAGCAACCGCCAGACCCCGAGGACG